>CBFDTP010000075.1:0-7015 GCA_965612975.1 uncultured Dehalococcoidia bacterium | reverse complement strand
GGGCGGCCGACAGGCTGTTCGAGGAGTTCCTGGCCCGACTTGCCGAGCGGGCTCGGCGTCGAGAGGACTTCGACGATGTCCTGAAGGAGGCAGCGGCCAAGTTCAACGCTCTCATTGACCCCGAAAAGCCAAAAAGACCCCTGGTCGGGATCAATGGCGAGATCTTCCTGCGGAGCAATAGCTTCAGCAACAATAACCTGGTGAGAACCTGCGAGGAAGCCGGGCTAGAGGTGATCGTTTCCCCCTTTGGCGAATGGATCAAATATACTTCGTACCGCAACCTGGAGGACGGCGTGCATGACCGGCAGATCAGGAAGACGCTGCGAAGTTACATCAAGCTACTGGTGCAAATTCACGATGAGCGCAAGGTAGCCGAGAAGCTCGGGGAGTTCCTCGGCCCGGTGGAGCCCTCGATCAAGGAGATCCTCTCCTACACCGAGAAATATCTCTCACCGAAGTGTGGCAGCGAGGCCGTGCTCAGCATCGGGGCCGGAGTGGAGTGGCTGAAGGATCCCCGGTTCGCCGGGGTCATCTCGGTCATGCCTCACGGCTGCATGCCGGGAGGAATCGTTGCCGCCATGGCTGAGAGCCTGAGTGCCCAATACGGCAAGCCCTGGATTTCGCTCACCTACGATGGCACCAAGGAGACCAATAATCTGGTGCGTATCAACAACTTCGCCGAACTTCTGCGCTTCACCAGCGACGGCAGCCGCCGGAATCCATAGATCAGCCGGATTAAGGATTAAGAGAAGGCCTTAAGCTCCTACCTCTTGGCAAAGCGGGACTTCGCTTTTTCCTTGTGGCGGCTTTGCTTTACCAGGCCGATGTCGTCCTCGGCGGCCAGGGTTTTGCGGAGCTCGATGATCTGATCCCGGAGCATGGCGGCCCTCTCGAACTCCAAGCTCCGCGCGGCTTCCCTCATCTGTGACTCCAAATCCTTGACGAGGCGAATGAGTTCGTCCTTGGGCAGGGAGGCTGGGGCATATTCGGGCTTGGGTTCGGCCACCACCTTGCGTAACTGGTCGGTGATGTCCCGGATGGCCTTCTTGATTCCCTGCGGGGTAATGCCGTGCTCACGATTGTAAGCCTCCTGGATCCGTCGGCGACGGTTGGTCTCCTCGATGGCCCGGCGCATGGACTCGGTTATGGTATCGGCGTACATGATGGCATGTCCCTCAACGTGCCGGGCAGCTCGACCCATGGTCTGGATGAGCGCCGTCTCCGAGCGGAGGTAGCCTTCCTTATCAGCATCGAGGATGGCCACCAGGCTTACCTCCGGCAGATCCAGCCCCTCACGCAGCAAGTTTATACCTACAATAACGTCGTAAACCCCCAGCCTGAGGTTGCGCAGGATGTCCACCCGGTCGAGGGTGTCCACCTCCGAGTGGAGGTAGTGGGTCTTTATTCCCAGCTCCCGAAGGTAGTCCGAGAGTTCTTCAGCCATCCGCTTGGTGAGCGTAGTCACCAGCACTCGCTCGCCCTTCTCCACCCTCTTCCTTATCTCGCCTATGAGGTCGTCAATCTGCCCCTCGGTGGGCTTGACCTCAATGGTGGGGTCCAATAAGCCGGTGGGGCGGATAAGCTGCTCCACCACCTGCTGGCTGTGCTCAAGTTCATAGGGGCCGGGGGTGGCAGAGGTGTAGATCACCTGATTGATCCGGGACTCAAATTCCTCAAAATTCAGTGGGCGGTTGTCCAGACAGGAGGGCAGTCTGAACCCGTATTCCACCAGGGTCTCCTTGCGGGAGCGGTCGCCATGGTACATCCCCCGAAGCTGAGGGATGGTCATATGGGACTCATCGATGATGAGCAGGAAGTCGTCCGGGAAGTAGTCCAAGAGCGTCCAAGGTGGAATCCCGCAGGGACGGGCCAGACGGCCGTCGGTGGGGCGGTGGCGGCGGGCCAGGTGGCAGGAGTAGTTCTCGATGCCGGTGCAGTAGCCCGCCTCGCGAAGCATCTCCATGTCATATCGGGTGCGGGCCTGAAGCCGCTGGGCCTCGAGCAGCTTCCCCTGGGATTTGAGTTCCTCCACCCGCTCCTCCAGCTCCTTCTCGATGTCGGCAATGGCCGCCTCAAGTTTTTCGCGGGTGGTGACGAAGTGCTTGGCCGGGTAGATATCTATCTCCTCCCGCTCGCCCAGGAACTCTCCGGTGAGTGGGTCTATCTCCACGATCCGCTCCACCTCATCTCCCCAGAACTCCACCCGCACCGCTATCTCCTCATAGGCCGGCTGGATTTCCAGGGTGTCTCCCCGGAGGCGGAACTTGCCCCGGGTGAAGTCAATATCGTTCCGCTCATACTGCATCTCCACCAGTTTACGGATCACCCGGTCGAGATTGTGCCTTTCGCCCTTTTTAAGGCTGAGCACGAAGCTGTAGTATTCCTGGGGTGAGCCCAAGCTGTAAATGCAGGAGACCGAGGCACAGATGATGACGTCCCTCCGGGTCATGAGTGCCCGGGTGGCGGCGTGGCGGAGGCGGTCGATCTCCTCATTGATGTCCGTCTCCTTCTCGATGTAGGTGTCGGTGCGGGGGATATAGGCCTCCGGCTGGTAGTAGTCGTAGTAGCTCACGAAGTACTCCACCGCATTGTGCGGGAAGAACTCTCGGAACTCGCTGCACAGCTGGGCTGCCAGGGTCTTGTTGTGACAGATGACCAGGGTGGGCTTCTGCACCCGTTCGATTACCCCGGCCATGGTGAAGGTCTTGCCCGAACCCGTCACCCCCAGCAGGGTCTGGTGCTTATACCCACGTATCACCCCCTCGGCCAGCTTCTCGATGGCCTGGGGCTGGTCTCCAGTCGGCTTAAAATCCGAGATGAGCTTAAACTCCGGCATCTTTCAAGATTTTGAGACCTTCTACTTGCTTGAAATGCTTAACATTATCAGTCAAAAGCACGAGGTCATGATGAAGAGAAGTTGAGGCAATTAGGAGGTCGATGTCTCCTATCGGGGTCCCCTTCTGGCGTAACTTTGCCCTCTCCCTTCCAAAGATTCGGCAAATTTCCTCATTAACGCCTAGAATCGAAAGACCGCTCAAGAAATCCTTCAGATGACCTTCAGCTAAAGCTGGATTGGCCGAGCGGTACACTCCTTCATAAAGCTCGGCCAAGGTGACTATGCTAATAGCTAAGCCTTCGCTTTTCAAAGAAAGGAGCTTCTTTACTGTAGCATCCCTTCCTCTTAAGTAATTAACGGCCCAAGTGGTGTCGAGGAGGTACCTCATAGCCTGACTTCTGGGCGAGTGATTTTCCGGCTTTCCAGGAAGTCTTCAAGAAGTCGTTCGCAGTCTACCAAATCTTTCCAGCTACCCGCTGCCCTTTCAAACCTGTCTTCTTTAGGGAGCTCCTCAATGACGATCAAAATCTCCTTCCCCTCTTCTAGTTTGAGTTCCTCTAAAGGCTCAATGATACCCTTCTTGAATCTCGCCTTTATCGCTCTTCCCATGATTTTCTCCTTCCCCAAGTTTCAATTTAATCATACCCTTGTTCTGGAGCCAGTCAAGGCCAATTTCAGCGAGTAGGAGGCTCCACACCTATTGGAATGAACTGTCGAAAAAAATTTAATCCGAGACGAGTTTAAACTCCAGCACTTTGTTATCCCGGCCTACGATTTTTCAAGTAGATCGAGGTAAAGGTTTCACGGTGTTTTAAGCGAAGCTGAAACTGTGCCTACCGCATTGCTTCCATAAACTCTTCAACCGTTATGCCAGCTCGAGCAATTAACTTCCTTAATGTCCCCTTCGCAATCTCTTTATGATCAGGAACCGATAACGTGGCAATGTGGCCTTCCTTTACCAAGATAATGTGGCTCCCTCGCTGACGTGCTACTTCCCACCCAAGCCTTTGGAAGACCTTTACAACATCACGGCCGCTAAGAACAGGCAATTTCACTAGACGGGAACCTCTATTTCACGCGTCTGCACCCTAAGAGGCATCCCTCTTTCCGCCCGCACCTCCAGGCATTGCTTAATGGCATCCTTGATATTTTCCAGGGCTTCCTGTTCTGTTCTACCCTGACTTATACACCCAGGGATGGCTGGACACTCAGCGACGAACATGCCATCTTCATCCTGTTCAACAATTACGACGAACTTCACAAATCCCTCCTAATCTTCCTGTCGGGCTTATATTATAGCTCATTATAAGGGACAAGTCTCTATGGAAGGCTCAATACGCTGAGAAATTTGCTGTGGGGCTAGATTTGGGACTCTCAATGGCCTGGGGCTGGTCTCCAGTCGGCTTAAAATCCGAGACGAGCTTAAACTCTGGCACCTTTCAAACTTATTTTAGCTCATTATGGGCCTAGCGGCATCCATTTAGTCTAAGTTATAATTCGTGGGGGACGGTTCCTTGACAGCGATGCTTTGGGTGTTAGGATATCAAGCGGACCTTTCCATTCGCCAGTAGCGAAGAGGCAGCTGCACCTGAGTTCATGCCCGGTGATGGACCTGGTCAGAATGCCGGCCAGCGCTGGCTTTAGTTAACACATGAAGGTAGGGGTATGTGAGGAAAATTTGCACTAGGTTGGACAACGAAGCCCCTCTTTTTCAAAGGGGTATGGCTACCCCCGCTAGACGAGAAATGGGGATCCCTTACATTGTAACTAACGGTTAGACAATGGGCTTATCAAGTTTAATAGTTAGGCTTCTAGTATTTAGCCAACTCAGTAAAGCCTTGCTCTGCAGGATCAATTCCGTGCTCACGTAGAATCTTTGCCCATCTTTCATAAGCTTCCCGACGAATCAGCTGAGCTTCAACCCAAGGGCTATGCAATTCCTTCCACAAGGTTTCTCCAGCAGAGCCGAATGGGCTAGCGCCCGTGTTTCGGATTTTGTCCAAGAGCATCTTTTGGTAATCCATTGCGTTGTCCTTGTTGATCGAGGGGTTAAAGCCCCTAACTTCTTCCCTTTCCTCCAAAAATCTTTGTCGGGTGACTGTCTCGGTCGATTCTAACTCTAGCTCATAAGCTTGTAAAAGCATGATTTTCACATCCAGAAGGAAACTTGGACAATCAAGCAAGGCCAGCTTATTTCTAAGTGAAACCACGCCAGTACTTAACTTGAGTTTTCCCTCTACTTCGTCCTTAAATGAACTAGCCAAGTGGACACGAAGCCAGGGAGCATAGGAAAGCCTATTCCACCCCTTTGCGTACTTTGCAACTATGCCATCTCGTTCAGCTTCGATTTCAAGTGCGCTCTTGGTAAAAGCAATTGCCTCTTCCTGTTCTGAACGAATATCTTTCGATAAATTCCCCAATTGTTCCTCTAATTGAGATATCCTCTGCTCTAGTTTATTTATTCTATCCTCAAGCTGAATCTCCTTGTCTGATGGGGTCGCTTGAGTGGCACAGCTGGTAAGGAGGATCAGCCCGCTAAGCAATGTAAGTACAAACGCTCTCAATTTCATTTTTGACTTCTTGACGTCGTTTAGCATAGTTTAACACTATGCACACCTTGACGCAACTTGCGGGTCCTGGACTTCGGACATGAGTTTGGACATAATGAATTTCACATAATCAAACACAAAAGCTTAACCGATTTACCAGGTACCCTATTTTGCACTCAAGTTGGGATGCTGGTGCGATGTCCAAACTTCAAACAAAGAATCTTGACATGGCATTTTGATCTGTGATATAATTATTCTGATCAAAACAAAAGACAGTGATTAGGGAGGTGTATCATGACCTGACAATGTAGGCGGTTAACGCGCAAAGGTTGTTTATACACAGAATCATCATTAAGGAGGTGCATAATGCCAATTCGTGTTGAGGCGTTTGCTTTTAAGCAAGATGGTGTCAATATGTACGCGGGGATAATGAAGGTTGGAGATATTCTAAAGGTGGCAAAGGTAGATGTGTACCGTAAGGAAGGCGAGAAGGAATTGGGTTATCAGAGAGTTCCGGAAGCAGGCAGAGCTAGGAAGGTCGCGACCTACCTTAGAAGGAGCCGCAAGGCTCTTATGCCGCTATCGGTGCTTCTTAGTCTCCGAGACCAAGTTGTGAGATGCGAAGAGTCAGATAAACGTGTCATTCTGACGATTCCGGATGACGTAACGTTATGGATTGTAGACGGCCAGCACCGGCTTGCAGGTTTCAAAGTGGCCATAGAAGATGAAGGTGTTGAGCGCCTGCGCGACTACCCGTTACCGGTAGTTATTATGCAGGGGTTATCAACTTATGATGAGGCTGATCAGTTCAGGGTTATAAATGAAACAATGAAAAAGGTGAGAACTGATCTAGCTCGTCGCATACTCGCCATGAGGTTCATATCTCGAAGTAGTGAAGCGCGGAGGGAACTTATCCAACTTGATAGAATGTGGGAAGCTATAAGCGTAGAGGTTATCGAAATCCTCAATACCAGGCCTGACTCTCCGTGGCGGGGTAGAATTCAGCCACCAAATGTTCGAAAACAGCCTAGCCATACGGTGAGAGAAATCTCGTTCTCGACCTCTCTAAAGCCCATTTTAAAGGAGTGGCCATATCGAACTTGGCGAGCTCAGCGAGTTGCTAACATTCTTATTGAGTACTGGAAAGCTTGGCAAGATCTGGTGCCGGAAGCTTTTAGCGACGCTCAAGATTATGTTCTGCTTAAGACTCCGGGGGTCTTTAGCCTACATGAGCTCGCCTATTTCGTGCTCGAGGTGCTACGAAGCAGGGGCATTGATAACCCATCAAAAGATGATTTCAAAGACATCTTAGCTGACCTAGGAGATTTTGCCACGCCACAGTTCTGGGCTGCGGATAATGAAGAAGGTGCAGCAATGGCTGGGTCCATGAAGGGTTTTGGCATAATAGCCGATACGCTCCGGGACAAGCTAATCGATGCTGGTCACGACATTGGATAACCTGCTGAGAGAGGCACAGACTAGCGGCTAGGAGGTTCAGTGAACCTCCTAGCCGCTGAAGCAAGATTCAGGCTCGAGAGACTTGCTCTTGCAGGACTAAATCTGTCTCTTATACACATCTCCGAGCCCACGAGACTAGGCATGATCTCGTATGCCGTCTTCTGCTTGAAAA
>CBFDTP010000074.1:0-7065 GCA_965612975.1 uncultured Dehalococcoidia bacterium | reverse complement strand
GTGTATAAGAGACAGGAGAAGCGCCGGGTAAACCTTCACCGGACGCAGGTTGGCAAAGAGCTTAAGCTCCTTACGCAGGGCCAGCAGTCCATCCTCCGGTCTGACCTTGGCCAAGGGGTCGTCCCACTTCGGCCCACCCACTGCCCCCAGCAGCACTGCATCAGATCGGCGGCACATCTCCAGGGTCTCATCAGTTAAGGCCACTCCGTGCTTGTCAATGGAAACCCCGCCAACATCTCCATAGCGGAAGTTGAACCTATGTCCGAACTTCTCTCCCACCCTCTCCAGCACCTTTACCGCTTCAGCGGTGACCTCCGGCCCCACCCCATCTCCGGGGAGAACGACGATCTCGAACTTCATCCAGTTCCTCCTGACTCCAGTCTTTTTCGGGTGTATTCCACCAGCCCCCCACAGGAAAGCAGCTCCAGCATGAATTTCGGATAAGGCTTGGCCTGGAACCTTAGGCCTCCGGTGTGGTTTCTTATCTCCCCGGTGGAAAGTTCCACCTCAAGAAGGTCTCCGGATTCGCAGGCAAGCGCCGCTTCCTTGCACTCGAGGACGGGCAGGCCGATGTTCAGGGCATTGCGAAAGAAAATTCGGGCAAAGCTCTGCGCGATGATGCCGCTTATCCCGCAGGCCTTCAGCGCCAGGGGGGCATGCTCCCGCGAAGAGCCGCTCCCAAAATTGGTGGTCGCCACAATGAAATCGCCCGGCCTTACCCGGTGAACAAAGTTTGGGTCGATCCCCTCCAGACAATGCTTGGCCAGTTCATCCGGATCCGAAAGGTTAAGGTAGCGGGCAGGGATGATGACATCAGTATCCACGTTGGCCCCGTACTTGTGGACCCTTCCTCTTAGCTTCAAGCCATCACCTCCCTGGGGTCGGCAATTTTCCCCCGAACGGCACTTGCCGCCGCCACTGCCGGGCTGGCTAGATAAACCTCCGACTTCGGACTTCCCATACGACCGACGAAATTCCGGTTGGTGGTGGAAACACAGCGCTCACCCGAAGCCAAAACCCCCATATGGCCCCCGAGGCAGGGACCACAGGTGGGGGGACTCACCACCGCTCCAGCCATCACAAATATCTTGATCAGGCCAAGCCGTAAAGCTTCCAGATATACCTCCTGAGAGCCGGGGATGATAATGCAGCGCACTCGGTGGGATACCTTTCGACCGGAGAGGATCTCCGCCGCCACTTTCAGATCCTCCAGCCGACCGTTAGTGCAGCTCCCGATAACCACTTGATCGATCTCGATCTCTCCCACCTCGCTTATCGGCCTGGTGTTAGAAGGCAGGTGGGGAAAGGCCACCTGGGGTTCGAGCTTGGAAACATCATATTCAACTATGCGCTCATACTCGGCCTCCACATCGGCCTCATAGAACTGGTAGGGACGTTTGGCCCGAGATTTAACATAAGAGAGGGTTTTTTCATCCACCCGGAAAAGGCCGGCCTTGGCCCCGGCCTCGATGGCCATGTTCGCCATGGTGAAGCGCCCATCCATGGAGAGCGAATCGATCACCTCGCCTTCAAACTGCATAACCGAATAAAGTGCTCCATCAACCCCGATGTCCCCGATGGTGTAGAGGATCAAATCCTTGCCCCCGACCCACCGGGGTAATTCCCCCCGGTAGACAAACTTGAGCGTTGGGGGAACCTTCATCCAGATCTCCCCGGTGGCCATGGCCACCGCGATGTCGGTGGAGCCCATCCCGGTGGCGAAGGCTCCCAGGGCCCCGTAGGTGCAGGTATGCGAATCGGCTCCGACGATCACCTCCCCTGGCAAGACCAGCCCCTTTTCCGGCAGAAGCACGTGCTCGATCCCCGAGCTTCCCACTTCAAAGTAAACCAATCCTTGCTGAAGGGCAAACTCTCGCATGAGCTTGGCCTGCTCCGCCGATTGGATGTCCTTGTTGGGAACGAAGTGGTCGGGCACCATGACCACCCGTTGGGGGTCGAAGACCCTCCGCGCCCCAATTTGCTCAAACTCCCGGATGGCAATGGGGGCAGTGATATCGTTCGCTAGAACAAGGTCTACCTTAACGTTTATTATCTCCCCCGGGCGGAGCTCTCTTCTCCCCGAATGAGCGGCCAAGATCTTTTCGGCTAAGGTCAATCCGTCCCTCCTGGGAGCTTCAGGCCTCCGTAAGCAGTCAACTCTTATTATTACCTGGGGCAGATGCCCGATTCAAGCCACCTCTCAGGCAACAAAAGAAGTACCCCCTTCCGGACTCCGGAAGGGGGTACCTTAATAAATCAAGTTCCGTTCAGCGCGATTGGCTTATTCGAACGGGATGAGGCCGGTGCGGGTGAATTTGTACTCGCCCTCACCCAGCTTCTCTACCTTCCAGACAAGGTAGGTGCCGGATACGCGGTCGCCCTTCTCATTGAAGGTTATCACGCCGCTAGCCCCGGGGTAGGACTGGCCGACCTCATGGAGTGCCTGGGCTATTTTCACGCCATCGTAAGCTCCGGCCTTCTCGATGGCCTTGGCGACCAGCCAGGTGGCATCGTAGGCGGTATCACAGTAGACGCTGGGCTCCTCTCCCCACTTCGCCTTATACTTGGCGACAAACTCATCGTAGCGGGGGCCGGTGGAGGTGAGGGCTGTCCCCATGACTGCCTTGACCATGAACTCGGAGGCATCCTTGGAGAGGGAGAAATCAAAGCCATAAACGCCTTCTGCCGAGACCCACTGGATCTTGTCCAGCCCCATCTCCATGGCCTGACGATACACCACTGCTCCGTCATCGTGGAAGCCGACATGAAGCACACAGTCGGGATTCTTATCCTTGATGAGTCCCAGCTCAGTGAGATAATCCAGCTTCTTCGGGTCATATCTTATATCGGCGACGATGTCTACCTTGCCGTCCAGTTCCTCCTTGGCCACCTTCTCAATACCCACTCCATAAGCATTATCCATTATCAACATGGCCACTCGCTTGAATCCCTTGTCCAGGATGAGCTTGGCTAAGGCCTTGCCCTGGAAGTTATCGTTGGGACAGGTGCGGAAGCAGGCCTTGCCTGCCCAGGGCTGTTCGGCGACGATCGGCGCGGTGGAAGAAGGCGAGATAAAGACCACCCCCCGCTCGCTAGCATAAGGGCCTATAGCCATGACCGCTGGGCTGATCATGGGCCCAATCACCACCTGCACCCCATCCACTTCTACCAGCTTCTTAAAGGCCTCGAGGGCGGTTTTCGCCTCGGTGGCGGTATCCTCCAGCAAAAGCTTCGCCGGGCTTCCCGCTATCCCCCCAGCGGCATTGATCTCCTCGATCGCCATCTTGACTCCCTGGCTTATCAGATGCCCCATATGCGCCAGACCACCCGTCATAGCCATAATGCTGCCGATCTTTATCTCCTTGGGCAGCGTCGGGGTGGGCGTTGGGCTCGGACTGGGTGTCGGACTGGGACTGGGTGTTGGGCTCGGACTGGGAGTTGGGGTAGGAGTAGCTGTTGGCGTAGGACTCGGTGTAGCCTTACCGCAACCAGGCACCAATACCAAAGCCACCAGCAAAGCTACAACCAAGAGCAACAACTTCCTCAGCATGACACCTCCTTCCTTGATGTACACTTGGACGCATTATACTTCAACGAACTGCCGAAAATCAAGTCCCGATCCCGATCGAAGTGAGACTGAGGGCAGAATCCCAGATTAGAACCCTTGTCCCGGGGAAAAGAATCTGCTACGCTCTTTGCCGGGTTGGGCATTAAGATCCTGGGACTGGAGACCTCCTGCGATGAGACGGCCGCCGCGGTGGTGGAGGACGGGGTGCAGGTTCTCTCCAACGTGGTGGCCTCCCAGGTGGAGATCCATGCTCGCTATGGGGGCGTGGTGCCGGAGGTGGCCTCTCGTCAGCATCTCCTGACCATAATCCCTATCTTGAAGCAGGCCCTTTCCGAGGCGAGCGTGAATCTTAAGGAACTCTCCGCCGTGGCGGTGACCACCGGCCCGGGACTGGCTGGCTCTCTCCTGGTCGGGGTGAACCTGGCTAAATCCCTGGCCCTGGCTACCGGATTGCCCCTCATCGGGGTGAATCACCTTGAAGGGCACATCTACGCCAACTGGCTGGAGGGCTCCTTCATCGAGTTCCCGGCCCTCTGCCTCATCGTTTCCGGCGGTCATACCGAGCTAGTGCTGATGAAGGACCACGGGGAGTATCTTCTGCTTGGTCGAACCCGAGACGATGCTGCCGGCGAAGCCTTCGACAAGGTGGCTCGCCTTCTAAACCTGGGCTATCCCGGTGGCCCGGCCATCGAGCAAGCCGCCAAGGGGGTGAGCAACCCCTTCCCCCTGCCCCGCGCCTGGCTCCCCGGGACCGCTGACTTCAGCTTCAGTGGACTCAAAACGGCGGTGTTGCATCTAGCCCGTGATCTGGGGGTCTCGGAGGACTCCCCGCCAGAGCTCATCGGCCGGATCGCTGCCGGGTTCCAGGAGGCGGTGATCGATGTTCTGGTTACCAAGACATTGCGGGCAGCGGAGGAACACGGCGCAAGACAAATCCTTCTCGGCGGGGGAGTCGCCAGCAACCTCCGTTTTCGGGAGGAGCTAAGCTCACGGTCGCCTCTGCCAGTCCTCATCCCCCGTCCCATCTTCTGCACCGATAACGCAGCCATGATCGCCTCCTGTGGATACTTTAAGCTTAAAGCCGGCCGGATCTCTGGCTGGGATCTCGATGTCGATCCCGGCGCCCAGCTGCTCAGTGGGTCTTCTTGAACGACCCTCCAGGGAAGGCTATACTACAGTGTGAGCTCTTGGGGATGCTTCATCCACAACTTCTTGGAAGCCGATGAAAGAGAAGCTGGTGGTCTTCGATTTTGATGGCACGGTGGCCGATACCCTCCCCATTTCCTTTAAAATTTTCAACCAGCTCAGCGATGAATTTGGATACCGGAGGCTGGCGAGCCCGGAGCAATACGTGGAGTTATTTCACCAGAGTACACCGGCCATCATGAAGACCGTGGGCCTTTCCCTCTTCAAGCTTCCCCGACTGGTGTATGAGGGCAAGAGGCTTTTTCGCGAAAACCTCAACCAGGTGAAGGTCTTCAAAGGCCTGGCTGAGGTTCTGGCACAGCTAGCCAAGAGTCATCGGCTAGTGATCATCTCCTCCAACCTCAGGGAGTTGATCGAGGAGTTTCTGGAGAGGCATGGGCTGCGGCAGCATTTTGAGCTAGTCCTCGGCGCTGAACGTGGGGAGGGTAAGTTCAAACTTCTCAAGCATTACCTGGCTCAATCGGGTGGGCGGCCGGAGGATGCTTGGCTGGTGTGTGATACCACCCGGGACGTTAAAGACGGCCTAAAATTGGGGCTTAAGGTCATCGCGGTAACCTGGGGCTACCATGACCCCAAGGCACTGAGGAGGGAAAGGCCGAATTTCGTAGTGGATCGACCGGAAGAGCTCCTGGAAATCATCGAGGAATGAGGTGAAGGAAGTCTTCCTTGAAGTAGACGGTCTCAAGCTAAGGGGAGAAATATATCCTCCTCAAGGGGAAGGGCCCTTTCCTGTGCTTTGCCTTTGTCATGGCATCCCTGCCCGCCCCCCAGACCCTTCTGACCCAGGCTACCGGGCCCTGGCCGAGAGATTCAGCCAGGAGGGGTTCCTCAGCTTCATCTTCAACTTTCGGGGAGCGGGGGAGAGCGAGGGCAATCTCGACCTCCTCGGCTGGACCAGAGATCTTGGGGCCGTCTTGGACTGGCTTGGCTCCCTTGAAGAGGTGGACCAAGCCCGAGTCTCGGTGATGGGCTTTAGCGGTGGGGCGGCGGTAGCGGTCTATGTAGCGGCTCATGATACGCGGGTAAAATCGGTGGTGGCCTGTGCCTGCCCGGCCGAATTCACCTTCTCCCCAGAGGAAATGCTGCGGCAGGCTCGAGAGGTGGGCACGATCCGTGATCCCGACTTCCCGCCTTCCTTTGAGGAATGGGCCCAGGGCTTAAAGGAGGTCAGCCCGATAAGGTTTATCGACCGCATTTCCCCTCGTCCTCTTCTCATCCTCCATGGCGAGTCGGATGAGCTGATAGATCCCTCACAGGCGCTCAGGCTTTACGAGAAGGCCCGGGAACCGAAGGAGTTTATCCTCATCCACGGCGCGGGGCATCGGTTACGTTTAAGTCGCGAGGCAATGGAGGCTGCCGCAAGGTGGCTCAAGAGGGTAAATCGGATGGTGAGGAATGAGCATTCACTTCACTAAGCTTCAGGCCACCGGAAATGACTTCGTGCTGGTAGATGCCCGAGGGCTGAAGAAGGACTGGTCGGAAATTGCCCGGTCCATGTGCCGGCGTCACTTCGGGGTAGGGGCAGATGGACTGATTCTACTGCTTAAGTCACGGGAGGCGGATTTTGCGATGCGGTTTTTCAACCCCGATGGCTCGGAATCCGAGGCGTGCGGGAATGGACTGAGGTGCTTTGCCAGATATTTGCTCCAGAAGGGCATGGCAAAAGGTCCTCTCATCAAGGTGGAGACCTTGGGGGGGATTCGGATGACCGAGGTTAGGGGGGAGCTAATTCGGGTGGGGATGGGCCGGCCGGAGCTGGCGCCGGAGAAAATACCGGTCCAGGTGGAGAGCCCCGGCCCGGTGCTCGACTACCCCCTTGAAGTCAAAGGATGGGAGTTGCGGCTGAGCTTCGTCTCCATGGGCAATCCCCACGCGGTCTACTTCCAAGATCAACCGGTTGCGGAGTTCCCCCTGGCCGAGGTCGGCCCGGCGGTGGAAAATCACCCGCTCTTCCCCCGGCGGACGAACTTCGAGGTAGCTCGAGTAACCGGAGCTGGCCGGATTGAGGTGCGGGTCTGGGAAAGAGGGGTTGGGGAGACGCTCTCCTGCGGCAGCGGTGCCTGTGCCGTGGCGGTGGCAGCCCAGCTTAAGGGAATGGCCAGCATGAAGGTCCGAGCAAGGCTGCCCGGGGGCGAGCTCCTGGTCGAATGGGATGGGGTGGGGGAGACCTTTCTCTCCGGTCCGGCCGAGCTCGTCTTCGAAGGCGAGTGGCTGGGTTCATGAGCCCTGCTTAAGCTGTGGCCTTAGCTCAGGGGGTACTTTAGCCAGATCGTTGGTCACCGCCGGGATGA
>CBFDTP010000073.1:0-7162 GCA_965612975.1 uncultured Dehalococcoidia bacterium | reverse complement strand
TTCGTCGGCAGCGTCAGATGTGTATAAGAGACAGCTATTGAGGGAGGCAAGATGAATGTGAAGACGATGAAACTTCTAAAAAGGGCACACATTGACACTTATGGTGAACCTGAACCCACAGAGGTGCAAACCGGAACTGTCAAAGGGAAAGGGATTATTGTAACTGGACACGGGCTAAAAGCACTTGAAGAATTGCTAAAGCAAACAGAAGGAGCTGGGATAAATGTTTATACCCATTCAGAACTTTTGCCCGCACATGGATATCCTGGTTTAAAAAAGCACGAGCACCTGGTTGGCAATCTTGGAATATCGTGGAGAGATCAGAGAAAATTATTTTCCAGGTATCCCGTGGCAATTCTGGGGACATCAAACTGCGTTCTAATGCCCAGGGAGGATTACAAAGATAGAATGTTTACCACTGGACCTGCACGGCTGCCCGGGGTACAGCACATTGCTGGATACGACTATACGCCTGTGATAGAGAAAGCAAAATCATTGCCTGAACTCGATGACGAGCCCGGAGATTATGTCCTGACCACAGGATTCTCAAGCTCTGCGGTTTTGTCCCTAAAAGACAAGATTAAGGAACTTGTGAATGCAGGGAGAATTCGCCATTTCTTTCTTGTTGGAGGATGTGATTCCCCACTCAAGAAGATGGAATATTATCGGGAGTTCGTTAAGAAGTTGCCTCAAGACACGGTCATCTTAACTCTTGGCTGTGGCAAGTTCAGGTTCAACGACCTAAGTCTTGGTGAGATAGAAGGCATCCCCAGATTGGTGGATTTGGGGCAGTGCAATGACTCAATCGTGGCCATAGAGATCGCTCAGGCCTTGGCTGAACTCCTCCAAACGGACATAAACGAGCTCCCGCTTACCCTAGTTCTTAGCTGGATGGAGCAAAAGGCCGTAGCCGTGCTCTGGAGCCTGCTCGCCGTCGGCTTCAAGGGCATCTACCTGGGCCCGATAATCCCCGCCTGGGTGAATGAAGACATCCTGCAGGTTCTGAGAGAGGAGTATGACCTCAGACTCATCGGGGACCCCGAAGAAGACCTGAAGGCCATGTTGAAACAGTGAACCGGGAAAAACCATCGGGAGGAAAAATGGACTTTCGCTGTCCTGGCACGGCGAATTTGAGAACGCCAACGCTGGAGATAAAGAAATGCCCTCAATGTGGCGAGGAGGTGGAGATCTTCTCCAACGAGCTGAAGGCAACCTGCCGGAATTGCGGGTTCACCATCTACAATGACCTGCAGTCCTGTATTGAATGGTGCCGGTACGCTCGGGAATGCTTGGGGGAGGAGCTCTACCAGCGCCTGAAGGGAAAGACGGCCGGGGAGGAGAACCCCGGCCGGTCGGAAATGCCAAGTGAATAGGAGGCGAGATGGCCAAAGCAGTGATAATTTATGCCAGTCGCTCGGGCAATACTGCTGCCATGGCCCGGGCCGTAGCGGAGGGCTTGCAAGAGGCCGGGGTAGACGTCGAGCTGAAGGGCGCGTCGGAGGCCACGGCCGAGGACCTCAAGGAAGCCCAGGCCATAATTCTGGGGTCACCTACCTACATGCATGACCTCATCGGCCCGGTGAAAACCTTCCTCTTCGAGATGGACAAAGCGGAGCTCAAGGGGAAGCTGGGAGCCGCCTTTGGCTCCTACGGCTGGAGCGGGGAAGCCACACGCCTGCTGAACGAGACCATGAAGAACATCTTCCAGATGGAGGTGCTCGAGCCGGGACTACGGATAAAGGGTCGGCCGGCTGGAGAGGGGTTGGAGAGGTGCCGCCAGTTCGGTCGAGAAATCGCCAGCAAATTGCGCTGATTCCCTTTTTTAAGATAAGCGAAAGGAGGAAAATGGAGGAAGTAAGGCAAGAGGTCGGCTTTCCTCGCCTCGGTGAGCCGGCACCGGACTTCGAGGCGGTGACCACCCAGGGGGTGATCCGGCTGGAGGACTACAAGGGCAGCTGGCTGGTTCTGTTCTCCCACCCGGCGGACTTCACCCCGGTGTGCACCACCGAGTTCATCGCCTTCGCCGAGATCTATCCCGAGCTGCAAAAGCGCGGCGTGGAACTCCTGGGACTGAGCGTGGACAGCGTGAGTTCCCACATCGCCTGGTTGCGAAACATCGAGGAGAAGATGGGGGTGAAGATACCCTTTCCCGTCATCGCCGATCTGAACCGGGATGTCGCCCGACGCTACGGCATGATCCACGAGGGCCAGAGCAGGACCGAAACGGTGAGGTGCGTCTTCGTCATTGACCCTCGGCAGATCATCCGGGCTATAATATACTACCCCCTTACCACGGGAAGGAACATGGCCGAGATTCTGAGACTCATAGACGCCCTCCAGACCACCGATCAGCATGGAGTGGCCACGCCGGCCAACTGGAAGCTGGGGCATAAGGTGATCGTGCCCCCACCGAACACCACGGAGATGGCCGAGGAAAGGCTGAAGGAAGGATATGAGTGTAAGGACTGGTACCTGTGTTTCAAAGAGCTGTGAGGCGGGGCAACCCAATTTAGGAGGTGTCGCATGAACTGGTGGATGTGCAGCGAGTGTGACTACGTTTTCGAGGCGGAAATCCCACCGGATACCTGTCCCAACTGCGGGGAGAAATGCACCTTTCTCAACGTCACCTGCTACATCCCGGAGTGCGGGGGGCCGGGGAATCTTGACCGTCGGCTGGTGGCCCAGCGAGCGAGGGAGAGGCAGCAATCTCACTAGTTCCGGCCGGGCGGAGAGGGTTTCGCCGGTAGATCGTTAGGAGGTGATCATGAGCTGTGTAACTCCCGAGGGCCGGCCAACCGAATTAGGGCGGAAGATCCTAAATGCCCTGAAGCAAGGCCGGCACTCACCGGAGGAGATAGCCAAGGAAGCCGGCCTGCCACTCTTTCGGGTGAGGAGTGGGCTCCGAGATATGATGGCGGCTGGCCTGGCCGAATTACAGGGGGAGGAATACCACCTGACCGAGAAAGGAGCCAACTTCCTGAAGTAGACCGGAGGTGCCATGAAGTTCGAAGCCGGACTGTGGGTCAACCATCAGCCCATCGAGATGAACGCCTTCACCGAGGAGTTTCTCGCCCGGGTGGCCCTGGGCATGGTCTCCTCTCTCAAGGGAGGGGAGAACGTTCGAGAGCTGGAGATCTACCTGCAGGAGGGGGAGGTCGGAGTGGTCGCCGACGGGAGAGATCTTCCCCTCACCCCCTTCCCCAAGGATGCCATCTCCAGCACCCTCATTGGGCTCATCTCCTCTCTGAAGGGGGTAAGACGGGTGGAGAGCTTCACGGTCAGGGTAAAGCTGGTCTAGAAACCGACAGCAAAGGCCAGGGAAGGAGCATGGTGCCGACCGCATTGGAAAAGGCCATCGCCATGGAGGAGGAGGGAAAAGAGTTCCACTCTTAAGGATTCTGGACGCCCTGGAATATCTCTCCGATCCCGTCGGCTGGTTCCGCATGAAGGAGAAGACGGGACTCGATGGCGGTTAGCCAACAAGAGGAAAGGAGGGCAGGAGATGGCTCAGCTATACGGGGTGTACAGGTGCAACATCTGCGGCAATGTAGTGCGGGTGAATCTAGCCGGGGTGGGGAAGCTGGTCTGCTGTGGCAAGCCGATGGAGCTAATATCGCCCAAAGCAGAGGAGGAGGGGAAGGAGAAGCACCTGCCGGTCGTTGAACGCACGGCTGAGGGGGTAAAGGTAAAGGTCGGCTCCGTCCCCCACCCCATGGAGGAAAAGCACTACATCGTGTGGGTGGAGGCCGAGGTGGACGGCTGTTGCCTCCAGAAGTTCCTCCAGCCCGGCGATGAGCCAGCCGCCGAATTCTTGCTCAAGGGGGATTGGAAGGTAAAGGCGGTACGAGGGTACTGCAACATACACGGTCTCTGGGAAACCAAGGCGTCTTGGAGATCCAAAGCTGAGGCAAGATGAAAGTGGTAGGAATTTCCGGCAGTCCCCGTAAGGAAGGGAACACCGAGACGTTGCTTCTGGAATTCCTGCGCGGGGCGGAGGAGTCCGGGGCGGAGACCCGTCTCTTCATCCTTCGCCAGATGGACATCGCTCCCTGTCGTCACTGTGATGGCTGTCTGGTCGAGGGCAAATGCGTGGTCAAAGACGACATGTGGCTTATTTATCCGGAGCTCGAAGGCCTGGATGCCCTGGTCCTGGCCTCTCCAATACAATTCTATGGCCTCACCGCCCAGGTCAAGGCCATGATCGACCGCTGCCAGGCCTTCTGGGCTCGCAAATACGTCCTCAAAAGGCCGCTCTCAGAGCGGCCGCGGAAAGGGGTCTTCATCTCCGTCGGAGGGACGAAGTCCCGCGACCTCTTCGAACCCGCCAAGGCCACGGTGAAGATCTTCTTTCGGACGATCGATGTGGAATATTGGGGAGAGCTCCTCTACCGCGGGGTGGATGAGAAAGGAGCCATAAGGCAGCATCCCACGGCATTAAAAGAAGCCTTCGTCCTGGGGAAAAGGCTGGTCGAGGAGGCAGTAATTCTAGCGGAAAAAGGGAGTTAAGCATGAATACCAAGGCCTTACACAAGCTGAGCTACGGCCTTTATGTGGTAACCTCCCGCAGCGGCGAGAGACAAAGCGGGCAGATAGCCAACACGGTGATTCAGGTGACTTCAGAGCCGCCCCAGATTGCCGTGGCCCTCAACCGGGAGAACCTCACGCATGAACTTATCCGTGAGAGCGGCGTGTTCGGCGTCAGCATTCTGGCCCAGGATACCCCACTCCCCTTCATCGGCAAGTTCGGCTTCAAGTCCGGACGGGACGTTGACAAGTTCGCCGAGGTCAGTGTTCGCGAGGGGAAGCTGGGAGTGCCACTGGTGCTAGACCATGCCCTGGCCCTGCTGGAAGCACGCGTCTCCCAGGCAATTGACCTGGGAACCCACACCCTCTTTGTAGGCCGGGTGGAGGAGGCGGAGGTCCTCGGCGAGGGCGAGCCCCTCACCTATGCCTACTACCACCAGGTGAAGCGAGGTACCACGCCGAAGACGGCTCCGGCATACAGCAAGGAATAAAGGGAATAAAGGAGGATCAGTGGACAGGTACGAGTGCCAGGTCTGTGGTTACATCTATGACCCGGAGAGGGGAGACCCCGATGGTGGAATAGCTCCCGGAACACCTTTTGAAGAGATACCGGATGACTGGATCTGTCCGGTCTGCGGAGCCAGCAAGGACCAATTCGAGAAAGTAGGAGGATAAGATGAGCCGGCAAATAAGACCAGATATCTACTGGGTGGGGGCGGTTGACTGGGACAGAAGGTTGTTCGATGGACTGATACCCCTACCGGATGGAACCAGCTACAACTCCTATCTGGTGAAGGGCAGGGAAAAGACGGCCCTGATAGACACGGTAGACCCAACCATGACCGAGGTGTTGATGAAGAATCTCCAACAGCTTCAGATCAGGGACCTGGATTATGTCATCGCCAACCACGCCGAACAGGATCACTCCGGTGCTGTTCCCCGGGTGCTGGAGAAATACCCCGAGGCAAAGGTGGTGTGTACACCTAAGTGCAAGGACCTGCTCATCAACCTGCTACTAATCCCCGAAGAAAAGTTCATCACGGTGGCCGACAAAGAGACCATCTCCTTGGGGGATAAAACGCTGGAGTTTATCTACGCTCCCTGGGTTCACTGGCCGGAGACAATGCTTACCTATCTAAGGGAAGACAAGATACTGTTCTCCTGTGATCTCTTCGGCTCCCACCTGGCTACCACCGACTTGTATGTCAGCGACGAAGGGCAGGCTTATGAGGCGGCCAAAAGGTATTACGCCGAAATCATGATGCCCTTCCGAACTACTATTCAGAAGAATATGGAGAAGTTGAAGAATTACCCCATTGACATCATCGCCCCCAGTCACGGTCCCATGTACGATAAGCCTAACCTTATCTTAGACGCATATCGAAGTTGGGCGTTTGACCCGCCCAAAAATGTCGTAGTCTTGCCTTATATCTCTATGCACGGTAGCACTCGTAAGATGGTGGAATACCTCGTCGGAGCTTTGGTTCAAAAGGGCGTGGCGGTAAAACAATTCGACCTGGCGGTAACCGACATCGGGAAGCTGGCCATGGCACTAGTTGATGCAGCTACCTTGGTTATCGGCACGCCTACCGTTCTGGTTGATCCGCATCCCCAGGTCGCTTATGCTGCATTCTTAGCTAATGCCCTAAGACCCGGACTTCGCTTCGTCTCCATTATTGGCTCCTACGGCTGGAGCAGCAAGGCTGTCGAACAGCTCAGCGGAATGATCACCAATCTCAGGGTAGAAGTGCTAGGCCCGGTAATCAGCAAAGGGTTTCCCGGAGAGACAGACTTCAAAGCTCTGGACAATCTAGCTGATACCATTGCCCAAAAACATAAAGAGCATGGCTTCGCCTGATGCCTGACCAACTGGTGCCCAGCGTTGTGGAAGGCCATGGAAAAAGAGGGGGTGAACATGCAACACTTAAAAGGTTCCAAGACGGAACAGAACCTGATGACGGCCCTGCAGGGCGAATCGGTGGCCCGCAACAAGTATACCTTCTTCGCCCAGGTGGCCAAGGAGGCGGGGCTGGAGCAGATCGCCGGCATCTTCCTGGAGACGGCGGATAACGAGCGGGCTCATGCCGAGAAACTGGCCAAGTTCCTCGGCCTGGTGGGAGACACCCAGGCGAACCTTCAGGCCGCCGCCGAAGGGGAAAGATACGAACACTCGCAGATGTATCCCGAGTTCGAGAAGGTGGCCCGGGAGGAGGGGTTCACCGAGATCGCCGATTTCTTCAAGGAGGTGGCTGAGGTAGAGGAGCAGCACGAGAAGCGTTACCTCAAGCTCCTCCAGAATCTTAAGGAGGGGAAGATCTTCAAGAAGGATAAGGTGGTCAGGTGGAAGTGCCGCAATTGCGGCTACGTCCACGAGGGGCCAGAGGCACCCCAGGAGTGCCCTGCCTGTGGTTATCCCCAGAGTTACTATGAACTCCTGGCGGAGAATTATTAAGTGAAAGGAGGAATTATGGCGAGAGTAGCTAGAGAGATGGTGGAGAGGGCCGGTCTGAACGTGGATGAGGTTGTGGAGCTGCTGGTGACCAATGCGGCGGCCGAGCTTACCACGTATTATTACTACACCATCCTCCGGGTAAACCTCATCGGCCTGTCTCTTATACACATCTGACGCTGCCGACGA
>CBFDTP010000072.1:0-7165 GCA_965612975.1 uncultured Dehalococcoidia bacterium | reverse complement strand
TTTTTCAAGCAGAAGACGGCATACGAGATCATGCCTAGTCTCGTGGGCTCGGAGATGTGTATAAGAGACAGAATTTCCACAATAACATCTCGCTCGTCGGCCTCATCTCGTGGCAAGAGGGCGAGTTTTAACTCCCGGGCCAAGCTCTCCTGCTTCTCCCGGAGCTTCTTCAGTTCCCCTCGGGCCAGAGCTTCGAGCTCATGGTCGAGGTTCCCCTCCTCCAGCATCTGCCGGGTGTCCTCCAGTTCCCGGGTCAGGGACTTGTACTCCCGGTATTTCTGAACGATGCCCTCAAGCCTGGTCTGCTCCCGGGCCAACTCCGTGAGCTTCTCCGGGTTGGCCAGAACCTCCTCCTGAGTCATGAGAGCCTCAAGCTCTCGGTAACGACTCTCCAGGGCCTCGAGCTTGGCCAGGTGGTTTTCCATTTAGGTCTCCGACCACTTTGGCTTCGCCTATATTATACCTCGGCCGAGGACAAAATTTGAATTGCAAAAGTGGTAGCTTCGGATTATAATTATGTTAAATCGGTTGAAGGTGGTGGGAAGATGAGGGAGCAAGTCGAAAGTTTCCTGAACTATTTGTCGGTGGAGAAGGGGCTCTCGGCCAACACGGTAGCAGCCTACCGCAATGACCTGACCGGATTCGTCGAGTGGGCTGAAAGAGAGCTCAGCCGCCGGGGGGCTGTCCCCAGCTGGTCGGAGGTTGACCGGGATCTGCTCCTAAGTTACTTCCTGGAGCTTAAGACCGAAAGGGGTTATGCCTCGGCCACCATGGGTCGGAAGATAGCCGCGGTACGGTCGTTCTTCAACTTCCTGGTCAATGAGAAGGTGGTAGTGCAAGACCCGGCCAAAGGAATAAGCGGCCCCCGGATAGGAAGGCCCCTGCCCCGGGTTCTCTCGGCAACTCAGGTGGAGGAATTGCTCAGCCAGCCCGCGAAGTATTCCACGCCCGAGGCCCAGAGGGACAAGGCCATGCTGGAGCTCCTCTACGCCACCGGGATGCGCGTGAGCGAGCTGGTCTCCCTCGACCTAGAGGACGTGGATCTGGAGAACGGCTTTGTGCGCTGCTTCGGCAAGGGGGGGAAGGAGAGGCTCATCCCGATGCATGAGCGAGCAGTTCGGGAGCTCAAGGCCTATCTGGAGGAGAGTCGGCCCAAGCTGGCTCTCCCGGAGGAGAAGGCCCTCTTCGTCAATCGTCGGGGAGGGAGACTCACACGGCAGGGATTCTGGCTCATCTTGAAGAACTACGCCAAGGAGCTGGGAATTGAGAAGCTGGTTACCCCTCACACAATCCGGCACAGCATAGCCACCCATTTGCTTCACAGCGGGAGAATAAACTTGAGAGAACTTCAGGAGTTCCTCGGGCATGCCAACATCTCCACCACCCAGATTTACACCCACCTAACCAGCGAGCACCTGCGCCGGGTCTATGAAAGCAGTCATCCAAGGGCCAAGTAGAATGCTCCTGAAGATCGAAGGATCGGATGGATAAAGGGAGAAGGAAGCTCATCGGGGTTATCGGCGGAAGTAAATGTTCCCCCGAGGAGGAGAGGCTGGCGGAGGAGGTGGGCCGTGAGGTCGCCCGCCGAGGGGCGGTTCTGGTCTGCGGAGGGCTCGGCGGGGTAATGGAGGCCGCCTGCCGCGGAGCCCGGCAGGCTGGCGGACTTACCATAGGCATCCTGCCCGGCAACCGGGCTGAAGAGGCCAATCCCTGGGTGGAGATCCCCATAGTGACCGGACTGGGGGAGGCTCGTAATGTCCTGGTGGTTAAGTCCTGCCGGGCGGTGATTGCCATTGGTGGAGAGTTCGGCACCCTCTCCGAAATCGCCCTGGCCCTGCGGGATGGAGTGCCGGTGGTTGGCCTGAAAACCTGGCAGCTCTCAAAGGAAGGCTACCGGGCCGATCCCATAGTGCGGGCTCAGAATGCCGCTGAAGCGGTGGAGAAGGCCCTCGCCCTGGCTGAAGGAGGAAGAAGATGAGGATACGGCGAATAAAGGCGCGGGAGATACTCGACTCCCGGGGTAATCCGACGATTGAGGTGGACGTTGAGCTGGAGAGCGGAGTGGTGGGAAGGGCAGCGGTGCCCTCGGGAGCTAGCACGGGTAAGCATGAGGCCCTAGAGCTGCGTGACGGCGATAAGCGGAGATTTGGCGGGCTGGGCGTTCTTCAGGCGGTGACCAATGTAAATGAGATCATCGGGCCAGCCCTGGCAGGGATGTCGGCCCTCGACCAGGAGGCGGTGGATGGCCGAATGCTGGAGCTCGATGGCACGGTGAACAAGTCGAAACTGGGAGCGAATGCCATCCTGGGCGTCTCCCTGGCAGTAGCTCATGCGGCGGCCAGTTATTCAAAAATGCCCCTTTATCGTTACCTGGGTGGTGAGGAGGCTTGCCTGCTCCCGGTGCCCCTGATGAACATCCTCAATGGGGGGAAGCATGCCCCAGACTCGGTTGACTTCCAAGAGTTCATGATCGTTCCCGCCGGGGCAGAAAGCTTTGCCGAGGCCCTGCGGATGGGGGCGGAAGTGTACCAGGCGCTCAAACGAATATTGAAGGAAAAGGGCCAAAGGATAGCGGTGGGGGATGAGGGAGGCTTTGCCCCCCAGCTTCCCACCAATCGGGAGGCGGTGGAGGTGGTCTCCGCGGCGATCGAGGCTGCCGGATACCGGCCGGGGGAGGACTGCTTCCTGGCACTCGACCCGGCTGCCAGCGAGTTCTACCGGGAAGGACGCTACTGGCTAAAGAAGGAAAACCTGAGTCTTACCAGCTCGGAGATGGTGGATTACTACGCCCAACTGGCTGCGGAGTACCCCCTCATCAGCATCGAGGATGGTCTGGCGGAGGACGACTGGGAGGGGTGGAGGCTTCTAAATCAAAGGCTGGGGGGGAAGCTCCAGCTGGTGGGTGACGACCTCTACGTCACCAATCCGGAGCGCATCTCCCGGGGAATCTCTGAGAGGGCAAGTAACTCGGTGTTGATCAAGCCGAACCAAATTGGTACCCTGACCGAGACCCGTCGGGCGATCGCACTGGCCCGGGAGGCTGGCTGGACGACGGTCATCAGTCACCGCTCGGGGGAAACGGAGGACACCAGCATCAGCGACCTGGCGGTGGGCTTTGGTACAGGCCAGATCAAATCCGGCGCACCCTGTCGCTCGGAGCGGGTAGCCAAATATAATCGGCTGTTGCGCATTGAGGAGAAGCTGGGCGATCGCTCCCGCTTTGCCGGGAAAGCCATCTTCGGTCGTTTGACTCGCTGAGACCAATGTTGGAAGTCACTCCCGGAATTTACCAACTGGCGCTTCCCTCCCCTGGAAAGCTGGAGGGGGTGAAGGCCTACTTCATCCACGGGGATGGCAGCATGCTGGTTGATACCGGCTGGGATACACCGGAGTCATTCGCCGCACTGAGGCACCAACTAAACGAGGCAGGGTTTGGGGTCGAGGATATTGGCCGAATAGTGATCACGCACTTTCACCCGGATCATTACGGCCTGGCCCGACGGTTGAAAGAACTTTCTGGGGCTAAGGTCTGGCTGCATAAGGCCGAGAAGGATTTCATCCACTCGAGGTACCTCCGGCCTGCCGAGCTGGCGCGCGAAATGGGACAGTGGCTTAAGGCAAACGGCGTTCCCGAAGGGGAACTCGAGGCCCTGGAACGAGCCTCGCTGGGCATGGTGAAGTACGTCTCCCCGGTCATGCCTGATCAAACGCTCTCCGGTGGGGAGAGGTTCTCGGCTGGCGAGTTTGAGTTTCAGGTCATCTTCACGCCAGGCCACTCACCGGGTCATGTTTGCCTTTATGAGCCCTCCAAAAAGGTTTTGCTCTGCGGCGATCATCTCCTGGCCGAAATCACCCCCCATGTTGGCCTGCATATCCAGTCGAGCGAAAGCCCTCTCGATGATTACCTCCGCTCGCTTGACCTGATCAGTCAGCTGGAGATAGAATTGGCCCTCCCCGGCCATGGCCCTTCGTTCGGCCGGGTGAAGGAGCGCATCGAAGAATTAAGGCGCCATCATCGCTGGCGTAAAGCGGCCATCTTGGCCCAGATGGAAGGAGAGGCCAAGACGGCTTATCAGATCGCCCGGGAACTGCCCTGGGCGCTGGAGTCCGGGGGAATAAAGTACCAGGACTTAGGCGCTCTGGACAAACGCCTGGCAATGACGGAGACCCTCGCCCACCTGGAATCACTATGCCGAGAGGGAAAGGTAGAAAAAATCTCTCGGGATGGCTTGAGCCTTTATCAGCGGAAGGAGGGAGGATGAGGACGGTCTACCTAGTTCCTAATACTCACTACGACGTGGCCTGGGCTTTTACCCGGGAGGATTACTTCAAGATATTTGAAGCCATACTCGAAGGGGCCCTGGCCCTCATGGAAAAGGATGAGCTTAAGTTCTGCCTGGAGCAAACTTATCTCCTGGAGGAGATCGAGAAGCGAGATCCCAAGCTCTGGACGGGGTTGCGGCGGATGATTAAGAAAGGAAGGCTGGAGATAGTTGATGGCCAATATCTCATGCCCGACTCCATGCTTCCCACGGGGGAGGTTCTGGTGCGGGAGATCCTCTTCGGCAAGCGCTACTGCCGGGAGAAGTTCGGCGTTGATGTGATGGTGGCCTGGTGCGCCGACAGCTTTGGAATGAACGCCCAGCTTCCTCAGATTTATCGTAAATCAGGATACAAATGGCTGGCCTTCAGGCGAGGGGCCAGAAGGGATATCCGACAGAGCGAGTTCCTGTGGAAGGGCTTGGACGGAACCACCATCCTGGCCCACTGGATGCCCCTGGGGTATCGGGCTGGTCTTTATCTTGACAAATGGGAGGAGGCCTTCATCGAGCTCAATAAATATGCTGCCACGCCCCATATCCTCATGCCCTGCGGCAGTGGTTCGCTACCTCCTCAGCCGGAGATCCCTCAGGCGATCGGGGAATGGAATCGCCGGCATCCTGATACACAGGTAAAGATGGCCACGCCCAGCGAGTTCTTCCAGGCGGTGGAGGCCTCGGGGAAAAGGCTGGAGGTGGTTGAGGGAGAGCTCTACGATGACGAGCTGGTGGACGTTTTCCCTCAGGTCTGTTCCACGCGAGCCTGGATACTTCAAGGAATTCGGGAATGTGAGGGCTTGCTCTTCACCACCGAGACCTTTGCCACCATCGCCTGGCTCCTGGGGATGGAATATCCGGAGGGGGAGCTACGGGAGAGCTGGAAAAAGGCCCTTTACCTGGCCTTTCACGACATCATCACCGGCTCGGGAACGGACGAGATATATACGGAAGTAAGGGAACTGCTCCTTCAGCTCAAGGAAGAACTCCGAGATCTCCTTTATGAGTCCCTGGCCTACATTGCCGAGAGGATCTCGCTTCGCGAGGAGGGGGTGGTAGCTTTCAACTCGCTGAGCTGGAGGGCGAATTACTGGATCGAGGCAGAGGTCAAACTGGCGGAGATACGAAAGAAGAGGGTAGGGATAAGAGACGGTGAGGAGAGGGAGACACAGGTGCTCTGGGAGGGGAGGGGGCTTGACCGGGGCAAGATGGGCCTCGGTTTCGTTGCCGAGCTGCCTCCCCTGGGCTACAAGGTCTACACCCTCTTCCCGGGGGGAAGTGAGCCGGCGAGCAAAATAAAGGTCGAGGGAAATCAGGTGGAAACGCCCTTCTTCCGACTGGTGATGGACGAAAACACCGGCCTCATCGAGGTCTTCGACCAAGAAGGGAGGCTTCAAATACGAGGGAATGAGCTGGTAATCGAAGACGAGGTGGGCGACCTCTACCATCATCGCTCCCGGTTCGATGACCTCATCAAAAGCGAATCTGGGGAAGGGCTGCAGTATGGCAGCTTCAAGCCGAAGAGCTTCCGGGTGGAGCCCGGGGAGCTCCGCACGAAACTCGTCTTCGAGAACGAGTACTATTGCCTCACCTGGCCCTATCGAATGAAGGAGAAGTTCCCACCACTGCTTTACAAGTATAAGGTCTTAGACATTCGTAAAGAGGTCATCGTCTATCGAGACCTGCCCCGAATAGAGTTCATAACTCGGGTGGACAATAAGTATCCCAACATCCGGCTGAGGGTAAGGTTCGACACCGGAATGGAGCGCAAGGTATATTTCCGGGAGACCCAGTTTGGCGTGGTTCCGGAGCCGACGGAGTATTATGCCAAGCGAACCCGCCCCCGCCCCTCCGGGATACCCAACTTCCTGAGCTGGTTTGACCTGAGCGACGGGGTGAGGGGCATAACCTTCATGAACAAAGGGCTGCCGGCGGTGGAGTTCATTGAGGACCGAGTTTACATCACCCTTTTCCGGAGCGTCTGCGGTCTTTCGGCTGATGGGATTGCCGGCCCCCTTATCCCCACACCGGATGCTTTGGAATTGCGCTCTTACACCTTCGAATACGCCATCGAGCTTCACGAAGGGGACTGGAGGCAGGCAGAGATCTATAAGCGGGCGCAGGAATACCACCACCTGCCCTTCTCCTTCCAGATCAGCCCCTCCGAGGGTGATCTGCCCGAGGAGCTCTCCTTCCTGGAAATAAGTCCTTATAACTTGGTTCTCTCGGCGCTGAAGAAGGCCGAGGACGGAGAGGAAGTGATCTTGAGGTTCTTCGAGACCAAGGGGGAGGAGACCCTGGCCGAGGTGAGATTTTTCCAGCCGGTTCAGCAGGCCTGGCGGACCAATCTCCTGGAGGAGAAGGAATCTGAAATAGCGGTGGAGGGCAACCTCATCCGGCTCGAGGTGAAGCCTTTTGAGATCGTCACCCTCCGGCTGAGGTTCTGAGCCAGCATTCACCAGCTGCTTTAAGCAAATTCAAAAGGAGGCAAGGATGCAGGTAATATATCTGGTGCCCCATTCCCACTATGATGTGGCCTGGGCTTTTACCCGGGAGGATTACCTGGAGGTGAATCAAGACATCCTGGAGCAGGCGGTTGAGCTAATGGAAAAACATGAGGAGTACAAATTCTCCTGGGAGCAGATTTATCCCCTGAAAGTATTTGAGGAACGCAACCCCCGGCTGTGGCACCGGATAAGGGAAATGATCCGGCGAGGAAAGCTGGAGATCGTTGATGGCCAATATCTCATGGCCGACACCATGCTTCCCACCGGGGAGGTTCTGGTGCGGGAGATCCTCTTCGGCAAGCGCTACTGCCGGGAGAAGTTCGGCGTTGATGTGATGGTGGC
>CBFDTP010000071.1:0-7293 GCA_965612975.1 uncultured Dehalococcoidia bacterium | reverse complement strand
GGGGGGTGGGAGTGGGCCAGTGGGTGCCCAGGGCAACGAGGATAAAGGCAGCCAGCATTAGCCCGGAGATGAAAAGGGCCGGCAGACGAAAACGACCAAAGGGGTTGCCTCGATACACCTGGGGGGTGATCATGATGGCGAAGATGAGGAGGATGGAGATGGCCCCGGCGTAGATGAGGATCTGCACCACAGCCAGGAAGTCCGCGTTTAGGAGAACGTACATGCCGGCCATGCCGAGAAAGCAGAGCACCAGCAGCAGGGCTGCTCGAAAGAGGTTTGACAGCAGTACTACCCCGAGCGCCGACAGCACGGTGATCGCTGCCAGAAACCAGAAGGCTACCGAGATTCCCATGGGTGCTCCTTTTGATAGATGAGAAGAGTCTGCTCCGGAAGCCCTTTTTCGAACTCCGGTCGGGCATAGGCACTGGGCATCCTTCCCGGGGCAGCCAGCTCTTCCTTTTCCAGCACGAGCTCGGGCAGCCTGGTGCAGGAACCTTCATAGCCCAGGCCCAGCGCTATCGCCTGCGTAGGGCAGGCTTCCACACACAGGCCGCAGAAAATGCAGCGGCCAAGGTCCATCTGGAACCTCTCAATCACCCGTTCCTTCCCCTTTCCGGAGACCTCTATCTTGATCACCCCGTGAGGACAGGCCCGGGCACAAGCAGTACATCCGGTGCACTTTTCCTCGCTCCAGATGAATTCCTGGCCCCGCCAGCGACGGGAGACGCTAAGACGCTGCTCCGGGTACTGGACGGTTATGGGGTTGCGCAGAACGTGCCGGATGGTGAGGGCCAGCCCCTTGCCAAGGCCTAGGCCAAAGCCAAGCTTAAACGGCCGGGAGAAGAGGTATATTAGCCCACCAGCGATGATCAGGTTCACCGGGGCCAGCCAGCCGGGGAAGGAGGGAAGCAGAATAAGCTCCGCCCCGATGATGAAGAGGTTGAGGATCGAGAGCGGGAGGAGGAACTTCCAGGAGAAGGCCATAAGCTGGTCTATCCTCAGCCGGGGGAAGGTCCCCCTGATCCAGACGATGACCATGAAGACGAGGATCACCTTAATGAGGAACCAGAGGAAGGGAGGCAGCAGTGGACCCTTCCAGCCGGAGAGGAAGAGGACGGCGGTCAGAACGGAGACCAGCAGGGCTTCGGTATACTCTGCCAGGTAGAAGAGGGCGAACTTCATGCCGGAGTATTCGATATGATACCCGGTGACGAGCTCTGACTCAGCTTCCAGCAGGTCCATTGGCGTTCGCTGAACCTCGGTCAAGCTCCCGATGAAGAAGATGAGGAAGCTTAGGGGTAACAGGACAGCAAAGGGAACGTGCTGTTGGCGAACGATCTCTTGCAACGAGAGGGAGGAGGTGACCATCACCACCGCTACGAGGGCTAGCATCAAGGGTATCTCATAACTGATGATCTGGGCCACCGCTCGCATGGCGGCGACCAGGGAGAACTTATTGGCCGAGCCCCATCCGGCCATGAAGACGCCGATAAGTGACAGGACCCCGATGGCCAGGACATAGAGGAGGCCTACGTTGAGGTCAGGAACCAGCCCGGCCCCTTCCTGAAAGGGAATGACCACGAAGATGAAAGCGGTGACAGAGAAGGCAACCAGTGGGGCAATGAAGTGAACCCACTTGTCAGCCCTCTCCGGCACGATGTCCTCCTTGAGGAGGATCTTCACCGCATCGGCTATGGGCTGAAGTAGGCCCCAGGGTCCGGCCCGATTAGGTCCGAGGCGAATCTGAACCCGGGCTATCCAGCGACGCTCCAGCCAGATGAAGGCCATTACCATTAGCAGGTCAAAGGCGAGCAGAATGATGGTCCAAAATCCCCAATGGCCCCAGTATCCCCCAGGCCAATCGGGCGGGATGGGCTTTTCCAAAAGACTCAGCACGACCGGCGAACTTATCTCTGGCGGTCCGAACATCAGGCATCCACCTCGCCGAGACAGATGTCAATGCTTCCCAGGGTGACGATGGCATCGGCGAGCTTTAGCCCCACCACCATGTCTCGCAGAGCAGTGAGGTTGAGGAGCGAAGGCCGGCGGATATGAAACCGGTAGGGCTTATTGGAACCATCGCTCACCAGATAAAACCCCAGCTCTCCCTTGGGACCCTCAACATGCCCATAGGCTTCGCCCTTCGGCGGACGAAAAACCCGCGGAACCTTGGCCCGCACTTCTCCCTCAGGAAGCTGTTCTATGGCCTGTTCCAGGATGCGCACGCTCTGCCGCATCTCTTCAATTCGTACGCGGTAGCGATCGTAGGCATCCCCCACCACCCCCACCGGAATTTCAAAATCAAAGCGAGGATAAACCGAATAAGGGTCGTTCTTGCGCAGATCCCACTTTACGCCACTCCCCCGGAGCACCGGGCCGGAGGCTGAGGAGTTGATGGCTAAATCCTTGGGAAGTATACCAATCCCCTTGGTACGAGCTAGGACGATCTCGTTCTCCTTGAGGAGTTGATCATATTCGTCGATATAGTGAGGCATCTCACGGAGGAACTTCCTCAGGGCCGGGATGAATTCCTCCGGGATGTCCATGGCCACACCGCCGATGCGGAAATAGTTGAAGGTCATCCGCTGGCCGCAGACCATCTCGAAAAGGTCTAGGATCTTCTCCCGTTCGCGGAACATGTAGAGCAGGGGGGTGAAGAAGGCTCCCAGGTCGTTGAGGAACGTCCCCACGGCGATGACGTGGCTGGCGATCCGCATGAGCTCGGCCATGATAACGCGAAGATATTCCGCCCGCTCGGGGACTTCGATCCCGGCAAGCTTCTCCACCGCCAGCACGTAGGCGAAATTGTTGGTCATCGAGGCCACGTAGTCCAGCCGGTCGGTGAGCACGATGTTCTGGGTATAAGTCCGACCTTCAGCCAGCTTCTCGATTCCCCGGTGAAGGTAACCGACCACCGGCTCAAGGTCGGTGATGACCTCTCCATCGAAGGTGACCCGCATGCGGAAGACCCCATGGGTAGAGGGGTGCTGTGGTCCGAAGTTGATGACTACCGGTTCGGTCTTCAACATATCAGTTATTCTCCTCGGAAGAAGTTGGAGCTTCCTCTGGTGGGGACCAGTCCTTGCGTAAAGGATGCCCGGGAAACCCTTCCCAGAGCAGCAGCCGGCGAAGGTCTGGGTGCCCCTCGAATTTTATTCCCAGCAGGTCGTAGATCTCTCGCTCCTGAAAATCGGCACCCCGCCATAAGCTCACCACCGAAGGTATGACCGGACTTTCTCGATCACAGCGGGTCTTCACCACTAGGCTGTGGTTATGCTGCAGGGAAACGAGATGATAAACTACCTCAAGGTAATCCTGGTAATCAACCCCGGTGATGCTCACCAAATAGTCGAAGTCCAGCCCGGGTGTTTCCTTGAGAAAACACATGACCTCGGGCAGGGCTTCCTTTCTGACCAGCACCCCATCGGTGGTGAACTCCGGTGCTGCTTGCGGGAGGACGTCTTCTATCCTTTGCACCAATTCCTCGCCTGAAAGGGCCTGGGTCATCTCCGTTTCCCTCCGACCATGTGTCTGACAAGTTGGATTAGGAGCTCAAGTCGGGGCAGCTTTATCGGGGCTTCCCTCTTCACCTTCTCTCGAAGCATGATGAGCCCGTGGAGCAGGGCCTCAGGCCTGGGGGGGCAGCCGGGGATGTAGATGTCCACTGGAACAATGCGGTTCACGCCGGGGACCACGCTATATGAATCGGCGAAGGTGCCTCCGCTGATGGCACATGAACCCATAGCTACCACCCACTTGGGCTCGGGCATTTGCTCATAGACCTGCTTCAAGGCCGGGGCCATCTTCCAAGTTAGCGTTCCGGCCACGATCATCAAATCCGCCTGTCGGGGGGAGGCCCGAAAGACCTCCATGCCGAATCGGGCGATATCCCAGCGGGAGGCGGAGGTGCAGATCATCTCGATGGCACAGCAGGCCAGGCCGAAGGTCACCGGCCAGACGGAAAAATGCCTCGACCAGCTTACGAATCTGTCCAGCGAGGTCACCAGAACGTTCTTCTCCACCTCCGGAGGAAGCTCCGGCTCCGGAAGGGGGCTCTGGGAGCGGGCCTTCAGTTCCTCTACCGTTCGGCCCTCTTCTCGATCGAGTTCCAGGCTGGAGTATGGTCGTCCTACTTCCATTCTAAAGCCCCTTTCTTCCAGGCAAAGACAAGTCCCACGACGAGGACGAAAAAGAACATGCCCATGACGATAAGTCCAAAGACGCGGTGTTCACCTCGAAGGCCAACTGCCCAGGGGAAGAGGAAAACGGCCAGTATGTCGAAGAGCACGAAGCTAATGGCATAAAGATAGTAGCGAAAATTGAACCTGACCCAGGTCTCGCCGATGGTCTGCATTCCACACTCGTAGGTGGATTGCTTGGTGGGTGAAGGTTTTTTGGGCACCAGCCCCACCCATCGGAGGGCCATGGGAAGAAGCACCAGCATGATGGTGAAGAGGACGGAAAGGATCAGGAACAAAGCTATCTGTCCAAACTCACCCAGCAGGTTCACGTTTAGGTCTACGACCACTTCGCTTCCTCCCCAGCGTGATTTTATTCCTTTGGGGCAACGAAAGCAACGTTGCCCCTTCCTGCCCCCGGTCCATTTGCCGGTCCTTAAGGCAGGAGCAGGATGGCTTTTTCGGCCAGATGAAGCAGCCCATAAGGAAAGACTCCTAGCAGGAGCACTCCGAGCGCCGTGATGAAAAGCACGGTTCGAAGCGGGATGGAGGAGGGCACACCTTCCTCCGAGGCCGGTTGGTTTAGGAACATCACCTTGACTACCCGCAAGTAATAGTAAGCCGAGATGACGGAGTTTATCACCCCGATGATCACCAGCCAGAGAAGGCCAGCCTGTACACCGGCGTTGAAGACGTAAAGCTTGGCCATAAAGCCGGCCGTTGGGGGGATTCCGGTGAGCGAGATAAGACAGAGGGCCAGGATGAGGGAAAGAACGGGCGCTCGCCGGGCCATTCCGGAATAATCCTCGATGAGGTCGCTCTCCAGCTTATTGGAGATGGCGATGACCGCCGCAAAGGCTCCTACGTTGGCCAGGGTGTAGGCGGCGAGGAAGAAGAGCACTCCGCTTCTTCCTAGGCTGCTCGCCGCTGCTAGACCTACCATGATGTAGCCGGCGTTGGCGATCCCGGAGTATCCCAGCAAGCGCTTGATGTTTCCCTGCCAGATGGCAACCACATTTCCCAAAGTCATGGTTAGGGCGCTCAGCACGGCAATGGTTAGGCTCCAGTCGGAGGCCAGCCAGCCTGGCTGGCCAAAGGCCTCATAGAAGACTCGCAGGATGGCGGCAAAGCCGGCTGCCTTGCTGCCCACGGAGATGTAGGCAGTGACCGGAGTGGGAGCGCCCTCGTAGACGTCCGGCACCCACCAATGGAAGGGAATGGAGGCAATCTTGAAGCCAAATCCGGCAATGAGCAGCACCACTCCGAATAGCAGCGCCGGCTCCCTGATTCCTCCCGCAGCCAGGGCTTGGGCGATCTCGGAAAGTCCGGTTCTTCCGGTGAGGCCGAAGACAAGGGCCATTCCGTAGAGAAGAACGGCAGAGGCAATCGCCCCTAGAAGCAAGTATTTAATTCCCGCCTCGGTGGACTTCTCATCCCTCAAAAAGGCTGCCAAAGCATAAAGGGGAAGGCTGGAAAGCTCCAGGGCCAGGTAAATGGAGATGAGCTCCCGGGCGGCCGCCAGGAGGGTGAAGCCGGTAGTTGAGAGAAGGATCAGGGCATAATATTCACCGTGTCGGCCGGGCATGCGGGGAAGGTAGTCGGTGGAGTAGAGCAGGGTGAGGAAGGCGATGCCCAGAAAGAGGAAGCAGAAGAAGAGGCTAAAGCCATCCACGGCGAGCCGGCCATATAACGTCGCCTCCTCATGACCCCAGAGGGAAACGGCAAAGCCGAAGGGAACCGCAAGGCCAAGGGCGCCCACCACCGCCAGGAGCCGCTTCTCCCGAATAAAGAGGTCGAGCAGGACCACCAGCAGGGCCAGGGCCCCCAAGCTAAGTTGCGGCGAGATCAGATACCAGTTCATCTCACATCCCCATGACCTTGACAGGGGGCATGATGACGTCGGTGAGAACCCTTGGGTAAACCCCGATGAGCATGATCCCGGCGATGAAGAGGGCCGAGATGGCGAGCTCAAGGGGGGAAAGGTCCGGCGTCCCATCATACTCCGACTTGGGCTCCCGGTAGAAAACTCGTTCTATAACCCAGAGCATGTACCCCGCGGTGATCACGATGCAGGTAAGCGCTACCACGGTGCAGATCTTAATCTGGGGGAAGACCGGGCTGGTGAAGCTACCCCAGAAGGTGATGAACTCGGCGGCAAAGCCGGAGGTTGTGGGAAGACCCAGGGAGGCAAGCCCGGCGATGCTAAAAGCCACCGCCATGAGCGGCATCTGCCGGGCCAGTCCACCGAGAAGGTTTATGCGACGCTCATGGGCCTTATGGTAAACCAGCCCCACAAGGGCGAAGAGCATGCCGGTGATGAGCCCGTGGGAGAACATCTGAAGCGTGGCCCCGGTGAGGCTTACCGGGGAGAGGGCGAAGATGCCCAGGAGAACGTAGCCCATATGGCTGATGGAACTGTAGGCGATGAGCCGCTTAAGATCAGTCTGCCTCAGGGTGACCGCCGCTCCATAAATGGCGTTGACCAGGGCGAAGAGGACCAGCATGAAGGCATATTCCCTGGCCACCTCGGGGAAGATCCCCACCTCCCTTATCATGCCGTAGCCACCCATCTTGATGAGGGCTCCGGCCAGCATCACGCTTCCCGCCGTGGGGGCATCGGTATGCGCATCGGGGAGCCAGGTGTGCAGGGGAAACATGGGAAGCTTCACCGCAAAGCAGAAGAAGATGAGGAAGAATATGAGGGTACGAAGGCCGAGGCTCAGCGCAGGTGCCCTATCCGCGAGCTCCGGCATGCTCCAGGTGCCCGCCTGAAAGTAGGCCAGGAGGATTCCGGCCAGCATCATGGCGCTGCCGATGAAGGTGTAGAGCACATATTTTATGGCCGAGTATTCCTTTCTCCCCAGGGGGGGTGGAGTTCCCCAGATGGAGATGAGGAAGTACATCGGGATCATCTCGATTTCCCAGAAGAGGAAGAAGAGCAGAAGATCCTGGGCGCAAAAGACTCCCAGGATGCTGGTCTCAAGCAGCAAAAGCCAGGCGAAGTATTCTCGAACCCTCTCCCGAATCTCCACCCAGGAGACGAGCTGTCTCTTATACACATCTGACGCTGCCGACGAAGGCTTAGGTGTAGATCTCGGTGGTCGCCGTATCATTA
>CBFDTP010000070.1:0-7501 GCA_965612975.1 uncultured Dehalococcoidia bacterium | reverse complement strand
TGGGTAACTCCTCATGGTAAGTTGAAACCCCTACCAATCATACCATGAGTGTTACCCATGTATCTCAGCCTCCGCACCAAACCTCGTCCACGCAGGGTCTACGCTAGATCTGGTAAAGAGCGAAACCAGGCCTGCTTAACGGGGTTTAAGGGTTTACACGAGTAAATTTTAAAGTTAAATCAATGGGGCCTCACGAAAATCGGAAAATTTTTCGTGGGGTGGTTTAGAAGTGGAAATCGCCCAGCCACCGGACATCGTACGGGGTGTCTTCCAGTTTATGCCATAGGATCTCATCCGCAGTCACCAGGGGCAGACCCAGACGATTTGCCAGAGCCACATAACAGACATCGTAGGCCGTCACACCATTAGCCACCACGGCGATGTCCAGAGCATCGGTGACAAGGTCTGCGGCGGAGACCATGCGTAGAGGGCGGTCAGATCAGCCAGGTCCTGCCGGGCATTTTTGGCTGGGTAGCTGAATCTGTGGACATATTTTCATAAGACGTTCACGCACTCCACAAAGAAGAGGTCGGGGACATAGATATGGGCCGGAGGCTCACCACCCTGGTTCCAGATAGCATAGTAATTTACCTTTATGCCGTTAACCTTAAGGGCTTCAAAGTCAAAGACTTTGTTCAAGCGGGGCTCCTTTCAGGGCTCAGCCAGCAGCGGTTGGTGTGGGGAGCTGGGGGCGGTTCTTGCCCAGGTCAGCCAGCCCCTGTCCGAAGATGTAAACCAGGGCAGGTAGAGAGACCTTCCAAAGGTCAGCGGCTGCGGGCACGTAGGTACTCACCAGCAGGATAATAAGGGCGATCACTCCTCCCCAGAACTTCTTGCTTTTCCAGAAGGGCTTCTCCGGGAAGATGATTTGAACCTTTATCCCCCGGGCCTTCAGGCTCTGCATGAGGTCGGGCCCCAGTCCCTTCTCCACCCTTTTCGCCGCTGCCTTCTCCAGCGCCTGTATGATCAGGGTCTCGTCCAGTTCGGAGAGTAAATTCACAAGCTGAGTTTCCTGGCTAGTCTGAGCCATCACATCCCCCTTAATTTGATAATACCCTACCAAGCTACTTCCCCGTGACTTGAGTCTCCTATGTGATTCAGTAGAAGCTGAGCTTAACAACCTCAGCTATCTTTTCAAAATCGGAATCGTTATGGAGCAGGAGGAGGTTGTTCTCGATGGCTGTTTGAGCGATTAAACAATCAATGGTGCCGGATATCATGAGGCCTCTTTTTCGGCATTCAAAATATATTCGTGCTGCCTGAGCAAAGGATTCCCGTTCATTCCGAAGTCGATAGAACCTCTGGGTGTCCAGGTGCTGTTTGAGGAGGTTAAATTCCTCTTCCGTTCTGACCCCTGCAAAAGTTCCTGGTAGATGAATGAATTGATGCCGAAGGGTATGCTGGCATCCAAAATATGCTGAAATTTCCCGGTGGCCTCGTTCTCCTTGCCCCGGAGGTAATCTATGAGCACGGAAGTATCCACCAGCACCATTTTCTCAGGCTTTCCTCAAGCTCTTATAATCGTAGTCTTCTCGAAAGTCGATCTTACCTTTAAGCTCCCGCAAATCCTTTCTCCGCCGATTCTCCACATACTCCCTAAGAGCCTCATGGATAAGTTCCTTCTTTGTCTTGGCCAGAGAATATTTGAAGGCCTCCTTCACCAGCTCATCATCCAGCACGATGTTCGTCCGCATGTTATACACCTCCTCGAACACATGATAACACACATTTAGATGAGGGAGAAATTAGAGGACGAAACGATAAAAGCTAGCCCGGCAGGTCTTTTAGGGGAAGGATGAGGGGGAGACCTTTAATCCTCTCTAGGAGACGATAATCGGCGAGCACCAGAGGGAGGGAACGCTTTCGGGAGAGAGCGATATAGGCAGCGTCGTAAACCGTTATCCCCTTCTCAAAGGAGAGGGCGATCGTGAGGTCATAGAACTCGGAAAAATCCGCGAATTCTATTCCCAGCCTTAGGAAGCTTTGAAGTGCTTTTCTGATGTCTTCGTCTTTAAAGTTTGGGTTAAAACGGAGGGCATTACAAAGCTCGTAAAGGATAAGGGAGGGACTCAGGATAAAATACCTTCCTTCAACAAGCCCTTTAAGAAGTCCTTCTGCTTTTAGGACATCATCCTCTCCGGTTTGCGAAAACCATTTAACGGCCACGCTGGCGTCAACGACGTATCCCGGCGTGCCTTTCACCTTCTATCCCTCCACTTCCTTATCTCCGCCACCCCATCCCACCCCCGGCTTTATCCCTGAGCCTTAAGCCCTAAGGGCATCCTCTTTCTCCCTTCTCCTTGCTTCCTCGGCCTTCATCCTTCGACTTTCCTCTATGAAGAGCTGTAGCGCTCGAAGGATAAGCCTGCTCCTCGTCTCTCCCTTCTCCCGGACGAAATCGTCTATCGTATGAAGTTCCTCCAACTCCTCTCGCAATGATGTTGCACGGAACTCTAACCGGTGGCGAGTGCGCTGCCAAAGCTTCTTCTCAGCCTCAATAAGCTCACCTTCAGGGAAAGCTCAACAAAGGCAGAAGGCAATGTAGCACTTACTAGAGCAAGCCTTGCTGGTTTTTTCCCCGTTCAAGAGCTTCAAGGAGAATCCCTAGCGTATAAGGCTCATAAGCATGTACTTCATCTAAAATGATTGTCGCATGCCGGGCAAGACTTCTGCGCTCCTCCCGATGGCGCCCGTTTAGATGCGCCAGTAAATACTGGTCAAGCGTAGCAGTAGTGACAGGCTTGGCGAAAACTAAAATCAATGGCGTGTCAAGTGGCCTGAAGCCGTCTTACAGCTCCATCTCGTAAATGCGCCAGGTCTTGTAGTGGCGCCCTCCCATGTGCTCGCATGCCTTCAGGATGAGGTCGTTGTCCTCCAATAACATGGAGGCCTCACACCACCGGTAGCCCCGGGCCAGGGCGTATTTCTTCGCCTCGAGGAATAAAACGGCATCAATGCCCGTCTGCCGGAAGGCCGGGCGGATCCCGAAGAACATGAGCCGCAGGCGCGGGATGTGGCGGCGTTGCCACAGCACCCGCATCAGGCGCATCAGATCTGTGTCGTGCGGCCAGCGCCAGCGTGGTCGCAGCGGCACATAGAGGTCGGGCAGAGCGCCAAAGATGGCTGCCGGCTCTCCATCCACCATGGCGAAGCGCAGCAGAAGCGGGTCCAGCACGGGGCGCAGGCTCTCGGCCAGGGCGTCGGCCTCCTCGTTTGTGAGGGGTAGAAAGCCCCAGTTCTGAGCCCAGGCCTCGTTGTAGATGCGGACCAGCAAGCGGACCTCTTCGCGAAAGGCCTTCATGTTGGCCATCCGCGTCTCGATGTTCCGCCGGGCACGAGCGCGCTCGGCGAGCTGTTCCAGGTGTGGATCAACCGGCGTCTGAACTTCTAATTCGTAAGCATGATAGTCCTTGACCTTGTGGAACCCGTAGCGTTCCAGGAACTGACCATAATAAGAAGGGTTGTGGGTCAATTCCACGGTGGGAGGATGTTCAAAGCCCCAGACCAGGACGCCCTGTCGCTCATGAGTGACATTGGAGTATTGGCCGGGACCCCGCAGCACCTCCATCCCCCGCTCCTTGACCCAGTCCCGAGCCGCGTTCAGCAGGGCCTGGGCCACCTCGAAATCCTCTATCGTCTCGAAGAACCCGAAGAAGCCGATGCGGGTGTGGTGATATTCGTTGAAGCGGAGGTTGATGGCCGCGGATATGGATCCCACCAGCTCGGAATTGCGCCGGGCCAGGAAGTGGGTGACCTTAGCACCTCGATGATAGGGGTGCGCTGGAGTCAGAAGGCCGACTGAGCCCAGCAGCTTGTTGCCCAGGAGGTTGGCCCTGAGGGGTGGAGTCCAGCAGGGATCACCGCGGTGAATGCGCCAGGGTACCTCTATAAACTCTCGCAGACGGGGGTCACCCAGGGGAATCTCTTCAATTGAAAGATCAGTCATTTTGCTCTCCGCTCAATTCCACCACATGAAGTCGCTATTTGGTTTGAGCTTAGCACGGGGGTAGAAAAGTCGTCAATCGTCGACCCGGTAACTGAGCTGGAGGCTTTGTCCGAGCTATTTCGACATTGTCAGAGAACCTCTGGGAGGCTAGAATGTACTTGGGAGGGTGTAGGAGTGTGATCCCCAAGGGAGCTTCCTGGAGATCATCCCCCTATTTTGCCGGCCTGAGCTCTGGCGAGCTTGATTCTTTCTCCGAGCTGGTGTTTACCAAGACGGCCGAGAAGGGGCAGATACTTGCCTGGGAGGGCGAGCCGGTTGAGGCCTTATACTTTGTCGCCTCAGGGGCGGTTAAGTACTTCAATGCCTCGAGCGAGGGAAGGAGCAGATCCTTCGCATAGTGCTCCCGGGGGACTCCTTTAATGATGTGGCCATTTTCGATGGGGGGCCAAGCCCGGCCAACGCCGAGACCATGACCCCGGCAGTCCTCTGCGGGATAACCCGAGAGGATTTTGAGGGGATAATGCATCGCCATCAGAAGGTAGCTCTCAACGCGACCCAGGTTCTGGCCAGGAGGGTGAGGCATTTTCTGCAATCGGTGGAGGCGCTCTCGTTTCGGCGCGTGGTGAGTCGAATTGCCAAGTTGCTTTTGGAGTATGCCGGCGATGGCACCGGCCCAAGGCCCAGGCTGACTCAGCAGGAGATGGCCGCCGTGGCGGGCACCGCTCGCGAGGTCGTGGGGCGCTCCCTGAAGACGCTGCAGGAAGAGGGTGCTATACGAATGGAGCGCCACCGAATCGTGATCGTTGACCGGGAGGCCTTGAACCAGATAGCCACTTCAGGGGCATGAAGTTCGCGAAATCGAGTTTGAGGATGCAAAAATGATCGAGATGCCTCAGGTGGATTTGGAGAAATACACCGGCTGTGGCATCTGCGTTAGCGTATGTACCTGCGGAGCCATAATCCTGAAGGACGGTAAGATCGCCATCCTGGAGACAGCGGAGTGCACCTGGTGTACCCTCTGTGAGGCAGCCTGCCCGGTGGGAGCCATAAGCTGTCCCTTTGAAATAGTGGTCGAGGAATAGGCCAAAGCCCAGGATTTCGAGCCGTCATGGAAGCCCTGGCAAGATTGAAGTCGCTCCCCATCCTGATTTTGGTGGGCCTTTTGCTGCTTGCCGGCTGCGCCGGTCAAGCGACCGGTCCCACCGTGGCGAAGGTTTTGGACGGCGATACCCTCCTGCTTCAGGGTGGAGAGAAGATCAGGCTCCTGGGGATAAATGCGCCGGAGGAGGGCCAGCCCTACTTTGAGGAGGCCACCGCCAGGCTCCGGGAATTGGTGGAGGGGAAGCAAGTAAAGCTGGAAAAGGACGTGGTGGATCGAGACCGGTATGGGAGGCTCCTGAGGTATGTCTTCCTCGACGGAAGAAACATCAACGTGGAACTGGTTCGCGAAGGCCTGGCTCACGTTTACCTTATTCCGCCGAACCTTAAATATGAAGCCGAGCTGAGGGCAGCCGAGGAGGAGGCTCGAGCCGCGGGGAGGGGGATCTGGCGGCCAGCGGAGCTCAAGGCCCTTCGGATCATAAACTTTCACTGGGATGCCGCGGGGAATGACTGTGAGAACTTGAATGATGAGTACGTTGTCTTTCAGAACGTGGGCCCTAAACCTCTGGAGATGACCGGCTGGATGGTCAGCGATGAGGCAAACCATGTCTACATCTTTCCCCGGTTTGTGCTAAACGCCGGAGCCACTGTGACCCTTCACAGCGGCTGTGGGAAGAACACCGATGAGGACCTCTTCTGGTGTAGCAGTGGACGGAAGTGTAACGCCATCTGGAACAATGATGGCGATACCCTTTACCTCCGGGATTTGCAGGGGAGACTGGTTCTGAGGTACTCTTACCCCGGCCGACAGGGGGAGAAGAAGTGACCTCGCAGTTTGCTATAATTATAGAAATCCTTTGGGGAGAAAAAGAGCATGAGCGTGGTCGAGGTCCGGCGGGTGAGCAAGTCCTTCGGTGGGAACCGGGTGGTGGACGAGGTTTCCTTCGAGGTGGGAGCCGGGGAGATCTTCGGCCTGGTGGGACCCAATGGTGCCGGCAAGACCACCACCATACGAATGCTCATGGACATCATCAAGCCGGATGCCGGTGAGCTCAGGCTCTTCGGTGAGCACCTGGGGGAGGAGACCAAGAACCGGGTCGGCTACCTGCCGGAGGAAAGAGGGCTCTATAGGAAGCTCACCGTCATGGAGGTTCTGACCTACCTGGCTGCGCTTAAGGACGTGCCACCAGGTCGGGCGAAAAGTCGGGCGATTGAACTTCTTCAGAGAACCAACATGCTGTCTCATCAGAATAAGAAGATAGAGGAGCTGAGCCGGGGGATGGGACAGCTCATCCAGTTCATCGCCACCATCATCCATGACCCGGACCTGGTGATCCTGGATGAGCCGTTCTCCGGACTCGACCCGGTGAATATCTTCCTTTTAAAAGAAATGATCGCCGAGCTCAGGGGTCAGGGCAAGTCGATCATCCTCAGCACCCACCTGATGAACGAGGTGGAGGAGCTTTGCGACCGAATCCTCATGATCAACAAGGGCCAGGCCGTGCTCTACGGGAGCTTGAAGGAGATAAAGTCACAATATCGCCAGAATTCCATATTCGTGGAGTGCGATCACCTGCCGGAAGGCCTCCCCGGTGTCCTCGGCGTCAAGGATCATGGGAAGCACTTCGAGCTCTTCCTTGAGGGCGAGACGTCCCCTCGCGAGGTCTTAAATGCCTTGCTGAGCCAGGGCGTCCAGGTTGACCGGTTTGAAGTCTCTACGCCTTCGCTGGCGGAGATCTTTGTTCGAGTGGTGAAGGAGGGTCGGTGAAAAAGACCCTGATCATCTTGAGGCACGAGTTTCAGCAGACCATCAGAAGGAAGTCCTTCCTCATCCTGACCCTGGCCTTTCCCATCCTGGTGGTGCTGGGATTCGGGGTCTATCAGGGAGTACGACACTGGTATCAGCCCCCTCCTCCGAAGGAGCTAAAGATCGGCTTCGTGGATCAAACGGGTCTCTTTGAAGAATATGCCGACCAGTCCGGCATGACCTTTATTCGCTACCCCAGCGAGGAAGAGGCCAAGGCTGATCTTCTGGCCGAGGAAATAAGGGAATACTTCCTCATCCCGGCTGATTATCTCTCCACCGGCCTCATCACCCGGTATACCCTGGAGAGGGAACTGGAGCCCCCGGCTGAGATCAGGACTGGGTTAAGGAATTTTCTGCTCTCCAATTTGCTGGCGGGGAAGCTCAGCCCGGAGATACTGGAGCGAGTGAAGACCCCGTTGTTGCTTAACTCCTTAAGGCTGGAGGAAAGCGGTGAGGTGGCGGCACAGCAGAATTGGCTGCTCGGCTTCTTCCTGCCTTATATCTTTGCCCTCTTGTTCATCTTATCCATCTTTTTCACCTCGGGCTACCTGCAGCAGGGGGTGGGGGAGGAGAAAGAGAGCCGGGTGGTCGAAATCCTGCTCTCCTCGGTTTCGGCCAAGCAGCTCCTGGCGGGGAAGGTGCTGGGG
>CBFDTP010000069.1:0-7529 GCA_965612975.1 uncultured Dehalococcoidia bacterium | reverse complement strand
ATGATACGGCGACCACCGAGATCTACACCTAAGCCTTCGTCGGCAGCGTCAGATGTGTATAAGAGACAGATATAACGGTGGGAGACAACCTCGTCAAAGCTCAGAGCAGATGATGGGGCAGGGAGTTACTTTCCAAAGGGACAGACGGGGAACGAGCATCTTCGACACCCGAGGCAGAGCCCACCATGCCCCAGGTCGATGATATCCTCCCTGGAGACCTGATCCCCGGCCAGCACGCGTGGTAGGATGAGGTCAAGAATGGTCGTTGGGTTATAGAGCACACAAGCCGGTGCTCCCAGTATGGGGACGCCCTGGTATACGGCATAAAGAAACATGGAGCCGGGGAGGACAGGCGCACCATAGGAAATTATCCGAGCGCCTGCCCCTCTGACCCCCTCAGCGGTGACATCGTCCGGGTCTACCGATAGCCCACCGCAGATGATCACCACCTCCACTCCCTTGCAAATCAACTCCTTCATCGCCCGTGCAATTACCTCAGCATCATCGGGAACTATGACCTTGTGTTCCAGAACCGAGCCTAGCTGTTTAACCTTTCTCCGAATGATTGGGCCAAAGCCGTCCTCGATCCTCCCCTTAAAGACTTCGTTGCCAGTGATAATCGCTCCCACCTTTCTTCTCCGGAAGGGGAGAACCTCCACCACCCGACCATTCTGCTGGCAAAGCTCCTCTACTCGCTTGATGATTGTCTCATCGATGATGAGGGGAATGATTCTGGTCCCGGCTACGGTTGTGCCCGGTTGGCAAACGGTAAGGTTGTGTAAGGTAGATACCACAATGTCTCCTATGGAATTAATCCGGCGCAGCAGATCCTTATTTACCTTTAACAGGCCAAAAACCTGGGCCTTAAGATTCACCCTCCCCTCGCTGGGCTCAGTGAATTCTATTCCTCTCCCACCTATTGCCTGGCTGATTCGTCGGGCGGCCTCCTCCTCGTGCAGCTCCCCCTCACGCAATTCCAGCACGTAAACGTGCTCTTTTCCCAACTTTAGCAGTTCGGGGATGTCCTCCTGCCTGATGACATGGCCTCTACGGAATCCCGGCCCCTTGGAAACCCCCGGAACTACTTTGGTCACATCATGGGCCAAAGCCAGGCCTATAGCTTCCTCTACCTTTACCTTCCTCAACATGAGCCCACCTATCTATAGGTCAGATCACGCTCACGCTGGAGAAGAACCTGTTGGCTATCAGTCCGGCAATGGGAGGAAGAAGCTGCAAGCCAAGAGAGTGAGCGCGAATTTCCAGCCCATTATGCCTACCTATCTCTATCGGCAGGCTTGAAAATGCTGGCAGGGACCAGCTGGCCAGCAGCGCTACCATCCATTCATGATTCCACATTCGCCTCCTCCTAAGACTGAACTCTTCTTATGCGGCAAAGCAACGATTTGAGAGCGGGGTAGCCCAGCGTTGAGTCTGCAGGAGTCTCATCGGTGAGGAGATTGCTGTTGGCCTCCGGCCAGCCATGAGGCAGACCCACCACCCCAGACATGATGTCCTCGCTGACCCTGGCCCGAAGTTCTATCCTGCCCCGCTTGGTCTCCACCGCTATCATTTCTCCATCTCCGATCCCATATTTGGCCGCCATTTCGGGGTTGATCTCGGCAAATGGCTCGGGGAGCCTCTGGCGTAGAGAAGGAATATTGCGAAGCTGCGAGTGAATGTACTCCAGTTGTCGGGCCCCGGTGGTGAGGATCAAGGGATACTCGGAGAGCAGTTCAGGATGGCTCAGGGGGCTCTCGGGAGACTCCCTCTGGGTTGGAAGGGGATCATATCCCTGGTCAGCCAGGGTCTCAGAGTATAGCTCCACCTTTCCCGAAGGGGTGCGGAAGCCATCCGACTCATACTCCCGGTATTTTATTGAATCGTAGAGCAGCCCCTCGGGCTTCTCCTCCGTGAGGTACCTGATGGTGAGGCCCGATGGCTCCAGCACATAATCGATGACCTCTTCCTCGCTGCCCCAGGGGAAGTAATCCTGATAGCCCATCCTTCTAGCCAGCTCCAGCCAAAACCGGAGGTCAGACCAGCGCTCCCTAGGCTCCACCACTTTCTTGCGCAGCATCACATAGGGCACTCCCCAGAGGCTGTAGTAATCGCTGAGTTCGGTTCGCTCCAGGAAGGTAGCCGCCGGAAGCACCAGGTCTGCCAGCCTGGCCGTCTCCGACATGAATTGGGTCATGACCACGAGCAGCTCCAGCCTGCTTAAAGCCTCGGCCACCTTTCGAGAGTTGGGCCAGGTGAGCAGCGGGTTGGAGCCGGCTATTATCATGAGCTTAATGGGGTAAGGTTTGCCCGAGAGCAACACTTCGGGGAGAAGCATGGCCTGACCCTCGCCGAACTCCCGCTTAAAGATGCCGAAGAAGATGGGATACTCCTCTTGACCGATGGCCTTTCCCTTCGGCTTTACCGGCATCTCTATGGGGTTTTCCCGAAGCCGGGGCGCCCTGATGAATCCACCGGCAACGTCAAGGTTGCCCGTGATGGCCTGGAGGATGGCCACGGCCCGACTACTCTGCAGCCCTGAGGCGTGCTGATCCAGGGCATTTGTCCCCTGAACGATACAAGCGGGTTTATTGGTGGCATAGAGACGAGCTACCTCCCTGATGCTTTCCGCCGGCACCCAGGTGATTTCCTCAGCTCGCTCGGGGGCATAGGCCTCCACATGCTGAGCCAGCTTATCGAAGCCAGCGGTCCACTCCCGAACGAACTCCTCGTCATAAAGCCGCTCGGAGATGATGACCTGCATCAGGCTCAGGAGCAGGGCACAATCGCTGCCCGGGCGAGGTTGAAGATGGAGGTTGGCCTCCTTGGCCAACGGTGTCCGCTTGGGGTCGATCACTATGAGCTTGGCCCCCTTTTGCTTAGCCTGAAGAATGCGTTCGGCCACCGGTGGATTGGAGTTGTTGGGATTATGACCCCATAGTAGAATGCAATTTGAATTCTCGGGATCGGCCACCCGAAACCTGCCGTAGGTGAGCATATAGCCTGCAAGGCGACAGCGGTAGCACATGCTCTCCACCGAGAAGCAATTTGGCGAGCCGTAGACGTAGAGGAAGCGGCGAACCAGTGCCGGGGTTACCGAGCCGGAAAGTAGAACGGGCATCCCGAAGGCGGTGGCGAATGCTCGAGGGTCCCTCTCCTTGATTTCAGCAAGCTTGGCAACTATTAAATCCAGGGCCTCATCCCAGGTTATTCGGCGCCACCCCCCGTTTTCCCTCCTCAAGGGATGAGTCAGGCGCTCCGGATGGTACAGCAATTCCGCCGCCGCCTCCCCCTTGGGACAGAGAAGCCCTCTGCTCCAGGGATGCTCCGCCATTCCTTCAACGCGGACAATCCGACCTCCTTCGAGATAAACGTTCATCCCACAGCTCTGGGGGCAAAGCCCACAGGATGTCTTTACCAGTTTCATCTCCCTCCTCATCAAAGCTTATTCCTCGCCCACTCAGGGCGAGAGAAGCCAACTCTAATTATACTATCTCTTGCTTGACCGGTACGAGCCCCTGCGGAGGAATCAAGAGGAGCAGATCAGGAAAAGAGCCACTCCGGCGAGGATAAGGGCGGGGAGGCCCATGACCAACACCCCCATCCAGGCAGCCCTTGGCTCGAGCTCCTTATAGGAGGCGAAGAGGTGTTGCACCGAGCAAATACATCACCCCGGATAGGACCATGAGTTCCAAGTCACCTGCCCAGAGGCCGTAGGGGCCGGTCTGACCAAAGGGAGTGATCGAGTTGAAGATCAACCGGGAATTGTCCTTCCTTAAGGCCTCGTATCCCAGCCCCAGGTCGAGGTATCCTGGGGAAAAGATTCGATGAGGAAGTCAACCTCCCAAGCGAGTCCTAAGCACCTTCTTTGGCTCCCTCTCGATATCAAGCTGAACCAACTTCTTGCCCAATTGTAAGCCCACCACCAGAAGTCCCGCTTGGTTCCCGACCTCTCCACCCGGATGACCTCGGCATCCAGGTCGCCCAGGATCTTGGAGCAGAAATAACCTTTCTTATCGGTCAGATCCAGGACGCGGAAGGGCGAGAGCAGACGGTTCATCTTGGAGTGCTCAGACATTCCGAGGTTCTCTGGCGATGAATTCCTCCACCAAGTGGGCGACGTTCTCCATGATTTCCCTTATCTCCGCTTCGGTGATCTCCTCCACATGGATGCCCGCAACAACACAGCTAGGCTTCCCGGTCCGCTTGGTGAGCAGATAGGCGGCTTTTTGGGCCACAGCATCATCCTTGTGTCCCCGACGGGTGATGACCGAGGTGGAGGTTCGCCTACTTTCCGGGTCGAATTCACCCAGGCACACGGCGCCAATGTGGGCCTTCTCGTTGTAGATACAGACCACCAGGCCCTCCCCTAAGTAGCGGGCGGAGAGGATGACCCTTGTTCTCCCTTCCCCTCGGGAAAGTTCAACCACATCCTTCACCAGGTCAACCCCTTCCGGTCGAGAAGACCTGACCATCTCTGGAACAGATCATGCTCCAGTCCAAAAAGGTCCAATACCTTGCCCACGGTGTGATCTACCAGATCTTGAATGGTGCCGGGTCGATGGTAGAATGCCGGAACCGGGGGCATGATGATCGCTCCCATTTCGGCCAGCCTCTCCATGTTCCGCAGGTGACCCAGATGCAGGGGGGTTTCTCGAACCAGCAGGATGAGCTTCCCCCCTTCCTTGAGCGTTACATCGGCGGCCCGGGTAAGCAGGTTGTCGGCGTACGAGTTGGCTATGGCAGACAGGGTCTTCATGGAGCAGGGAGCAACCACCATCCCCTGTCGTCGGAATGAGCCGCTGGAGATTGGGGCATTGAGGTCGTCAATGTCATAGCAGAAGTTGGCCAGTTGTTTCACCTCCTCCAGCTTCCAATCGGCCTCCTCTCGGATGACCATCTCCCCTGCCTTGGAGATTACCAGATGGGTTTCAACCCTCTCCATGGCGGAGAGCACCTGGAGCAGCCTGAGGCCATAGATAGCGCCGGAAGCCCCGCTTATGCCCAGTATCAGCACTATGTTCCGGCCCTGGCTCACCTCACACCTCTGAAAACTAAGTCCAATGACCCGGAAATATTGTACTTGGCCCAGATTGTGGTGTCAAGAGTTACTGTCCCATATGCAATCATTGCTATTTGAGACGCCTTTATTTTCCGATGAACACCCCTTGAGGGTCGAGCGCACGCAGGATGGCCAACTCCTCGGCGCTGGGCGGAGCAACCTCTTCCAGATCCTCGGCCGCCTTCAGCTCCCAGCCGCAGTTCTCCTCTATCGTTTATCTCGATGTCGCATCTTCGTTCGTTCACCATCTGCTGGGAGATCGCCGTGGGCATGTAGATGGTTATCTGGAAGAATTCCTCCCAGCCTGGGTCGTACCAGCCGAAGTCATAGCCGGGGAAGGGCTGAAATATCTTGACATCGCGCAGTTCACCAGCTCGGGCAGCGATGGCCAGCCCCACGGAATAGGCTTCCCTCCCCAGGGTGAAGGAGATGGTATCGCCCGGCTTCACCAGTTTGGCCACCTCCTCGGCAGAGACCAGTTTTCGCTGATACTCTTCCCTCCAGTCCTTCATGGTGACCTCCAAACATCAGAAAAGCCCTTCCGCACTCCTTTACCTTCCCTTGAACCTTGGTGGCCGCTTGTTCAGAAGGGCCTCTATCCCTTCCTTGGCATCCTCGCTCATGGTGGCGATCCCCACCAGGGCACTTTCCAGTTCGAGGGCATTCTCCAGGTCAACCTCACTGCCCGAGTTGATCGCCTGCAAGGCCAACCTCATGGCCAGCGGGCTCTTCTGACAAAGGAGTTGAGCCAAGCTCTCACACTCCTGGCGTACCGAGTCCGGAGCAACAACCCGGTGAACCAAGCCCATGCTGAGCGCCGCGCTGGCATTGATTCGCTCCCCGGTCAGGATATACCACAGGGCTCGGCTTCGGCCAATGAGGCGTGGCAACCTCTGAGTTCCTCCAGCGCCGGGAATCACTCCCAGCCCCAGCTCCGGCAGGCCAAGCTCAGCATTTTCGGCCATGACCCGCAGCGGACAGGCCAGGGCCAGCTCTAGCCCTCCTCCAAATGCCAGCCCGTTGATGCCCGCGATGAAGGGCTTGCCCATCTTCTCTATTCGTCCAAAGACCCGGTGGCAGGTCTTGGAGAAGGTCAGGTTTCCTATCAGGTCGAGCTTCCCCAGCTCCTTTACGTCGGCCCCAGCACAGAAGGCCTTTTCTCCCGCCCCCATAATCACCCCCACCCAGATATCCTCATCTCGCTCCAGGTCGCTCAGGGCATTTTCCAGCTCCGAAAGGGTGGACAGGTTCAAGACGTTCAGAGCCTTGGGCCGGTTGAGCGTTATCCAACCTACTTTATCCTTCTTTTCCAGGATGATGTTTTCAAACTCCATTTAAACCCTCCTTAACTTTTCTGCTCGGTTTCCAACTTGAAGACCCGAAGCGCGTTTTCTCGGAGCACGGCTCGTTTGGTCTCCTCCTTCAGCGGTAGCTGCAGGAACTGCTCCTTGCAGAGTTTAAGGCCAAGACCATTGGTGCCGAAGAGAACCTTCCTTCGACCCCGGGTGTCCATGAACTGTACCAAAGAGCGATCCAGATAGCGGGGCAAATGAGCACTGATGTCGATGTAAACATTGCGATGTTTCCAGGCTAGCGCAATGAGTTCCTCACACCAGGGCCAGCCGGTGTGGGAGGCAATGAAGGTGAGTTCGGGAAAGTCCAGAGCTACCTTATCAATGTAGATCGGTCGGCCTGCCTCGCTGGGCATGAGCTCCAGGGAATGGCCCACCTGCATGGAGAAGGGGATGCCCAGCTCAATACACTTGACATAACAGGGATACATCCTCCGGTCATCGGGACGAATGTCCCATCCTAGGGTGTGAGCATAGACCCCCTTAAAGCCGAATTCCCTGACGGCTCTTTCTATCTGGCGCAGGCTTTCCATGATATTGAAGGGGTCATAGCCAGCCAGGCCCACCAGCCGGTCCGGATAATCCTTGATAATCTCATACACCTCTTCGTTGGAGAAGTCGCTTGCCAGCCACCTCCCCTTATAAGACCCCATCTTAACCGCGGCGATGAAAACCTTCTCGTACCCTGCCTCGTCCATCTGGGCGACGAACTCCTCCGGGGAGCAGCCCTGAGGCTTATGTCCCACCCGCTCTATCATCTCCCTCATCTCCGGACTTCCCCCGAAGAACTTCTCTATGCCCTCAGGGGTAAAGGGATAGTTCATCACATCTATGGCCTTAAGCTCCTCAGTCATCGTCCACTCCTTTCATCTCCCTTGAAATCTGGGTTTTCGCTTTTCCAGGAAGGCCTGAATTCCCTCCCGGTGGTCTTCAGTCTGGTGGAGGAAGGTCTGCAGTTCTATTTCCCTCTCCAGCACCTCCTCCAGCGTTAGGTTGAAAGCTCGGTTGAGAACCCTTTTAGCCCTCCCGATGGCCAGGGTAGGCATCTGTCTCTTATACACATCTCCGAGCCCACGAGACTAGGCATGATCTCGTATGCCGTCTTCTGCTTGAAAAAA
>CBFDTP010000068.1:0-7540 GCA_965612975.1 uncultured Dehalococcoidia bacterium | reverse complement strand
AATGATACGGCGACCACCGAGATCTACACCTAAGCCTTCGTCGGCAGCGTCAGATGTGTATAAGAGACAGCGGTCTGATAGGGCTAGCAGCCTCAGCGTTGCTTGCCCTATGGCTGGTGGCTTTGATAGCCCTTTCCCGACGACCGTAAGAATCTCAAACCTTGATAAGGTGAAGAGCAGGGGAAAGCGCCACGACGTCTCCGCTGGGAAGCCTGGGCCTCAGCTTTGGCTGGGCTCGGGTCCCCCTGGCGTGCGCCGGAGCAATGACGTTAATGCAGGCCGTAATTTGAGCTTGCTCGGCCAAAACCAGGGGAAAGGAGTGAAATGTCTGGATTTAAGGAATTTGCCATAACCCAAGCCTCAAAGAGGCTTCTCCCCTTGCTGGGCAAGGTCTCCGATGAAAGCTTCGAAAAATTCCTCATCCTTGCCGAGAAGCTGGCCTCCGGTGATTACCCCAAATTCGTTGCCGGATATCTTCTCGAATCCTGGCGGAAACGCCATCCGCAGATGATCCTGCTCCGCAACGCCTTGCGCGACATAAACCCAAACTGCCGGGATACCTTGGTTACCAATCTTCTCCTCCGATGTCACTGGCATGGACATGAGCTTCGGGAAAAGGCTCGGGCTCAAGGTTTGCCCGCACCCTTCACTATCCTCATCAGCCCCACCATGCGCTGTAACCTGCGCTGCGAGGGATGCTACGCTGCCTATTACAGCCCTAGAGATGACCTCGAGCTTAACCTCATAGATCGAGTGCTGGGGGAGGCAAAGGAGCTTGGCACCTACATCGCTGTCATCCTTGGCGGTGAACCCTTCATCCGCCAGGACATGTGGGAAATCTACAAGCGACACCATGACATGATCTTTCATATCTTCACCAATGGTACCTTAATCACCAGGGAGGTGGCCCAGAGGCTAGCCGAGCGGGGAAACATCGTCCCCGCCATCAGCATCGAGGGTTTTGAGGAGGATACCGATGCCCGGCGTGGCAAAGGAACATTCCAGAAGATCATGCAGGCAATGGACAATTTGAGAGAGGCCGGCGTCCCCTTTGGCTTTTCAAGCATGGTCACCTCCCGAAATGTGGAGACGCTTATCGGCGATGAGTTCTACGATATGCTCATCGAGAAAGGCTGCTACCTTGGCTGGCTCTTCCTTTACATGCCGGTGGGGCGAGATCCCGATCCTAGTCTCATGCCTACCCCGGAACAGCGAAGGCTCCTGAGAGAGCGGGGAGCAGCTCGGATCCGTTCTGAGAAGCCTATATGGGTAATGGACTTCTGGAATGATGCCCCTTATGTTACGGGCTGCATTGCTGGGGGGCGCCACTTCTTCCATATAAACTCGAAAGGGGATGTCGAGCCCTGTATCTTCCAGCACTTTGCGGTGGACAATATCAAGGAAAAGAGTTTGAAGGAAGTATTGATGTCGCCTCTTTTCCGGGAAATCCGAAGTCGCCAGCCATTCCATGAAAACCTCCTCCGTCCCTGCATGATAATTGATCACCCTCATATTCTTCGGGAGATGGTAGCTAAATATGGTGCCCGCCCAACTGAGCCAGGAGCGGAGGCAATCGTCACCGGGCTTGCCGATGAGCTTGACCGGTATGCAGCCGGCGTGGCGAGGGAGATGGACCCGGTCTGGGAGAGGGAATTTGTAAGTCGGGGATTTTCCAGCGGGATCAAATAATGGCCAGGCTTGCTTTAGAATACTTTGGGCTGGTATTTCTGGCCTGTGTAGGGGTACTTCAGGCAGCAGCGGCCTACAACGGGCTCAAGGGGCTTTCCTTCTTCGGGCAGAGGCTCTATGGCTATCTTTTCGCTGCCTTTACCGTTGGCCCGGCCTTGCTTGGCTTTTTCACTTGGAATGGAAGAAACCCCACGGGGGTGATCGAGGGCAAGGAGCAGTTTGGCTTTTTCATGCTTGGCCTTATCGCCGCGGTTGTTTTCACCCTGGCGGTCTCCTCGCTACTGAGGAGCTCCCTCCTTCAGGGGAACCCTGGCCACGACGGGCTTGATGCCTTAAGAGAAGTGACATTTTTCAAGGCCCTTCGGTGCCGGTTTGGCAGGAGGTGATAATGTCCCCAGATGAAACGCTTTTCCTTTGGATCAATGGACTTGCCGGTAGGCTTTTCCCCCTCGATGAACTGTTAAAAGGGATAGCCAACGATTACTTCATTATCGTCAGTTCTTGCCTTGTGCTCCTAGCCCTCTGGTTCGGCACTAGGGATATCCGGCAGCGGGAGGCAAATCAAAAGGCGGTCATCTGCGCCTCCGGAAGCTTAGGAATAGCAAACGGGATTGTCAAAATATGCAATCTCTTTTACTTCCGCCCCCGCCCATTTACCGAGCTCCCGGTAAATTTACTTTTCTATCAGCCAACCGATTCCTCTTTCCCCGCCAATTCGACAGCGGTAGTCTTCGCCATTGCTATCGCCGTTTTCCTCGCCGATAGGAAAGCCGGCAGCTTGCTGCTGTTCTTAGCCTTTCTCTTCGGTTTTGCTCGGATATATGTAGGCGTCCATTATCCTTCAGATATTCTCGGGGGGGCAGCCATCGGAGCCGCTACCGCTTTCTTAATTTTTAGGCTTATCAGGTTCCTTGAACCATGGCCCAGCAAGTTCTTAAAGCTGGTGCGCAAGTTTTACTTGGCCTAAAATGAAGATCCTTCTGGTCTCCCCTTACGATTATAGTTACCCTAGCGGGGTAAACCATCATGTCCTTCAGCTGGCCAGGCAATTCACCCAGATGGGACATGAGGTCAAAATGGTTTTTCCGAGTTCCCGGATGAAACAAACGGGGGAGGGGAATATCATCTTTATTGGCCGACCCATTCCTATCCCGGCCAGCGGCTCGATCGTTAGGGTTCCTGTTTCACCACGGATTTTCTTCTCCGAGGAGATAGCCCAGTTCTTGGCCCGGGAGGACTTTAACATCGTCCATTTACATGAACCATTCCTTCCTCCTCTTGTCGCCGGTTTCCTCTGGAGGTCGAGGAGCGCCACCATCGGAACGTTTCACGCCACCCGCTCAAGAAGTTGGGCCTATCGGTCCCTTTACCCTATAATTCAAAAGGGATTCAACCGGCTTGATGGGCGAATAGCTGTTTCCAAAGCAGCCCTTGACTTTGTGGGGCGATATTTCCCCGGTAGCTATACCATCATTCCCAACGGGGTGGCCTCAGCCTTCTTTTCCGCTAACATACCTCCCATTGAAGAGTTCCAAGATGGCAAGATAAACATCCTCTTTGTCGGCCGGCTGGAAAAACGCAAGGGTTTTGGCTACCTGCTGGAAGCTTACCGCCATATCAAGAGGGAAAATCCCAAAGCAAGGCTTATCGCTGTCGGACCGGGTAGGTTCGGACATCTAAAGTATAGCCTGCTGGCGAGAGGATATGGGCTCAAAGACGTTGTTTTCACCGGCTATGTCCCCTTTGAGCAACTCCTGCGCTATTATCGCACGGCAGACATAATTTGCTCCCCGGCCACTGGGAACGAGAGCTTTGGCATGGTTCTGCTTGAGGCGATGGCAGCGGGGAAGCCAGTGGTGGCCTCCGATATTCCGGGATATAATGATTTGGTGGAGCATGGGGTCCAGGGGCTACTTGTCAAACCTAAAGACATTAGGTCCCTCGCCGGGGCCCTCAGGTTGCTTATCAAGGATGAAGCGCTGAGAAGAACACTAGGGCAAGCAGGGAGGCAAAAGGCCGAGAACTACCGCTGGGAATACATTGCCAGCAGGGTAATGAAGCTTTATGAAGAGGTGCTTAAGGACAGAGGATAGGAGTGTGAAGCAGCTTCCTTTATAGTACCCCGAACCTGGGTCTGAACATCCTAATCGCGCTTGACCTGAAGGGCGGCTGGTGTTATCCTGTGCATAGTAAAGCGAGGTATCGGTGAAGAGCCAGCACGTCGAGGTGGAAGGGCTGACGGCTCATTACGTGGTCGCAGGAAGAGGCCCTGCACTGGTACTGCTTCATGGAGGGGCAAACGACTGGCGAGAGTGGGAAGAGAACATCGGCGCCCTATCACAGAAGCTGGAGGTTTATGCCCTAGATCTGCCCGGCTTTGGCCTTACCCCCAAGCCGGAGGCGAGGTATACCCTGAATTTTCTGGCCAACTTCGTTCATGGCTTTATGCAGGCCGTCGGCTTAAGCTACGCAAGCCTGGGAGGACATTCCCTGGGGGCCGGGGTGGCCCTGAAGTTCGCCCTCAGGTTTCCGGACAGGGTGGAGAGGCTCATCCTAGTGGATGCCTGGGGATTTGGTCGGGTTACCCTTCTGGGCTGGCTGATCGTCACCTCCTGCAACCTCTTCCGGCGGGTTTTTCAACCGGGCAGATTCTATCCTTTTCTGGAGAAGGAGCCGGGGCAGGGGAATCACTGGCTCAGTCCGGAAGAACTCCGGAAGCTTGAGGTTCCGGCGCTCATCGTGTGGGGCGAGCGAGACCTTTATCTGCCCGTAGCTCAGGCCCATCGGGCACACCAGCTCCTGCCAAATTCTGAGCTTTTCATCTTTCAGGGGTGTGGCCATGCCCCGCAGCGGGAAAGACGGGAGGAGTTCAATCAGGTGGTGCTCAAATTTCTTCTGAGCGGGAGAGATGAAGCGAGTAGCCGTTGTAGCTGATAGCATAGCCTGTCTCACCCCGGAACAGATCGAGCGATATGGCGTGGTGGTGGTGCCGGCCAATTTCCTCTACGAGGGCAAGCTCTATCGCGATGGGGTGGACGTCAGCCCCTCAGAAGCTTATCAGATGCTGGAGCGCTCGCCAAACAGCTTCTATGCTGCCCCAGCGTCTCCCCATGAATTCCTGGAGGCTTTTAGGGAGGCTGGCCGGAGGGCTCAGAGCATCCTCTGCCTCACCATTTCTCGCAAGGTGAGCACCTTCTACAACGTAGCCCAGGTGGCCAAGGAACGATTCCAAGCGGAATCACCGGGGGTAGCCATTGAGGTGCTGGACTCCCAAACCCTGGGGGCCGGTGAGGCCCTCATCGCCCTGGCAGCGGCCGAGATAGCCAGCAACGGAGCTGGACTGGAGGAGGTGGTACAATTAACCACCGAGCTGAGGGATAGAGTAGGGTTAGCCGCCTACTTGGACACCCTGCGCCACGCCTACCGCACCGGGCGGATCCCCAGGATCGCGGCTCAAGTGGGCTCCCTGTTCCATGTAAGGCCGCTCTTCAGCGTGTCCGAAGGGGCCATCCATTTCCGGGGAATAGTACGAACCCGGGAGCAAGCGATGACCCGGCTTCTGGAGATGGTGCGTGCCAGTGTAGGCCACCGACCGATAAGGGCGGCCGTGATGCATGCGGCTGCCCCGGAGCAGGCGGAGAAGTTCAGAGACCAGGTGCTCTCAGAGTTCGATTGCCGCGAAATATGGATCACCGAGTTCAGTCCGCTGATGGGCTACTCCAGCGGACCGGGAACCCTGGGCATCGCCTTTTACCCCGAGGAAAGCTGACCAAGCTCAGCTAGATGAGCTGCACCAGGGTCATTACAACCCCACTAGCTATGGGTATGGAGAAGTTGTCATCTACCGGCAGTGGCAGAAGCTCGGTCAGCGTGGCCACCGCCGCTCCCAGACAGAGGAGCGGCCCGGAAAACCCCTCCCCCAGGTAAACCAGCAAGCCAGTGACCAGAAGGCAAGAGGCGAGAAAGGACAGGCTCCCCTCCAGGCTCTTCCGCAGGACCTTTGTCCGACCCAGCCTTTTGCCAGCCAGCCAGGAGGCGAAGTCACCCACTGCCAGGAATAACAGTGCGGCAATGGCCACTTCCTTGGCAAAGGCCAGGAAGGCGATCAGGGTGGCGATGAGCAGCCAGGTGCTTCCCGTGAGGGCTGAGGTGCGCTCCTCGCGCTTGAGGAAGGGGGAGAGAAGGGAAACTACCAGCTTATTTACCTTGGGGGAGGCGAATCGGCTGGTTTCCCAGCCGATGAAGGCCAGCGTAACTACTCCGACGGCGATGAGCAATGTAACCCGAGGGATGAAAAAGGCAAGCAGGGGAAAGAGAAGCCCACCGCCAAGGTGCCAAAGCTTCCGGCCGAGTTTGCCCCTCTCATCTTCCAATGGGGACCCAGTCATCCCCCACTTTCCTTAAGGGCACCCTCTCCTTTCGTCCGGAGCCCCAGAGAAGCTTGGGAATCCAGGAGAAGCCCTGGGTGAATAAGTGGCTGGGCCGAAAATAGAAGGAGAAGTAAGCCCTTCTAAAGAGAGATTTAAGCTCGCCGGGACTCAGGTTGTCCAGCCTTATCACCGGGGCCAGGCCACTGAAATCACCCCAGTTGGTCGTCAGCAGCCGGTCCTTCACCTTTTCATAGAGCCGCGTGCCCGGATAGGGAGTGAGTATGGTGAACTGGACATGATAAGGGTTGAGCTTCTTGGCCAACCTAATGGTGCGCTTTATCATCTCCTTCTTCTCATCCAGGGCACCGATGATGAAGCTGCCCATCACTTTCACCTTGTTCCTCCGCAGGATGTCCATGGCCTTGAAGGCTTCCTCCACCTTTAGCTTCTTCCCATATTCGTCCAGCGTCTCCTGGGCAGCGCTCTCAAAGCCCAGAAAAAGCATGCGGAGCCCGGTCTTGGCCATGAGCTCCACCAGCTTGGCGTTTCGCACCACCGTGTCCACTCGCGAGAGGGCAAACCAGACCAAATCCCATCCCTTTTTGAGGAGTTTCTGGCAAAGGCGGTCAACGCGGTAGGGGTCGAGGGTGAAGTTATCGTCGAAGAACATCACCGCCCGGTAACCATACTTGTTATAAAGCAGGTCCAGCTCCTCGAGGATGTTCTCCGGCGAGCGGGCTCGCCAGCGGAGGCCGGAGAATCGGGAGGAGGAGCAAAATTCGCAGTCGAAGGGACAACCTCGAGAGCTGATGAGGGTAGCCACATATCTTTTTTCCAGCTTATGGGTATAGAGGTCCAGCGGGAGAAGGTCGCGGGCGGGGAAGGGGAGGGAGTCGAGGTCCTCGACGAAGGGAGCTGGCGGGTTGACCACCAGATTGCCGTTGGAGAGATAAACAAGGCCCTTAACCTCCTCGAGCGGTTGCCCCCTCTCCAGGTGCTCCACCAGGTCTAACAAGGAGTACTCGCCCTCGTTGCGCACCACCCAGTCCGCCAGCCCAGATTCCAGAGGCTCCTGATAGAAAAAGCTCACATGTGGTCCGCCAAGAACCACCCGGCTTCCCTTCTCCTTCACCACCCGGGCTATCTCCAGCGCTGCCGGATACCTTAAAGTGTCGACCGAGAGGCCGACCAGGTCAAACTCCTGGTAGGGGTAGGTCCGCCAATCAATGTCTTCTACCGCCAGGTCGACGATTTTTACCCCGTGTCCGTGTTCCTGAAGCACAGCGGCCAGATAGGCCAGACCTAAAGGAGGAAGCTTTATGCCCACCCGATAGTATCCTGCCCGGGAAGGGGGATTGACCAGGAGGATGTTCACCCTTATTCGCCTCCTTTCCTCGCAAGCTTTCCTGGCTCAAGGGGCCTTGGGGCCCTGACTTATCCTCCTCTCCACCTGTCTCTTATACACATCTCCGAGCCCACGA
>CBFDTP010000067.1:0-7644 GCA_965612975.1 uncultured Dehalococcoidia bacterium | reverse complement strand
CTCTAATGCTTAAGGGTAAAGCTCATAAATACGGGGCTAACGTTGATACCGATGCCATTATCCCGGCGCGGTATCTCAACCTATCGGAGCCGGCGGAGCTGGCCAAGCACTGCATGGAGGATATTGACCCGGAGTTCGTGAGCAGGGTCAAGCCAGGCGATATTATGGTGGCCACCACTAACTTCGGCTGTGGCTCATCCCGGGAGCACGCCCCGCTGGCCATCAAGGCTTCGGGGATTTCCTGTATCATCGCCCAGAGCTTTGCCCGCATCTTCTTCCGCAACGCCATAAATATCGGCCTGCCCCTGCTTGAATGTGAGCCGGCAGCAGATAGCATCCAGGCGGGTGACCTGGTGGAGGTGGAGCTAGCCACCGGCAAGATCAGGAACCTTAGCCGGGGAATGGAGTTCACCGCCAAGCCCTACCCCGAGTTTATGGCCGAGCTTATTGCCGCCGGCGGGCTTATTGAGCACACCAGAAAGAGACTAGCCGCAAGGAGGAGTTAATGGCAACCTTTGATATAGCTGTCCTACCCGGCGATGGTATTGGCCCTGAGGTCACCAATGAGGCCATCAAGGTCTTGCTGGCAGTAGGGAGGAGATTTGACCACACCTTTAACCTGCGCTGGGGCCTGATTGGCGGCATTGCCATTGATGAAACGGGGGAGGCACTGACCAAGGATACCCTCAAGATGTGCCGCCAGTGTGATGCCGTGCTGCTCGGTGCCGTTGGCGGCCCCAAGTGGGATGACCCCTTGGCCAAGGTCAGGCCGGAGGACGGACTGCTGGCCCTGCGTAAGGAGCTTAAGCTCTTTGCCAACCTGCGCCCGGTGAAGGTTTACTCGGCACTTCTTCCCTCCATCAACCTCAAGCCGGAGGTGGTCCAGGGGGTGGACCTCGTCTTCGTTCGGGAACTGACCGGTGGAATTTACTTTGGCCGGCCGCGGAGACAGTGGCGGACCTCACGGGGGAGGCGGGTGGTGGACACCCTGAAGTACTCCGAGGAGGAAATTCGCCGTATCCTGAGGGTGGGGTTTGAGCTGGCCCGCCGGCGGCGGAAGAAGCTCACCTCGGTGGACAAGGCCAATGTACTGGAGTCATCGCGCCTCTGGCGAGAGCTTGCCATCGAGCTCTCCGCCGAATATCCCGACGTGGAACTGGAGCACCAGTTGGTCGATGCCTGTGCCATGAGGCTTATCCAGAGCCCGGCGGACTTCGATGTGCTGGTCACCGAGAACATGTTCGGCGATATCCTCACCGATGAAGCCTCCATGTTGGCCGGCAGCCTGGGAATGCTCTCCTCGGCCAGCCTGGCCGGGGTGCCGGGCGATGATCGGGCGTTCGGAATGTATGAACCGGCTCATGGCAGCGCCCCCCGTCGGGCAGGACAAAACTTGGCCAACCCCATCGCCACCATCTTAAGCTCTGCCCTGATGTTGCGCTACTCCCTTGGCCTGGCCGGAGAGGCCGAAGCAGTAGAAGGGGCCGTCGAACAGGTATTGAGGGAGGGTTATCGGACCTACGACATCGCCAAGGGTGGCGGCATCCAGGTGGGGACCCGGGAGATGGGAAGCCTTATAGCCGAGAGAGTTTAACGGTCACAGGTCGGCCAGAATACTTTCGTCCATGGAGATGCTTTCCTTGGGGGTAGGGAAGCTGCCTGACCTGACCTCGCCAATGAAATCACCGACCGCTTTCTTGATAAGCTCGGCAAGGTAAACGTATCTCTTGGCATGGCGCGGGACGAAGTCGGAAAGTCCTAGGATGTCGCTGATGACCTGAACCTGGCCATCGCAGTCCTTGCCTGAGCCGATGCCGATGGTGGGGATTGTCAGCTTCTGGGTGATGAGCCTGGCCAGCGGGGCGGGGACGAGTTCCAGAACGATGGCGAAGGCGCCAGCCTGCTCCAGGGCGAGGGCATCCTGTACGAGTTGAGTGGCTGATTCCCTCTCCTTTCCCACCGCTCGGGGACCGCCGAGCTGGAAGGTGGATTGGGGGGTATAACCCAGGTGGCCCATCACCGGGATGCCACAGCGAACGAGCCGCTGAACCTTTTCCGCCACCACTTCTCCCCCCTCTAGCTTTACTGCCTGCGCTCCTCCTTCCTGTATAAAGCGAGCGGCATTGCGCAGGGCCTCCTCCACCGAGGTATGGTAGGTCATGAAGGGCATGTCCCCCACTATTAGCGCCTTTTTAGCCCCCCGAGCCACCGCTTTTGTGTGATGAATCATCTCCTCCAGGGTCACCGGGATGGTGGATTCATACCCCAGCATTACCATGCCCAAGCTGTCACCCACCAGAATCAGCGGCACTCCCATTTCATCAACCAGCCTGGCAGTGGCGTAGTCATAGGCGGTGAGCATGGGGATCTTCTCCCCCTGCTCCTTCATCTTCTGGATTTGACCCACGGTGACCCGCATGTTCCTCCTTTCGTTTGGAAAAGTGCTCCAGTAGCTCAGCTAACCTCTGTGCCTTCTCCACATCTAACTTGCCCTTCTCGAGCGCCAGGGGGATGGTTCGCCGCCCCAATTCGGTGTAGACCGAGACCAGCTCCGGGGCGCACCGAGCCAGGGCCTCCAGATGTTTTTGAACGGTTCCGAGGTCTCCCCGGGCGATGGGACCGGTGAGGCAGTGAGGCAGGCCAATGAGTTCGAGATTGTTAAGTGTGCCTCGAAGCAAGGGCAGGAGTGCCTGAGTAGCCTCTCGAGGGGGAACGTCAAAGGTCCGAAAGAGGTCGGTGGCCAGCTTGACCAGGGTAACCAGGTAATTGCAGGCGAACACCGCAGCCACATGATAAAGAACCTTATCCTCCGGCCTTAACACCAGCCATCTCCCCTCAAGGGCTTCGGCCATCTCCTTCAAGAAAGCGAACAATTCCCCCTCGGCCTCTAAGGCAAAGGTGGAGCCGGCGAGGTTTTTCAGTGCCTGGTCAGCATCGGCGAAGGTTTGCAGGGGATGGAAAGTCCCTGTTTTGGCCCCCAGTTTCCTCGCCGGCTCAAGGATATCCACCGAGGCAGCTCCGCTGCAGTGGACTACCCACTGCCCCGGGCGCCAACTTACTTCAGAAGCCACCTGGCCGATGACGTCATCTGGCGTGGTAATGAAGACGAGGTCTGCTCGGGCGGCCAACTCCTGCTTGGCATAGATCGGGCAATCCAGGCGATCGGCGAGCCTTTTGGCCGAGGCAGGAGTGCGGCTGCAGACCCCGACTACGGAATAGCCCTTCTCCTTTAGCCGCGTGGCCAGGGCCGTTCCCACCACCCCGGCCCCGATAAAGCCGAGTTTAATCGTCTCCCGCATGCCCTGAAACTAAAAAACCTTCCCGGCCACAGCCGAGAAGGTTTTAATCCTGCTTACTTCCCGCCGTCTCGGTCGTGACCGATCCAAGCAGCGGCTTATACTGCCCTCTATTCTACGATTAAAAGGTCGAAAAACCCTCTGAGATGAAAAACTTTAGTCTAATTATACCGGCCAAGCTCCATTTTTGCAATTTTGCGTCGGCTCAAGGGCCTGGCCTTGTCTAAAAATCCCTGAGGATAGATGGAGAAGTATTAGGTCCAAAGGAAACAAAAAGAGGGAGAGATAAACCCTGATGTCATAGGACAAAGCTTCAAGTAATGCCTCCTTCCTCGCCGCATCTCCATCAAGACAGCGCAATGGGCCATTCATTTTCGTTTTTATCCCACCGAATACCCCCTCGGCTATGCTGCGCAACCGATATAAAGCAGCATCAAAGGCTTACTTTGCTCTCCCCTTAGCTTATGCTTTATCTCCCCACCTTTGAGCTTTATAATCGGCTCAAACCCTCTTACCCCTGCCTTGCTTATCATAGCTAGAGAGTCAAAGCCGGCATCCCCCAGGAGGGGTCCCGGGCCTCTGGCATTCTCCAGGACATTAAGTCCAAGCTTTACATCGGAAGCATAGCCGGGACCAACCTCAACCCCTTCAATGAACAGAAGCCTCTCCCTTTGAAGATACCTTATCAGGGCGCAAAGTCGGGCGTGTCCCTTTGCCTTTCTCACACTCTGTCCCCGAAGATAGCTCAGCTTTTGCACCTTTCCTCGGAATGCGACCCCCGTGGTGTCGAGGATGAAGATGGATCCTTCGGCAGGCAAGAGGGGCTTTATGCGCTCCTTCAGCTTTTGAAAGATGAGCCCGAGCTTTTTCAGGGAAAGCTTAGCTTTTAAAAACCAGTGTAATGCCTGGAAGCAGGGGCAAGGCATTTCCGGGAAGAGGTCCCTAAACAAGGCTATGGTGGAGCGCAAGGTGAGGTTAAAGAAACGCCTGAAGATGGCAAGGGCGATATAAAGCCTATCGGGGTAAAAAGGAGGACGCCCCCTACCTTTTGGCCTTTGTGCCGTGACTTCGTCTTGTGCGAGCTCCAGACAAAGCTGGAACACCTCTTTAGGGTAGTAAATGTCCTTCCTTTTCACAACGTTCTAGAGTATAATTCAGGCCTAATTTTTAGACGAGGCCATAACCCCATATAAAGTTGACACACTCTACTCGCCTCTATAAACTGGTAGAACCCTGCACAAACGCAAGCTTATTGGAGAGGCTAGTGATATATTTTGCAAGCAAAATCTTAGCTTTGATTTCCGGGCTTCTAATTAGTTCGGATCTGATAATATCGAAAGATACCGCGATCCAAATAAATAAGACGCTGCGTAATTTTCTAACGCTGTCTAATATTCGGAAGACCTTCATGTTTGCTGCGCGGTATTAGCAATCGCTGGGATGCTGGGATGGATTATATAGTCGGTATGGAAGGATTCTCAGACTAGCTCTAACTTCAATATTGTTTGGATACCGATATTCATGGCGGGCTTTATTATTGGATTGACTTTGCAATGGTTTGTAACGCATCTTATGTTGCGGTTGTCTGGGAAAAGTTTAGATTCATCCATTGGATTCAGCACCGTGTGCTTGATTATCTTGACAACCATAATCTTTGTCATAACTGCTAAATCATCGATAGTGCCACTTATTCTTGGCCTATTTTATGGCGTTGCCATGCTAGAATTTTCAATTTGGTTTACTAAGTTCATAACGTGGTTCTTAACTACTGACCCTAATCCTGATCCAGATAGGAATCCAAGAGTATTGGCTCGGATTGGATTGCTTCTCCTCATAACCACTGGAATCATTGAGTCGTTTCATTAAATTTCCTATCAGAGATAGCTTCTGCTCGGGAAGGGACTTTACCAGCCTGGAAGAGATAAATAAGCAGGCCATGGAATGGTGTCTTAAAGTGTGCGTTTGAAAAAGAGGTGGTAACTGTGTGATACTATGCTCAGAGGTGCACCCAGGGTGGTCGATTACGCTGATAAACGATAATTGCAGCATAAGCGTTTAATAATGGTGATCAACTCTTGCATTGTAATGTTTTTGTAGAGCAGTTATACTGAGCTTGTAATAATGAAAAAACGCGATGATTCAAGCAGCAATGGGAAAGGTAAGGCTATTACATCTCCATTATCGGGGGGAAGCAGAGGAGAAAGGGAATCTCTTTTAGGTTCCGAGCGTTTTTTCCGCTCTGTTTTTGAAAACGCCAATGACGCCATCTTTCTCATGGAAGGAGATACCTTCATCGACTGTAACCGTAAGACAGAGGAGATGTTTGGATGCCGTGCTGAGGACATTCTGCAGCGAAAACCCTATGAATTCTCACCACCGCAGCAACCTGACGGCAGAGATTCCAGAGAAAAGGCGCAGGAATACATCCTCGCTGCTTTAGCCGGTGCCCCCCAGTTCTTTGAATGGAAACACAGGAAGCTGGACGGGTCTCTCTTTGACGCCGAGGTGAGTCTTAATCGTATTGATATTGACGGCAAACCGGTAATCCAGGCGATCGTACGAGATGTCACACGGCGCAAGAAGGCTGAAGAGGAACTGAAAAGGGCTTACGATGAGTTGGAAATGAGGGTTGAGCAGCGCACATCTGAACTGAGGAAGGCTAACGAGCTCCTGCAACAGGAAATATTTCAACGCCGAGAAGCCCAGGAGGCGCTGGCAAGGAGCGAGGCGAAGTACCGTGAGTTAGTAGAAAGTGCAAACAGTATCGTTCTCGAAATGGATAGCAGCGGGAATGTCACCTTTTTCAATAAATTTGCTCAAGAGTTCTTCGGCTACAGCGAGTCTGAGATTCTCGGCCGGAACGTGGTGGGTACCATAGTTCCAGCAAGGGATTCGTCCGGGAATGACCTGAAGACCTTGATTCAGGACATTTTGCTTGACCCTGAAAAGTACCGCAGTAGCGAAAACGAAAATGTGCGAAAGAATGGCGACAGGGTGTGGGTTGCCTGGACGAATAAGGCTGTATATGACCCGCAAACAAACGAGCGCCAAATCCTGTGCATCGGCATTGATAGGACGGAACAGAAGCAGGCTCAGGAGAGACTTGCCGAGGAACTGAAGGAAAGAACAGCAGCCAGCGAGCGCAATCGCCTAGCCAGAGACTTGCATGACGCCGTGAGCCAGACGCTTTTCTCAGCGTGCCTCATTGCTGAGGTGCTGCCCCGACTGTGGGAACGCGACCAGGACGAAGGAAGAAGACGCCTTGAGGAAGTTCGCCAGCTGTCCCGGAGCGCCCTTGCCGAGATGCGCACCCTACTTTTTGAGCTGCGCCCGGCGGCACTGGCCGAGGCAGAGCTGGGTGACCTCTTGCGACAGCTTGCCGATACGATAACCGGAAGAGGGCGACTGCCGGTGACGGTCGAGATATCCAGCAGGACGACCTTGCCATCTGAGGTGAAAGTAGCCTTCTACCGAATTGCCCAGGAGGCGCTGAACAATGTTGCCAAGCACTCCGGGGCGACCGAAGCGAAGGTAAACCTGGACTGCCAGATGGACAAGGCAATCCTGACCGTGAGTGACAATGGCAGAGGGTTTGATAAGGCTTCCTTGCCTGCGGACAGTCTGGGGATAGGTATCATGAGAGAGCGTGCCGAAGCCGTTGGTGCTGGACTGGAAATAGAGAGCAAAGCAGAACGTGGCACCGTAGTGAAGGTCACCTGGATGAAGAAACCTGGGGAGGAAGTATGATGACCGCTCCCGCTTCTATTCGCGTGCTGGTAGTAGATGACCACGCTGTGGTTCGGAGTGGTCTGGGAGCCGTGTTGCTGGCTTTTGATGACCTTGAAATGGTTGGGGAGGCCAGCAGCGGCGAGGAGGCACTGCGCAAGTGTGAGCAGCTTCAACCCGACGTGGTACTGATGGATCTGGTTATGCCAGGTATGGATGGAACCGCTGCCACTCGTGCTATCCATGAGCGTTGGCCTGAGATTTGTATCCTCGCGTTAACCAGTTTCAAGGAAAGGGAGTTAGTGGAAGGGGCTCTGAAGGCTGGTGCCATGAGTTACCTACTAAAGAATGTCTCCGCTGATGAGCTCGCCGCTGCCATTCGCGGAGCCGTTGCTGGCCGCTCCAGTCTGTCGCCCGAGGCGGCAGAGGTGCTGATTGAGGGAATGAGACAGCCCTCATCGCCAGCTTATGACCTTACTGGTCGTGAGCGTGAAATCCTGTCCCTCATGGTTCAGGGGCTGTCTAACACCGAGATTGCCAAACGGCTGTTTGTCAGCCAGTCAACGGTAAAATTTCACGTCAGCAACATCCTCTCCAAGCTGGGCGTCGCCAGCCGCACCGA
>CBFDTP010000066.1:0-7680 GCA_965612975.1 uncultured Dehalococcoidia bacterium | reverse complement strand
GATACGGCGACCACCGAGATCTACACCTAAGCCTTCGTCGGCAGCGTCAGATGTGTATAAGAGACAGGCTCATTCTCTGCACTGCCGGCCTCCTTACAAGTTTCCTAGCCAGCTAACATTCTACCCTCTTTGGTTACCTTTTAGATGATTTAAATCGCCACATTTACATAGCTGAGTCTTTGTGTCATAATATCGGGTAGCTTTGGCCGTCGGGAGAAGAAGGTGAGAAGCGATCTGGTGAAAAAAGGAATTGAACGGGCCCCCCACCGCTCCCTCCTCCGGGCCCTGGGACGTGGAGGAAGGCTGCTTGACCGACCGTTCATCGGGGTGATTAACAGCTTCAATGAGGTCATTCCCGGTCATGTACACCTCAGGATGCTCGCGGAAGCGGTGAAAGAAGGGGTGTACAGCGCCGGCGGGTTGCCCTTCGAGTTAAACACCATCGGCATCTGCGACGGCCTGGCCATGAACCATCCGGGCATGAGGTATAGCCTGCCCAGTCGGGAGCTCATCGCCGACTCGGTGGAGGTGGTTGTCCAGGCTCATCAGTTCGATGCCCTGGTCTTTATTCCCAACTGCGACAAGATCGTCCCCGGCATGCTGATGGCTGCCGTGAGATTGAATTTGCCCTCCATCTTCGTGAGCGGGGGACCTATGCTGGCAGGGCACTGGCAGGGGAAGGCCATTGATCTGATCACCGTGTTCGAGGCGGTGGGGAAGGCAGCTAAAGGAGAGATGAGCCCGGAGGAGCTGGAGGAGATAGAAAAACACGCCTGCCCCGGACCTGGCTCCTGTGCCGGCATGTTCACCGCCAATACCATGAATTGCCTCACCGAGGCCCTCGGGCTGGCCCTCCCGGGCAATGGAACCATCCCCGCCGTGGACAGTCGCCGGCGGGAACTTGCCTGGGAAGCCGGCAGAAGGGTGGTTGAAATTCTGGAGGAAGACCTTCACCCCCGGGATATCATCAACTCGGACTCACTGCACAATGCCTTCGTGGTAGACCTGGCGCTGGGGGGGAGCACCAACTCCGTCCTGCACCTTAAGGCGGTTGCCTCGGAGGCCGGGGTGGACTTTCCCCTGAAGGCCATAAATGAGCTGAGCCAGACCACTCCTCACCTGGTCAAGCTCAGTCCTGCCAGCGGTCAGCACATCGAAGACCTCGACCGGGCCGGGGGAATTCCCGCGGTGATGAAGGAGGTCGAGGATCTGCTCCATCCCGAAGTGAAGCGGGTCTCCGGGCTGAGTCTCAGAGAAGAGCTGGAGAGGGCCAAAGTAAAGGACAGGAATGTTATCCGGCCACGAGAAAACCCCTACTCCGCCACCGGCGGGCTGGCGATCCTTTTCGGCAATCTGGCCCCTGAGGGAGCTGTGGTGAAGAGCGGAGCGGTTTCGCCTGAAATGTTCCGGCACCGGGGGCCAGCCAGGGTCTTCGATTCTGAAGATGAGGCCACTCGGGGGCTTATGGCCGGGGAGATAAGACCAGGCGAGGTGATAGTCATCCGTTACGAGGGGCCCAAGGGAGGGCCGGGGATGCCGGAGATGCTGACCCCAACCTCGCTCGTGGTGGGAATGGGCTTGGACGATAAGGTGGCCCTGATCACGGATGGCCGGTTCTCCGGAGGTACCCGCGGAGCAGCGATCGGGCACGTCTCGCCCGAGGCCGCCAGCCGCGGCCCCATCGCTGCCCTGAGAGATGGGGATGTGATAAGGATAGACCTTCTCGACCACCGCCTTGATGTGGAGCTAGACCAGGCTGAGCTTGAGCGTCGCCTGGCTGAGCTCCCATCATTCGAGCCAAAGATAAAGACCGGCTATCTTCGCCGTTATATCGAGAAGGTAACCTCGGCCAGCACCGGGGCAGTTTTCCGAAAAGATGAGGGGTAGGTGTCATGAAGTTAAACGGAGCTCAAATACTCTGTGAGTCACTGGTGCGGGAGGGAGTGGAGGTAATCTTTGGCTTCCCTGGAGGGGCGGTACTGCCTTTGTATGATACCTTGCCCCAGTACCCTCAATTGCGCCACATACTGGTACGCCATGAGCAGGGGGCAGCTCACGCTGCCGATGGCTATGCTCGAGCCACGGGCAAGGTGGGGGTTTGCTTGGCCACCTCCGGGCCCGGAGCCACCAATCTGGTGACGGGCATCGCCAACGCTTACCTTGACTCCTCCCCCATCGTGGCCCTCACCGGTCAGGTGGCCCGGCCTTTTATCGGCAAGGACGCCTTCCAGGAGATAGACATCACCGGGATCACCCTGCCCATAACCAAGCACAACTTTCAAGTTCTTCGAGTTGAAGACCTGGCCACGGTGGTGAAGGAGGCATTTTACCTCGCCCGAACCGGGCGGCCGGGGCCGGTGCTCATCGACCTTCCTCGGGATGTGTTCACCGACGAGACCAACTTTCGATACCCGGAGAAGGTGGACCTTCCGGGCTATGAGCCTAAGGTTAAAGGACACCCTCTGCAGATAAGGAAGGCAGCCAGGCTCATCAATGAGGCAGAGCGCCCGGTGATCATCTCGGGGCGTGGGGTGATCATCTCCCGGGCCTATGAGGAACTGAGGGAGCTGGCCGAGAAGGCTCAAATTCCGGTGATCACCACCCTCCTGGGGATCAGTTCCTTCCCCGAGAGTCATGTGCTCAGCTTTGGCATGCTCGGCATGCACGGCATGGCCTACGCTAACCTGGCCGTCAGCGAGGCCGACCTCCTGATCGCTATTGGTATGAGATTTGATGACCGGGCCACGGGCAGGGTGTCGGCCTTTGCTCCCGAGGCCAAGATAATTCACATAGATATTGATCCCTCGGAGATCGGCAAGAATGTTCGAGTAGATGTACCCATCGTGGGGGACGTGAAAAAGGTCTTGCAGGAACTCAATAAGCTGGTGGAGCCGAGGGAACATCTCAACTGGCTGCGGCGGATAGACGGGTGGCGGCGCAAGCATCCGCTGACCGTGCCCGAAAGGGGAGACCAACTGCTGCCCCAGTACGTGGTCCGTCAGCTCTACGAGGTGACCGAGGGCAAGGCCATCATCGTCACCGGGGTAGGCCAGAACCAGATGTGGGCTGCTCAGCACTACTGGTATGACCGACCCAATACCTTCATCTCGTCGGGCGGCCTGGGAACCATGGGGTTTGAGCTGCCGGCGGCCATCGGGGTTAAGGTAGGAAAGCCGGACGAACTTGTCTGGGCCATCGCTGGGGATGGTGGCCTGCAGATGACCGTTCAGGAGCTGGCTACCGCGGTTCAGGACAATATTGCCGTTAAGATAGCTGTCCTGAACAACGGCTTCCTGGGCATGGTGCGCCAGTGGCAGAGCCTGTTCTTCGGCCGCCGATATGTGGCTACCCCACTTCGAAATCCTGACTTCGTCAAGCTGGCCGAAGCCTATGGGTTGCCTGGCCTGCGGGTCACTCGGAAGGAGGAGGTAGTCCCGGCCATCCGAAAGGCTATGGAACACCCCGGGCCATATCTCATTGATTTTTGTGTTGAGCCGGAGGAAAACGTCTACCCCATGGTGGCGCCTGGGGCAGCATTGCGCGAGATAATTCATGAGCCAAAGGAGAAGGTAGAGGTCACCGGCAGACCTGGTGAAGTCAGCAATCTCTAGCCAAATGCCTTGAGACAAAGAGCGAACGAATTTTTCATGAGGTATTAGGTAGGTGGGAGATGAACACGACCAGACATACCTTATCCGCCCTGGTGGAGAATAAGCCTGGCGTACTGAACCGGGTAGCGAATATGTTTCGCCGCCGGGCCTTTAACATCGAGAGCATCGCCGTCGGTCCCTCGGAGATACCCGGCCTCTCGCGCATGACCATCGTGGTTGATGGAACGGCCATGGCCGTGGAACAGGTGCGAAAGCAACTGGATAAGATCATCGAGGTGGTTAAAATAACCGAGGTGGCTGACCCCAACCCGGTAGCCCGGGAGCTGGCCTTGATCAAGGTTAAGACCACCCCGGCCAACCGAAGTGAGATAATACAGCTCGCCGACATCTTCCGGGCCAATATAGTTGATGTGGCCTCGGACTCCCTCATCGTGGAGGTGACCGGAGACCGGGACAAGGTGAACTCGCTCATTGAACTTTACCGGGCATTTGGCATTCTGGAACTGGCCCGCACCGGCTGCGTTGCCCTACCCAGGGGAGAAATAAAGACCAAAGGGGGGAAAGTTGGCTAAGATTTATTACGACAAGGACGCCGACCTCAAGTTGCTTGAGGGCAAGACCATCGGCATCATTGGCTATGGCAGCCAGGGACACGCTCAGGCGCAGAACCTCCGGGACAGCGGCTGCCGGGTGGTGGTGGGGGAGCTGCCAGGCAGTGAGCCCTGGAGGATGGCTCAGGAGGCTGGTTTCGAGGTGAGCACCGCCGACGAAGTGGCCAAGAAGGCTGATCTCATAGTCATGCTCGTCCCTGACACCCTCCAGCCAAAGGTATACCGGGACTCCATCGAGCCTAACCTCTCCCCCGGGAACCTGCTCATGTTCGCCCACGGGTTCAACATCCACTTTCATCAGATCATTCCGCCAAAAGAAGTTGACGTAACCATGATCGCCCCCAAGTGCCCCGGCCCCATGTTGCGCCAGCTCTATCAGGAGGGGGCCGGTGCCCCGGCCTTGGTAGCCGTGCATCAGAACGCCTCTGGCAAAGCTAGAGAGATGGCCCTGGCCTATGCCAAGGGAATCGGTTGCACCCGCGCCGGTGTGCTGGAGACCACCTTTGCCGAGGAGACTGAAACCGATCTGTTTGGGGAACAGGTGGTCCTTTGCGGCGGGGTAAGCAGTCTCATCAAGACCGCCTTCGAGGTTCTGGTGGAGGCCGGCTACCAGCCGGAGATAGCTTACTTCGAATGTCTTCATGAGCTCAAGCTCATCGTGGATCTCATCTACCGCGGGGGACTCACCCTGATGCGAGAGTCAGTGAGCGACACCGCCGAATATGGCGATTACACCCGTGGTCCCCGGGTGATTGACGACCTCGTTCGAGAGGAGATGGAACAGATCCTGAGGGAGGTGCAGGACGGTACCTTCGCCCGGGAGTGGATACTGGAGAATCAGGCCGGCTGCCCCAGCTTCAATGCCCTGCGCCGGAGGGATAGGGAACACCTGGTCGAGCAGGTAGGCAGGGAACTCCGAGCCCTTATGCCCTGGCTTAAATAGTTCTCTACAGGGCCGCATGCATAGTGTTCCGTGGGTTTTGGAAGAGCTAGAAGAACAGTTTGAAGGTGTTCTTGATCTGCCTTTTGTAGTCCTTCGTTAACCTGTATTCACTTCAAAATTAATCTAACGTCATCTTTATTGCCTACCTCTTGCGTGGTATCTGAAACTTCTTGGGCTACCCTCTCATTTACAGAAGAGCTTAATGTTGCTAAAATGGGCAAAAAGTGCAAAGTACGGAACGCGCCTTAGCCTTTTTTCCATAGGAGATATGTGAGGTGAAAAATGTATCCTTCGCTTAATTACTGACAAGCACTGGTTCGCTATCGCTCACCTAAGCTTTACGGTGGCTTCGTATGCTGCGAGAGTATTTTACACAAAATCATAGGTGCGCAAAAGAGATGATTAGGAGGTGAAAATGAGCACTTTCCCAAAAAATATAAAAGTATCTATTGACGAAGGACGATATTGGGAAGGATTGGGACGTCAGGAGATGGATTTTCATCAAGTAGTGGGAGAATTAATTGACAATAGTATTTCAGCATCTGGTAAGGATTCTGAAGGCGATCTTTTACCTTTCAAGATAGAGGTGACTTTGGAAAAGTTAGGAAATAAAATCAGGGTTAAAGTGGCGGATGAAGGAATTGGGATGAGCGTTAAAGAAATAACAAAATATATTTTTTGTTTAGGTGGTAAAGGACGTTCGGAGGGGCCTTTAAATGAGCACGGATTTGGCCTTAAGAATGCTCTCTGTGTACTTACGATCGGAAATAGACTGCCTTGGATTATAGAAACCAGGGACGACGTTGCTGTAAGCAAAAGCGAGGTGTACTTAGTAAAAGGTCCGTTTTCTTCGGAAATGAGGTTAGAGCTAGGTGATTTAAGCGGATGGAATGAAGGACTTAAACATGTTACTGGGCAACGAGGAACAAGAGTATATGCTGAAACTACTTTTGAGTTTTTTAATACCCTGTACCATCGAGCAAGAACGTTTGAAACACTAGTGGAGAGATTTATAGAACATCTAGGAGTAATGTATAGGGGATTTCTAAGTAATCCTCACAACAAAATGTGGTTAAGATGGAGAAATTTGGGAGATGATGAGGATAATCCAAACCTAAATGCGGAGTGGGAAGAATTTCGTGTTAAGTCAATCTGTATTCCTTATGATGCTGGTGGATCGCAAACAACGGAGATCGAAATTGACGGCCCAGAAGGAAAAGCTAAAGCAGTTTATATAAGAGGGAATTTAGATGTTGAAAAGGTGAAAGATCCCTCGTTAGGAAAACCTTATCCTTTGAAAATTCATTATCAAGGGAACATACCAACCCAAGGTATAGATGTTATTGTAAGAGGGCGCGTTCTGAAAACCGGGCAACTTCCTGAATTGTGGCCTTGGCCTCCAGAAGAAGGAGGTGTTCAAAGGCATAATGATTTTAACAAGTTTGTCGGGGAGCTCATTCTAAATGATCCCAAATTTAGAACCGTTAATAATAAAATAGGTTTGGATCCGCATGATCCCTATTGGCGTGCCCTATTGGAAAAATTAAACGATGACGATTTTAAACCCCAGAAAATAACAAAAGCTAAAATAGAGATAGACTTAGCAAAGAAGCTAAAAACCATGCTAGAAGGCCACTACACAGGTAGCAGGGTTCAAAGAAATAGGCCTATTTGGGGAGGGGCTGGTGTAAAAGTCGACATTTTCCATGAGCTCAATAATGGAGAAATTCATATCTATGAGTTAAAAGCAGGGACTGCTGCGCCAATAGATGCCTATCAACTTTTAATGTATTGGGATGGTGTTGTAAAAGATGAAGGAAAAAGTCCTAAGGTGGGAAGACTTGTAGCAAAGGAGGTTCCGACTGCTGTTAAGAACGTAATTAGTGAAATAAATAGAAGAAAAGATAGCTTGGGAAACCACTATAATTTAGAGGGCAAGAGGATAGAGGAGTTAGGATTATGAAAATTCAATTCGTCCGCAACTTCCTACTTCATTTCAGTGCTACTGCCGTCGGTGTGAATTGTCCTGCCCAATTGGCGAATAGCAAGTGCATTAGCCAGAGGAAATTCGGGTGCCGAGGCTCTGATTCTGAGTTACGGCAAGCAGGGCATGGGGTTGGCGCCCGTCCACGATGTGAACCACGCATCTCGCCTCTAAGGCTCGCTGGGCAGCCCTGGCCTTGGGAATCATCCCCCCGGAGATAACCCCCGAATTGATGAGCTCCTCGACCTGCTCCGAGGTAAGGCTGGATATCCGTCTTCCCCGCTCGTCCAGAATCCCCTCAACATCGGTGAGGAAGACGAGCCTCTCGGCCTTCAGGGCTCGGGCAATCTCCCCGGCAACGGGGTCGCCATTGACGTTGAGGAAGAGGGCCTCTCCTTTTCCGGCTCGAGACCAGGAGCAAAGTGGGGCGATGACGGGGATGAATCCAACCTCAAGCAAGCTATCCAGTAAGGCGGTGTTTACCCTGGCTATCTCCCCAACGTAGCCAAGCTCCGGACGTCTTATCTCCCC
>CBFDTP010000065.1:0-8049 GCA_965612975.1 uncultured Dehalococcoidia bacterium | reverse complement strand
CCCCTACGTTCGCCAAGTCAAGGTTATTATAGCATGGTGGGGCCAAAAATCTCGGGAAAACCGCCCGAAAAAAAGTCTTGACCCCGGCCTCTCGTCTTGTTATTCTTTTGCTATCCCAGCTCTTTTCAACCTCAATTTTCCTCGAGGGCATCTCATGGAAGAGGCCAGGCAAGTCTGGCAAGCAGCTTTAGGGGCTTTAGAACTTCAAGTAACTCGGGCTAATTTTCAGACCTGGCTCAAGAACACCGTAGGAATTTCGCTCAATGACAAACAGATGGTGGTCGGGGTGCCCAATGCCTTCGCCAAGGAGTGGCTGGAGAAAAGGTTGCTCCATCTCATCGAGAAGACCCTGGGAGGCCTTCTCGGTCGCCCTGTCGAGGTCCAGTTTCAGGTTTGCTCAAACCGAGCCACCGGAACAGAATTCGGGCATCCCTGTTTCAATCCCAAATATACCTTCTCCTCATTCATCGTGGGTAACTCCAACCGCCTGGCCCACGCTGCCGCTTTAGGGGTGGCGGAGAATCCCGGCCAGGCCTACAACCCTCTCTTCATCTACGGAGGGGTGGGCCTGGGAAAGACCCACCTGCTTCATGCCATCGGTCACGTCATCCTGCAGAGCACCGACCGCGTGATTTACGTCACCGCGGAGCAGTTCACCAACGAGTTCATCACCGCCATCAGGGAAAGAAGCACCGAGCAGTTCCGCAACAAATACCGCGGGGTAGATGCGCTCTTAATAGATGATATCCAGTTCATCATGGGCAAGGAACAAACTCAGGAGGGCCTGTTCCATACTTTCAATGACCTACATAACGCCAATCGTCAGATCGTGCTCACCAGTGATCGTCCACCAAAGGCGCTTTCCCTCCTTGAAGACCGGCTTCGCTCCCGCTTTGAATGGGGGCTCATCGTGGACATCCAGCCCCCGGATCTGGAGACCAGACTCGCCATCCTTCAGGCCAAGGCCAGGGAGAAACGGTTAGAGCTCCCCCAGGAGGTGCTCTACTTCATTGCCAAACGGGTGCAAACTAACATCCGAGAGCTTGAGGGAGCTCTCAATCGGATTACCGCCTATGCTCACCTCGTAAACGCCCCCATCACTACCGATCTGGCCGCTCAGGCCTTGCTCGACATCACCACCAGCGAGGCCAAGCGGACCCTTACTCCAGAAGCGGTGATCAATGCCGTAGCTCGCTACTTCAACCTCAGCCCCGAGGCCCTCAAGGGCAGGAGAAGGGATAAGCCCGTCGCCTTAGCTCGCCAAATAGCCATGTATCTCCTCCGTGAAGAGATGGAGTGTTCCTGGACTGAGATCGGGAGATATCTCGGAGGGAAGGATCACAGCACGGTTCTCCACGGTTACCAGAAGATCGCCAACGAGGCTGAAGTTAGCCCTGCCCTTAGACAGGATATCCTCGAGATAAGGGAGTCCCTGTATAAAGGGACAGACGCCGGCTGACCCGCTAAAACCCTCTGTGGATAAGTCCCCTTATTTTGTGGATAACTGGTCTGGACTGTGGATAAGCCAGGTCCCTAAATTGTCCACCGACCTCGCTCTCATATTTGTGGATAATTCCGGCGGGTTACTGTCAGAACTGTCTCTATTCTTGCTATCCATAAAAGTCGGTTATTCCAGTTTTCCCAGTCTTTCCCTCATTTACTGTTCTTCTTGTCTATCTAGTATTAGAATATAAGAGGTAACTCAGATAAATAAGTCCAAGACTTAAGGGACTTTTTGGATGAGGAGCCGGGAAGAACTCAAAGCCTGTCGGCGCCTGGTGGTGAAGGTGGGAACAAACATCCTTACCGAGGGCGAGAGCTTGGCACGGAAGCGGATGGCCAACATAGTGGCTCAGCTAGCAAGGTTACGGAATGATGGTCGCCAGGTGTTGTTGGTTTCCTCCGGGGCAATAGCGCTGGGAAAAAGGGAGTTGAAGCTAGATAAAAAGGCGAAAGGGATTCCGTTTAAGCAGGTCCTGGCTTCGGTGGGGCAAGCTGGCCTGATGCAATTCTACCGTGAGCTATTCCGGGGCCATGGCATCAAAGTGGCACAAGCCCTGCTCGCTCGTTCGGATATGACCAATCGTCTGGGCTACCTCAATGCGCGCAACACCTTACTGGCCCTCCTTGAGCTCGGGGTGGTGCCGGTGGTGAATGAGAACGATGTGGTGGCGGTGGAGGAGCTGGAAGGCACCACCTTTGGGGACAACGACTCTTTATCGGCCATGGTGGCCAATCTGATCGATGCCGACCTATTGTTGATCTTAAGCGATGTAGGAGGGCTTTACACCAGAGATCCAGAACGTGAGGCCGGGGCCCGACTCATCTCGGAGGTCAAGCGAATTGATGCCAACCTGGAACGCCTGGCTGGAGGGAGCTCAGGAGAGGGAACCGGGGGTATGCGCACCAAGCTTGAGGCAGCGAAGCTGGCCACGGCCTCAGGGGTAGCGGTGGTCATCGCCGACGGAAGGGAACCGGGGGTCGTCTTGCGGGTGGTGGCCGGTGAGCCGCTGGGCACCTTCTTCCCCCCGACCGTTTCTCGGTTGGAAAGCCGCAAGCGCTGGATGTTAGGCTTGCCGGTGAGAGGGAAGGTGGTGGTGGACTATGGAGCCAAGGTAGCTTTGCAGCAGCAAAATCGAAGTCTGCTACCGGCCGGGGTGGTTGGGGTGGAAAGGGAGTTTGAAAGAGGAGATGTGGTGGCTATCTATGATCTAGAGGGAGAGGAGCTTGGTCGGGGGATAGTTAACTACAGCTCCCAGGACATGGAGAAAATCAAGGGCCATCATTCGGACGAAATTCCGACACTGCTCGGCGAGAGCTTTGGCGAGGAGGTCATTCACCGGGATAACCTGGTGTTGCTCTAAAAACGGGGGTAAACAATGGGCGAAGAGGTCTTAAGGGAAACCAACCTGCACAGCGTAAGGCTTCTGAGGAGGGGCAAGGTCAGGGATATCTATGATCTGGGGGATCGCCTGCTCCTGGTGACCACGGATCGGCTGTCCGCTTTCGATGTGGTTCTGCCGAGCGGGCTGCCGGGGAAGGGTAAGATTCTCACCGCTCTCTCGGTCTTCTGGTTTGGCTTCACCCGCGACATCGTCGGCAACCATCTGCTCCCGGAGGATCTTTCCTTCCTTTCCGCGGAGGAGAGGGAGGTGGTGGAGGGGAGGGCCATGCTGGTGAAAAAGGCGGAGCCAGTTCTGGTAGAGTGCGTGGTGCGCGGCTACCTTTCCGGCTCTGCCTGGAGAGAATACCAGGCCAATGGCCAGGTGTGTGGTATCCGGCTGCCTCAGGGGCTGAGGGAGTCGGAGAAGCTCCCCGAGCCCATCTTCACCCCGACAACCAAGGCTCAGGCAGGGCATGACCAGCCACTGACCTTTGAAGAACTTCAGAGTCTGGTGGGGAGCGAGCTGGCCTCCCGGCTTCGGGAACTCTCGTTGCGGATTTATGAGAAGGCATCGCTTTACGCCGGGGAAAGGGGAATCATCATCGCCGATACCAAGTTTGAGTTCGGCTTTCATGGCGGGGAGCTTATGTTAATTGACGAATTGCTAACCCCTGATTCCTCGCGCTTCTGGCTCAGGGAAACTTACCGTCCCGGTCGGTCTCAACCCAGCCTGGATAAGCAGCCGGTGAGGGACTGGCTGGAGAATTCGGGGTGGGACAAGAGTCCCCCGGCACCGGAACTGCCCCCGGAGGTGGTGGAGGAAACTGCCCGCCGGTATCAAGAAGTTTGCCAGCGACTCGTCCCGGCGAAGTGAGGTTGTGGAATTGGGTCAAATCCTGAAGGCCAGCCCGGAGGCGATACGCCTCGCAGCGGAAAGGCTTAAGGCTGGAGGCCTGGTGGCCTTCCCCACCGAGACCGTTTACGGGCTGGGGGCCAACGCCTTTAACGAGGAGGCGGTGGCCCGCATCTTTGCGGTAAAACAAAGGCCTCTTTTCGACCCGCTGATCGTTCATCTGGCGAGCCAGCAGGACTTACCGGTCGTGGCCGAGGAGATTCCCGAGGTGGTGGGGAGGCTGACAGCCATCTTCTGGCCTGGCCCCCTGACGCTGCTGCTCCGCAAGAAATCGAGCCTTCCGGATATGGTCACCGCTGGCCTCCCCACGGTGGCGGTGCGGCTTCCTCGAAACGAGGTTGCCCTGGCGTTGATCAAGGAGTGCGGCTTCCCCCTGGCTGCTCCGTCGGCTAACAGCTTTGGTCGTCCCAGCCCCACCTCCCCCCAGCACGTCCTGGAAGACCTGGGTGAGGAGATAGACCTCATCCTCGACGGCGGGGAGACCGCAGTTGGCGTGGAATCCACCGTTCTCGATCTCACCTGCCAGCCTCCGGTCATCCTGCGGCCCGGTGGGGTCAGTCGGGAGGCCTTGGAGGAGGTGCTGGGCACGGTTCGGCTGGTCTCGGAGGAAGACCTCCCTCGTTCCCCCGGCCAGCTCCGGCGGCACTACGCCCCGCGGGCCGAGGTCCTGCTCTACCAGGGGAAAACTCGTGAGGCAGTGATTGCGGCCATGCAAAGCAAGCTTCGAGAGCTACGGCAGGGTGGCCATCGGGTGGGCCTCCTGGTGGGGGAGGGGGACTTGGCCCGATTCTCCGAGGAGGGGATGGTAGTGGAAAGCCTGGGGAACTCCCTGGACGAGGCGGCCAGAAGGCTCTTCTCCGCCCTGAGAGCGCTGGAGAAGCAGGGGGTGGAGTTCATCCTGGCCCTGGCCCCGCCACGGCAGGGAATAGGTCTGGCCGTCTTCGACCGCCTGCTCCGTGCCGCCGGAAGTAAACTAATCGAGGTGAAGGATGGAACTTGACGTGGTGGAGATCCAGAAGATCATTCCCCATCGCTGGCCCTTCCTGCTGATAGATAAAATCCTGGAGCTCGAGCCGGGGAAGAGGGCCGTGGGATTAAAGAACTTCAGCTTCAACGAGCCCTTCTTCCAGGGGCATTTTCCCGGTTACCCGGTGGTTCCCGGGGTCCTGCTGGTGGAAGCTCTGGCCCAGGTTGGTGCCGTGGCCTTGCTGAGCCTGGAGGAAAACCGGGGAAAGGGAGTGTTCTTCGGGGGAATTGATGGCTTTCGCTTCCGCCAGCCGGTTTTGCCCGGGGAAAGCGTGCGCCTGGAGGTAGAGCTGCTGAAGTTGCGTGGACGGGTGGGAAAGGGGACGGCCAAGGCCCTGGTGGGAGAGCGAGTGGTGGCCCAGGGGGAGCTCACCTTTGCCGTTTTCGATCTCACCACCACTCGATGATGGAGCCGGATCGTTTCAGCTTCAGGCCCTCCTCTTCCTCTAACCTTCTGATCCACTCGCCCAGAGCGCAGGCGTGGTGAATGATAAGCGGGGTGCTTCGGGGAGGCAGGATATCCTGATTCAGGCCATAGGCAAGTATGAAGGCCCGGGCTTCCCCCAGGGTCCGGGGAGAGTCCCAGGGAGTGGGATGAATAAATCCGTGGCCAGCCCCTTCACTGGTGGCGTAAAGGAAGTTCTCCGGGAACTCCTCCTTAAGCCTTCTCATCAGCCTGATCGCTGAAACGTTGGTCTCCACCGAGTAGCCCTTGTTTAAGTTCCGCAAAATTTGGTCGGAGAAGGATTCAAGGCCGACGGCGGCCAGCAGGATTCGCACCTTCAGGAACTTGGCCAGTTGGAGTGCCTCCCTGAGCCTTGGCTCAGCCTTGAGCAGCCAGTCAGCTCGGGTGACCAGGTTTACCTGAGAGATCCTGATCTGGCTGTCCTTAATGGCTGAAAGGAGAGGGGCCAAAGAAGCCACGGAATTCTCGTTCACCAGCTCAAAGGGGATCTTCCTCCCTTCCTCATCCTCGGGAAGTCGGGCAATCTGGCGAAGCACGGTGGAGGTTGAAAGCGTCAGGCCAAAGCCTTTATCTCGGGCCACATCACAGAAGCTGCAACCCTGTAGTGTGAGGGGCACCTTTCCTTTCTTGGGAAAAGGCTTATCGTTCAAATTGGTCGGGTAGTCAATTTCCACGAGCTTTTTCTTAGCCGCATAGGGACAGCCTATCTGCTGGACGACCTGAGCACAGGATATCCGCACCGGCTCGAGTCCGGAGGAGGTTAGGCGAAACAAATTTTCCCAGCTCACCTCTCCCAGGAATTCCTCCCGCCATCCACTCTCGTCGTTTACCCGAAATCTGTCCTCTTCGTAGAAGAGCAGGCCACTGACCTCCTCTGGCCCCTCACCTTTAAGCAGGGGGATGATCTGCTCCGCCGGACCGTGGAGGGCGAAGGTGAAGCTCTCTCGTAGGCCGGCGAATCTGTGAGGGTAAGCCTCCCACCCAACCTCCCCCAGGAAATCCACGTTTGATTGTGGCCCTGCGAGGATGGTTATTACCCCTTCTTTTCTCAGCTTTTGGGCTAGGTGCCACAGGTCGAGGCGGCCTCCGAGATAGCTAAAGCCGACGATTGCCTTATCAGAGGGGAGGAGCTTGAGCAGGTGGTTCTTGAGGAAATCGGGGTCAAAGTCATGGCCAATGCCGATGACCAGGCTTTCGTAGTCGGTGTAATTCGTAACGATGGTGGCCGCCATTTGAGGGCCCAGAAGGCCATAGTTCCCTTCTTCAGGGTAGTCCACCAGGATGGGGAATAATCTCCGGCTCACGGGAATATGATAGCAGGAGCAAGCCCCAGCGGAAATGAAGGGGTTCAGTTTAAGGCTTTCATTTCCTTCAGCTTTCTTGTAAGATACTTGCGGATGGAAAAAGTTGGAGTGATCATCGCTGCGGCGGGGGAGGGGAAGCGGATGGGGCAGGACAAGATCTTTGCCGGGCTCCTTGGCCGACCTCTCTTGGTCTGGGCGGTCGAACCCTTCCAAGGTTGCGACCGGGTAAATCAAATAGTCATCGTCTTGGGAGTGAGGAATCTTGAGCGGGGCCAGAGGTTGCTCCGGGAGTATAACTGGACCAAGGTTACCGCCATCTGCGCCGGTGGAGAGCGGCGTCAGGACTCGGTGGCCGAGGGTTTGAAGCGGCTCGAGGGCTGTGATTGGGTGGTAGTGCACGATGGGGCTCGGCCCTGTCTTACCCCGGAGCTCATCGACAAGGGCCTGGCCGCAGCACGGGAGACTGGGGCCGCCATCCCGGCCGTGCCGGTGAAGGATACCATCAAACTCGTCTCCGACGACTTCGTTGAGAGGACCCCGAGGAGGGAAAATCTTTGGGCCGCTCAGACCCCTCAGGTCTTCCGCTTCGAGCTCCTCGCTCAGGCGCACGCGGAGGTGAGCGAGAAGGTGAGCGACGATGCGCTCATGGTGGAAAAGCTGGGTCATCGGGTTAAGGTTTACCCCGGTTCCTACACCAACATAAAGGTGACCACGCCGGAGGATCTGGAGCTGGCGGAGATAATTTTGCGGAGAAGGATCAGTGCGAGCCGGGATAGGATATGACCTGCACCGCCTGGTGGAGGGGAGGAAGCTCGTCCTTGGTGGGGTAGAGATACCCTTTGAGAAAGGACTCCTGGGCCATAGCGACGGGGATGTCCTACTTCATGCCATAATTGATGCCCTTCTTGGTGCTGCCGGCCTGCCCGACATCGGCACTCACTTTCCGCCCGATGATCCCCAATACGAGGGCATCTCCAGCCTGCTTCTCCTCGAGCAGGCGAAGAAGCTGGTCGAGGAGAGAGATTTCCGAATTCGTAACGTGGATGCTACAATTGTAGCCGAAGAGCCCAGGCTTGCTCCCTTTTCCGGGAGGATAAAACAAAGGGTAGCCCAAACGCTGGGGATTCCTGAGGCCTCGGTGGGGATAAAGGCAAAGACGAATGAGGGGCTGGGGCTGGTGGGGAAGGGGGAGGCCATCGCCTGCTTCGCCGTGGCCCTGCTGGAGGAGGGGAAACCTCGATGAGGATGATCAAAGTAGGGGAGAGAAAGTGAAGGTATATAACACGCTTTCCGGAAGGAAGGAAGAGTTCCTGCCGCCCGGCTCGGAGGTTCGCATGTATGTCTGTGGGGTGACTCCCTACGATATCTGCCACATTGGACATGCCATGAGCTATATCGTCTTCGACGTCATCCGACGATATCTGGAGTTTCGTGGCTACCGGGTGAAATATGTCCA
>CBFDTP010000064.1:0-8155 GCA_965612975.1 uncultured Dehalococcoidia bacterium | reverse complement strand
TCGGGAGCTGGAGCGGCGACGGGAGATCGAGGCCCGACGTCGGGCCTCGATCTCCCGTCGCCGCTCCAGCTCCCGAAGCACACTTGGAGTAGCTGGCTTAGCCAGGCCCCGCGGAAAGAGGAAGTTCCGCGCATACCCCGCCGCTACTTCCTTCACTTCCCCCTCTTGACCTACCGAAGGCACGCTTCGAAGAAAAACTACCTTCATTTGCTTAGATTTTACCTCATTGACCGCCTTTTTGCCACCGGAGAGCCTTATTCAGCCACGCCGACCAAACTCCTTCTCGAGCTGCGCAGTGGAAAGATGAATCATGGTCGGCCTCCCATGAGGACAGGTGCGAGGATTTTCGGTCCGTTCAAGCTCCCTTAAGAGCGTCTCCATCTCGGCTTGGCTCAGCACCTGCCCGGCACGGACAGCTCCGTGACAGGCCAGGGAGGTGGCCAGCCGCCTTCTCCAATCTTCAGGGCTCCCCTCGGCCAAGGAGTCGAGAACTTCGAGGAGAGCCTGAGCAAGGTCTCGACCTTGAAGTAGCGCTGGGACAGAGCGCAGCAAGTAGGTTCGCCCACCAAAAGGCTCGAGCCCAAAGCCATACTCCGCCAAGAGCTCGGCCTTTTCCCGAGCCACCTCTTCCTGTTTGGGGCTGAGCTCTAAGACCAGCGGCTGGAGCAGACCTTGCACCTCCAGTCCCAGAGGTCGCTCCTGGGTCAGTCGCTCGAAGAGCACTCGCTCGTGGGCGGCATGTTGATCTATGAGATAGATCCCTTCCGGGCCTTCTGCAGCGATATAGGTATTTTGAACCTGACCCAGAACTCGAAGGACGGGCAGGGAAAGGGGTGGAGAGGGGCCCTCCGGAGGAGGGGGCGAGGGTAAAGGCTGGTGTACTTCGGTGGGCGTCACCTCCTTCGGCTGAGGTACAGACGTAGACAGCGGAGCCGCCGCTGGCGCCTTCTCCAACAAGACTGCTCGTAGCACCCTTTCCACCGTGCGAAAGACCTCTCCCTCGTGCTGGAACTTAACCTCGCGCTTGGTTGGGTGGATGTTCACGTCCACCTGCTCCGGGGGAATCTGGAGGTTTAGAATCACGATGGGATATCTCCCGCCCATCAACAATCCTTCATAGGCCTGCTCCACCGCCCGGGCCAAAACCCGACTCTGCACCCAGCGACGGTTGACGAAGAAGCTGAGGTAACCTCGGTTTGATCGAGAGAGAAAAGGTGGGCTGATGAAGCCATAAAGCTGAGGGGCAAAGGGAGGCAGATCGAAGTCGCTGGAATTCACCTCGAGCATCGCCTGACCGACTTGTGGGCCATAAATCGCCGTAAGAGCTTCCCTAAGCTTCCCGTTGCCCGGCGAGTGAAGGATAAGCCGTCCATCGATAACCAGCCGGAACCTTACCTCGGGGAAGGCCAGAGCGTATTGAGTTAACAGGTGACTTATGTGCTGGTTCTCCGTGGAGGTCGAGCGAAGGAACTTCAGCCGGGCGGGAAGTCTCCTGAAGAGCTGTCGCACCGAGACTTGAGTCCCCGCGGGACAGCCCCGCGATGACCTTCCTACCAGCCGGCCGTCTCTAAATTGAACAAAGGTGCCGACCACCTCCTCCCGGGTGCGCGTGAGGAGGGAGACCTCAGAAACCTGGGCAATCGAAGGCAGGGCTTCCCCTCGGAAACCCAAGCTGCTGAGCCTTGCCAAGTCATCCAGGCAGGAGATCTTGCTGGTGGCATGCCGCTCAAAGGCCAACTCCACCTCGCCTGAGGGGATGCCGACTCCGTTATCGGTTACCCGAATCAAGGACACTCCCCCACCCCGCACCTCAACCTCGATCTGGGTGGCTCCGGCATCCAGGGAGTTCTCCACCAATTCCTTCACCACCGAGGCCGGACGCTCCACCACCTCCCCAGCAGCTATCTTGGCAACCACCTCCGGAGCCAAAACCCTTATCGCCATTTAGGTCTACGACCACTTCGCCTCTGCGAAGTGCTAGGTCACTAGCTGGGCCAGCACCTCCTCCAAAATGCCCACCGCTCTATCCACCTCCGCCTCACCGATGATGAGTGGTGGCATGAAGCGTATCGCATTCGCTCTCACGGGATTGAGCAGCAATCCGCGCTCAAGGCATCCTCGCACCACCTCCTCGGAGAGATCGCGCTCAAATTCGATGGCCGCCAGAAGGCCCCTCCCCCGAACCTCCCGAACGAGGCCGAACTTTGACCTGAGCCTGGCCAGTTGGTCCAGAAGATACTGCCCCACTCTTCTGACGTTCTCCAGCACTTGATTCTCCAAGATGAACCGCAGGGTGGCCAGGGCAGCAGCACAGACCAGGGGATTACCCCCAAAGGTCGAGCCATGATCCCCGGGGGAGAAGACCGAGGCCTTCTCCTTCACCAGGACAGCCCCGATGGGCACCCCACTCCCCAGTCCTTTGGCCAAGGTGAGGATGTCTGGCTCAATGCCCAGTTGCTCGTAGGCGAAGAGGGTTCCCGTTCGCCCAATGCCCGTCTGGATCTCATCCAGGATGAGCAGCAGTCCTTTCTCATCACATAACTTACGCACCTGGCGGAAGTAGTCCTCGCTGGGGAGAACGACCCCACCCTCCCCTTGGATGGGTTCAAGGAGGACAGCGCAGGTCTTTGGGTTTGTAGCTGACCTAATGGCCTCTACATCGTTGAACTCGACGTTGACAAAGCCCTCGGGAAGAGGGGTAAAGGGCTCCTGAAACTTCGCCTGTCCGGTGGCGGCCACCATGGCCAGCGTGCGCCCGTGAAAGGAATTAAGGGCGCTGATCACCTCAAAGGCACCGCCAAGCTTAAGCTTGCCATATTTGCGGGCCAGCTTTACTGCGGCCTCGTTAGCCTCGGCCCCGCTGTTGCAGAAGAAGGCCTTATCCAGACAGCTGTGCTCTACCAGGAGCTGGGCCAGCTCTAGCTGAGGGATAGTATACACCTGATTGGAGGTGTGGATGAGCTTCCCCACCTGCCGGCTAAGAGCCTCGGCCACCGCTGGGTGACAGTGGCCCAATGAGTTCACCGCCCAGCCACCGATGAAGTCGAGGTATCTTTTGCCCTGGTCATCCCATACCCATGCCCCCTCCCCGCGCACCAACACCACTGGAAAGCGCTTGAAGACCGGCAGGAAAAATTTCTTTTCCACTTCAAACCAGTTCATCAAAAACCTCCTACTTTCGTCATTTTAAACCTGCCGAGAGGGATTGGCAAACCCATCCTGACCAGGTTATGGGGCTACCAGAATGATATTATAGTACCCCGCAAAATTCTCAAGAATTTTGGGGATGACTATAATTGGGCCGAAGTCCTAAAAGGGGTTCAATAATTTATTCCAAGGATATTCTCTCAAGAAGCCCAGCTATTCCACCGGCAATTATCGCGCCGACCATGCCGGAGATGAAGGAGGCTACAAGAAGAAGGGGGATAAATTCCGCTCTCGGCCAGGTATGGGTATGAAACCCTATGGCAAGCCAGGTTGTCCCCAGGCAGAGGAAGTTCCCCAGGCCCCCTCCGATCGCCTCCCTCCTCCCCCGGAAAAGCTCCACGCAGAGGCCGAGGATGAAAAGCGAAACGATTCCATAGATGCTGAACCATGAAGGGGAGGTTATCCCATACCAGGGGCGGAGGAAGAGGCAGATACAGGCGATGAGAACGGCGGTTATGACCCCGGCCCATTTCTTTCCGGTCAACCTACGGCCGAGGCAAACCCAAAGCACGAAGATAAAACCTCCGAGCAGGGCCATCCCGGCCGCCGGCCCGGGAATATTGAGAGCCTGAGCCATCGCCTTTATCGGGAGGTAAACGTTCAGCAGGGCGCCCAAAAGCCCCATGAAGATGATCACGAGCCACTCAACCGGACCGAAGTATGAGCCTCTCACCATCGGCATCGGCTGCAAATCGGGTGCTCTTTCATGTCCCTTACAAATTTTCGATACTCTTCGGAGCGCAGGATTTCCCTCAATCCCCTATCAAGGGCGTTTCCCAGACCTTCGTCGAGGAGGTAAGTACAGGGAGTAACCCTTCCATCAACGGCGACGAAGACGCCCCGCTTGACGATGCGGCAGGGGTAGGTATGCTTCGGGGGAAGGTAAAGTTCAAGCTTTAAGCGGCGGGCAAGTTCCTGGAGCTCTCGAAAAAGCCTCTCCTCTTCTTCATCGGAGAGGCATTCTGCTTCGGGAGGAACTCCGTAAACATTAAAAAGGCGGTGCAGGATCACGGCATCCACTCCTATCTCCGGGGCAAGCTTCACCATCTCGACTACCTCCCCGGCGTTTCCCTCGTAAAGGGTTATATCGAAGTAGAGCCTGGGCCTCTTCAGCCCTCGCCTTTCCCTCTCGGCCGAAAAGCGCTCGATCTGCGGCAGGATTTTCCTGAGGATCTCTCCTTTATATACCCCGAAGGCGATCTCCCTGAGCCCGCTTCTGAAGATATCCTCCATATGCTTTTCGAGAAGCGTCCCGTTGGTGGTGAGGTTGGTGCCTATCCCCTTTGATTCCGCATAGCTTATCATCTCAAAAAGCTGAGGATGAAGGAGGGGCTCCCCCCACCCATGAAGCCCAACATAACGGAAATTTCCCGAATTGAGAATCCTTTTGAAGTCCTCAAGTGAGAGAAAGCGGCCCGGTATTCCCAGATTTCGTCGGAGGCAGATTTCGCAGTTGAGATTACAGGCAGTGGTAACCTCTACCTGAAGGGTGGATTTATCCCAAAGCTTAAAAATCAGAGAACCCCCGCAGAAGTTTTGTAGTAAACCCGCAGAAACCGTATGAATTCTCAGGTGAGTTCTACTTCCCTAAGCGGATTTCTTTGCCTTAAGCCGGCCGGCGGCGAAGTTCCAGACGGTGATCCCGGCCAGGACGATCATTCCGATGACCTGGGGCCATACCCGGCAAATCCCCACACAACCGCCGCTGGCGCCTTTCGTCGCCACGCTAACCGGAACGCACATCCTTCCACCTCCTACTTTATTTTCCGAGAACCTCGTACATCAGCGGGATCGGCACGACCTCCCCTCTCTCTACCCTTTTCAGAAGCTCTTTCACATCATCCCTTATGTATTTCCTCCAGCCCTTAAGCTCCGGGTCGGTGTCGAGCTTCTCAAGGGCTTCTTCAAAGGTCCCCCTCGCCTCCTCATTCCTGCCGAGCTGTGAGTAGGTACACGCCAGAGCGACATAACCTTCTATGTAGTAATTCTCGTGAGCGACCTCCCTATCGGCTATCTCCGGATGCTCAACTAAATATCGAAAGTCCCGAAGCGCCTTTTTATATTCTTCGAGATCGAAGTAGCAAAGCCCTCTCTCGTAGTAAGCACCGGGTATATCCGCCGGGACCTCGGGGTTTGAGATGATATCCGAGCATATCCTTATCGCTTCCTCAAGATCCTTCCTCGCCTCCACTTCCCTGCCTTCCTGGCGGCGGATCATTGCCCTGAACCTGTAAGCCTCGGCGACATAGGCAGACTCGGGGAAGGTATCGATCACCTCGTTTATGTAATCGAGGGCCTCGTCGTATTTCCCGAGATGGTAGGCCGCAACCGCCCCGGGCATGAGGGCCAAGTCAAGCTCCTCCGAACCCGCTTCCCTGGACATCTCGATATATCTCGAAGCAACTTCATATGCTTCCTCGTACTTCCCGAGCTCGATGCAGACCGGAACCAAGTGCTCCAGTGCCGTATCTATGGGGCTGATCTCTATCGCCTTTTTGTAATTCCCATAGGCTTTATCCAGCTCACACATCTTGAGGTAGGTTCTGGCGAGGTTGGTGTAGACCATGGCCACGCCTTCCTCGCCGAGCTTCGCCTTTATTTGATCTAAGCCCTGAAGCGCGTTCTCGTATTCGAGGACGGCCTTATTCAACATGTCGTCGTAATAATCGTAGTAAAGGTAATATGCATTCCCCAGGCCGAGGTGGGAGAGGGGAGCGTAACCGGGGTCGAGCTCCATCGCCTTTCTGAAATCGCTCACCGCCTTTTGAAAGGCCTCGTCCATCTCGGGATGCCCCGCCTCCGCGTAGGTTCTCTGCCCCGGGAGCTTAAAGTAGTGATGGAAGAAGACATCCTCCGTTGCGTAGGTATTTCCCCGGTTCCAGTAGGCATCCGCATTTGTGGGGTCTTTCTCTATCGCGCTGGTGAAGTATTCGATCGCCTTCTCATAATTCCCCTTCTCATATTCGGCCTTCCCCAGGGCGTTGTAATCCACCTTGCCGAGCGAAGAAGCCGTGGACCAGGCGAGCAAGGCTATGCCGATGATACAAATGATCCCGACGGTGATCCTTATCTTTGTCATACACCACCCCTTTATCGCCTAGCCGATAGCGATAATTTCTGCCCGGGTAGAGCTAGCTACGGGCAGGCGGTCGTTAAGCCCCGGCCTTTTGGAAGCGCCGGAGGAGCAGGTTTCGGAAGTTCCAGATCAGCACCCCCACGATCCCCAGGGAGGCCAGGATCTGGGGCATGACCTGGCAGGCTCCGGTGCAGCCTCCGCTCGCCCCTCCCGTGCTTACGGTTATCGGTGCGCACATACTCTCCCTCCTTTCCTCTTATTCGGCCATAAGTCCGAGCTCGGAAAGCGGATTTGCGCCCACCTTCATCCATTGAGCCATCAGCTTCTTGATCGAGCCCGGCTTTCCGAGATCCACTTCCTTAAGTGTCGAGACGTACTCCTCGGGGGAATGCTCCATCATGAGCACATCGGCCCTGAGTCTCGCCCACCACCATTTGTAGGTCTTGAAATCCCGGAAGTCCTTCCTACTTATCCCGCAGTCCTCGCATAACTTATCCCAGTCGAAGCCCAGAACGATGGCCTTCGCCTCACCGGTGTCCTCGTTGAACTTTATGTATATCCCGGCGATGTTCTGATATTCCGGCCTAAGCTTCTCCTGTATATCTCTAGGGATATACATCACCGCCATGCGTCTTTTCCCCACGGTGGAGTCGAGGACGGCCTGGAAGGCGTCGTCCTTGCACCAGGGCGGGACGGCCCAGACGGCATAGTATTCGCCCTTCCCTAAGGGATGATGCCCAGCAAGATAACGCACGATGAAGATCCCGCTGGTGAGGCCGGGGCAGATGTGGTTATGGAGCTCGGCCGCCTTTATGAAGTCATATCTCATGCCCTTAGCCCAGACGGAGCTTATGGTGACGATGGAAAACTCGTTTCCGCCCAGGGTTTTATCGGCGAAGTTATGATCCCAGGCTTCGGCCCCCTTCTCGGTGATGAGAGCATCCGGATTGAGGTCAACGGCTGAGATCTTGGCAAAAAGGGTCTCCGCCGGAAGATCGAGGAAGTCCCTGATCACATCCTGACCTCGGGCCTCCTTATCAAGCCAGGTTCTAAGCACCTCCCCGCTCGCTTCAAGATAAACGCACTTCTTCCTCCCCTTATCGAAGAAGGCGAACCAGAGGGGATCGTAAAGCTTACGGTTTACCAGGATGAGGTTCCCCAGTCCCGAGGAGCATCCCGAGGTGGCCGAAGCGCCGTCTATCGCCCCTTCGGTGGTGTAATAAGCTTCGGGATATCCGGCGCCGGTCTCGATCACGGGATGGCCGGCATCGGTGATGAGGAGGATGTCGGGATCGCCCCGCTTAAACCCCAGTTCCCTCATGGCCTTTTCCGCCGCCTTATATCCGGTGAGGTTCATCACCGAAAGGTTCTCCTCGCCGACGAAATCCACAAGGGGCTTGAGGGCAGGATACTCTTGAACTATGGTCGGGGTTGTCGGTGAGGTGGGGGTCTCCGGTGAGGTTGGAGCCTTCTCCCCCTTACAGGCTCCAAGAAACACCGCGCCCGCTGCAAGGAGCAGGACCAGCCCTAAAAGCAACGCCCTTTTTATACCTTTGGCCATTTCATCACCTCCCGACTTTACGCTCGTCGTAAAAGACCCTTACTTGTTGCTTTAATAATTGCAATTAATTGCAATTATGGGTTGAAAATAAAAAAATCATCTCCTCTCGGCCACAGAGCCTTGCCTTTAAACCTGTATAGCAACCCGTTGCTTTTGCATCCGTATGCAATTGTAACCTCCCTCAAGAGATCTGTCAAGGCCGCCCGTCTTTCAAGGGGCTTTCTCGATAAAATGGCAGGCTACGAGATGTGCTCCACTCATCTTCTTAAGCTCCGGTTCACATTCCCGGCAGATGTCCTGTGCATGGGGGC
>CBFDTP010000063.1:0-8238 GCA_965612975.1 uncultured Dehalococcoidia bacterium | reverse complement strand
TTTTCAAGCAGAAGACGGCATACGAGATCATGCCTAGTCTCGTGGGCTCGGAGATGTGTATAAGAGACAGCCACCGGCGGCGGTGAGCAACCTCCATGCCGGTCGGCCAACGTCTGACTCGGTGCCGCTTGACTGGACGGCTCCGGGCGACGATGGCAATGCCGGCACCGCCTTTCAATACGACATCCGCTTCTCCACCAGCCCGATAACCGAGGAGAACTGGGATGAGGCCACCCCCTGTGTCGGCGAGCCTCCACCCTCTCCCGCCGGCAGCCATCAGGAGTTCACCGTTTATGGTCTCAGTCCCAAAACGACCTATTACTTCGCCCTCAAGACGGCTGATGAGGCCGGCAACTGGTCCGGGCTTTCCAACCAAGTTGAGGTGACAACCATGATGGGAGAGGCACCGCCTCCACCATCCTGGCCACCCCCTTCATGGCCCCCCATATCCGACTCCTGGCAGGTCCGCTCCGGCGGAGGAGTATCCTGGGATATGAACTTCGTCAACCCCGAGGTGCTGGCCCCTTATCTTCCCGGCGTTGACCTGAGCCAGGCGATAGCCTTCGAGGTGCGGATAGAGGATCTCACGCCCGGTAAACCTGACGATGCCAACTACTGCGACATCGTGGTGAACGTCGGCGACCTGGACGTAAACACCTGCCGGGTCTACAAGGTGGGGCAAGGATTCCTGCCGGAAGTCGAGAATGTGAACCAGCTGCCGCTGGTCTCCCCACCCGGTGAGCCGGCCTTTTGCCGGGATATGGAAGCCAACCAGCTCATCATCCGACTTTATGTGGGCGATCCCCTGGTGGGCATCGTGCCCCAGGCTCCGCCGCCCCCACACCCCATACCCGGTGCCGGCCTCTGGTCGGCCCTCGCCCTAGCTGCTGCTCTGGCTACCTTCAGCCTGTGGCAGCTCCAGAAAAGGAGCTCGGCCCAAACATGGTAGGCCTTCCCAGCCAGTGCCAGTCGGGCATACTAGAACAATGTTCTAGAACAATGCTCTGGAACTTTTCCACTTTACAGGCCATTTCCCGGATTGGTATTCTGGTACTACCTCTGGTACCGAAGGGCTAGATGAGAACCAGAAGGGCCAGTATCCAGATCATCGCTGATATTCTGCGGCTTGGGGAGGCCGGTAAGACGGATATTGGCCTTTACGCTAATCTGGGCTATCCGCAGCTCGACCGATATCTTGAGTTCCTGGTCAAAGGAGGCTTCCTCGAGCGACGGGAGCGACCGGTACCTCGGTACCAGGTAACGCCCCAGGGAAGGGAACTCCTGGAGAGCATCTGTCGGGTCACCGAGGCACTGGAACTCGGGAAGGCCTAGAATGCTCAAATTTGGAGCTAAGGGGGTGAGAGCCGAAGAAAACCGGGAAGAATTCTTCGAGAGGCGGCGCTGGCAGGGCGTCCAAAAATCCTGCCGCAAATCTTGAGAAAGGAGGGAAGGAGTGAAGAAAGTTGCGTTGATAGTGTTGGCTCTAGTGTTGGCTCTGGGTGCTGCCGGCATTGGCTTTGCCAAGTGGTCGGAGACCCTCCACATCGAGGGCACGGTGAGCACCGGTGAGGTTGATGTTGGCCTGTCGCAGTATTCCAACGATCCCAACCCCACTGGCGATGACCTGGGCGATTACTATGAGGGGAGCCTGGACCCGATGGAATGTGGTTACTGGGAGTACTGTGCGGAAGGGCCATGCTGGGTAGGGGAGCGTTACGACAAGAACGTGGCCAGCATCGACTGTGAGCTGGTGGACTCGGATGAGGCCAGCGATGGTGAGGAGACTATCGAGATCACCGTGACCAATGCCTACCCCTGCTACTACGGCAGCATCGCCTTCGACATCGACAACCTTGGCACCATCCCGGTAAAGGTGGAGAGCATCACCCTCACCAAGGTCAGCAAATGCGAAACCGAATGGGAGGTAAATGTTCCCCTGGAGGAGGGCACCACCTACTATGTGGATGCTGATTCGGGCACAGTGGACATGAGTCTTGATGAGGGGGATGATTTCTCGCTTTGCCTGCAAGACATGAGCGTTGGCACGCAGGTAGATCCGGGCGCTCCGGAGTACGGAGCCATCTGCGTGCACGTGGAGCAGGATGCCGAGGAGGGGGCCGTATACGACTTTGAGATCACCATCGTGTGCAGCCAGTGGAACGAGGTGGTACCTCCCAGCCCCTAGGAGATAAGGAAAAAAGAACGTGAGGTGAAAAGATGAAAAAGATCGGAATGCTTCTCCTCGTTCTGCTGCTGGCCCTCGGAGGTCTAGGGGTGGGGTTTGCCAAGTGGTCGGAGCCTCTCTACATTAACGGCACGGTTAACACCGGTGAACTCGACTGGGAAATTACCAACTGCTCAATGCTGGACACCTTCGCTCCACCACCCTACCACCCCACCGAGACTCCTGACTACACCTGCCATCCCGGCTTTGAGTATGACCCGGTGCATGGTTACTACTGGCAATTGGACAAGAACGTCGGGTGGGGCGAGCAGGAGCTGGTGGATAGCGATGACGATGGCGACAACGACACCCTTGAGGTAACGCTCCACAACGCCTATCCCTGCTACTTCAACTCGGTTAGTTTCTATGTCCGCAACAACGGGACCATACCGCTCATCATTGAGAAGGCCGTCATTGACAGCACGGAGATTTACTCCACGCCGGCTGATCCGGTGCAGATTGACTGCACCGGAGATGGCTATGCCGATGTCGAAATCCTGTGGGGTGACCACCTAGGGACACAGCTCGAACCAGGGGATCCACCTGTCGAGATCAGTTTCTGGATGCATGTGCTTCAAGAGGCCCCGGAGAACGCCGACCTGCACTTTACCATTGAGCTCGTCGGGGTCCAGTGGAACAAGTACGGCGAGGAATAAGCTGTAAGCAACCTGAGGCTCAGCGGTGAGTCCGCTGAGCCTCAGGCCCAGGCTGATAGCGAAAAGTTAACGGCTTTGCCGTAAAGGGCTGCCCTGGGGACAGAGTTGCCCTGGAAAGGGTAAAAAGGAGGAGCAATGCTTCGCAAAGCTTATAAAATCCTGGCCACCATGCTAGTGGTTAGCCTAACCCTGGGCCTTTTGGCGTTCTCTGCCGGGGCCACCATTTCCCCGGATACCCTCACCGCCACGCTTAACCCGGGCGAGTCGACCACGGTGACCAAAACGGTGACCATACCCGAGTTACCGCCCCGGGCCGATGTGGTCTTCGCCTTCGACCTGACCGGAAGCATGGCGCCCATTTTATCAACTGCCAAAGCCAGGGCCGGTGACATTATGACTGCCCTCGATGCCCTGGGGGTTGATATCAACTACGGCGTCATATCCTACATGGATTATCCCCGCTATTACAGCTCCTGTGGCTATTCGAGCGTATACGGATATAGCGGTGACTACGCCTACCGCCTGGACCAGCCGGTGACCAGCGACCGCTCCGCGGTGACTACAGCCATCAATGGACTCACCCTGGGATCCGGCGCCGACGGCCCTCAGGATTATACCCGGTTCATGTATGAGAGCTATGCCGACCCGGAGGTGAGCTGGCGTCCGGGTGCTAAGCGGATTGTGGTCAACTTCGGTGATAACGTCCCCCACGACTGCAACCTGAACGAGGGGGTGCCCGGAAAGACCGGTACCTGGAGCACGGGCGGGGACCCAGGGCGTGACGAGGTGATGGGCACCGCCGACGATCTAGACCTGCAGACGGTCTTGGGCGAGATGGCCGACCACGGGGTGATCCTGCTGGAATGCCATAGCTCAAGCTACAAACAGGAGTATTGGCAGCACTGGACCAGTCTCACCGGTGGGGGCTTTTACCTTACCACCTCGGGCACGCTGGTCGACGACGTCGTAGCGGCCATTACCGAAGGCCTAGCAGTTCCCACCTTGCACGGCCTTCACCTGGCGGTTACCACGCCGGGCTTTGAGGACTGGCTCGATTCGGTGGTGCCTGCCTCATACGACGAGGTCGAGCCGGGGGAGACTGTAACCTTTGAGGAGACCATCCGGGTGCCCTCTGGAACTGCCCCCGGCACATACACCTTTACCGTCAGCGCGCTGGACGATAAGAACGTGAGCTATGGTGACCAGCGGGTGACCATTACCGTACCTGGCGCACCGCCGACGCCGCCACCTGCCCCTCCCATACCAGGTGTGAGTGGGTGGGGACTGGTGGCCCTGGCTCTGCTTCTGGGCGCTGGTGGTGCCTTATTGCTGCGCCGGCAGATGATGCATCAAAGTGAGAGGTAAATGTTTTTGTCATTCTGGGCCCGGCCCCAGGCCGGGCCCAGAACTAAGAAAGAAGAAGGGAATGTCATCAAAACTTTGCTTGCTGTTGACAGCAGCTCTCCTGGTCTTTACCGGCTGCGGATGCTCATATTCAGCCCCGGCGGCTGCTCCGTCACCGCAGCCGCCGGAAGCACTGGAGGTGCTAGAGGTGCCGAAGGACCCTATAATTAGCTTCTGCTCCTCCAATGATCCACCAGGCACAGTTGACCCTGGCCTGGACAAGGACGTGGGCTGCTGCGAGACCAGCTCTTCCGGCCCCGCCAGTGCCACGGTGAGCATCACCAATGCCTACCCCGATTATCAGTGTCGGGTGGCCTTCGGGATTAAGAACATCGGCGAGGAGCCGGTTACCATCACCGGCGTGGAGCTGGACAAGCCCCTTGCCCTCGATGCCAGCGTAAGTCCCCCAGATCTAGTCAGTACCACCATTGAACCGGGTCAGATGATAACGGCCTATCTGGACCTTCGGGTGAACGACCTGGCCAGGGAGGCGGCCAACTACAACTTCGAATTGACCATAAACGGAGAGTAAATATGAGAAAACATCTAGGACCTCTGGCACTCATTTTCCTGCTGCCGGTGCTGGCCCTGACCCTTGGCGGCGTGGCCTATGGTAGATGGGCGGAGGCAACCTATATCGACGCCCACGTGAACACCGGAGACCTCAACTGGGAACTCAGGGATCATTGCTGCCTCTATATCCCCCTCCCCGATGAGTGTTGCCTCGAGGAACTCGACCCGGTGCTGGAGGAAGTGGCCTCGCTGGGAGAAGCCCTGGAACATGGCCTGCCCCGAGATCTCTTTCCCGAGGGCTGCGAGCTGGAATGCTCCGGGGACTGTTGGCTTGACCCAATGAACCCGGACGGTGACGGAGATATCGACCTTCTGCGGGTCACCGTGGACTCACCCGAAAGCGCTGGCATAGGGGCCTTGCTCTTCCGGGTACATAATGACGGCACCATACCCGCTCGGATACTTCAGCTTAACGTCCAGCCTTTTGACTTCACCAACGGCCGAGAAGCCTTCGTGTGGGTGCTGCCCCAACTCGACCCCACCGGCCAGCAAATTGACCCCACCGATGACCCCGGCACCTGCCGGGATGAGACCTCGGCCTGGTGTTTCGTCGGCATCCGGGTGAACCAGCCAGGCACCTATCACTTCGACGTCTCGGCGGACGCCGATTATTGGACGGCCCAGCCTTAACCGCAGATCAGACTACAATCGAAAAATCAATTCACCTCGGTGTTACCCTAACGACACGGCCCTCCTTTGAAGAGGCCAGAGGGAGGAAGAAGTGCTCAAAGGAAGAGCCTTACCAAGGATGCTCTCGCTGGCAGTAACAATTCTAACCGCCCTTCTTGTAATGGCGCCAGCTACCCAAGCAGCTACCTCGGGGGAGATCAGTGAGGCCATTGAGGATGGTTTGGTCTGGCTGGCAGCTCAGCAAGGGGATGATGGAGCCTGGGAAGCTCATTACCTAGGACACGACTACCGAGTAGGCGCAACCGGTCTCGCCGTACTGAAATTCGAGACGCATGCCATCTTTGAGCGGGGCATCTCCCCGTTTGACCCAGGTTACGCCTATCATGAAAATGTGGAGAAGGGGCTGGATTATATCTTTTCCCAGGCCTATATACAACCTCCTCCACTCACCTCAGCTTACGGTGACCCTGACCCGGACGATGATGGCGGGGTCTACTTCTACGACGACTATAGTCACCAGGTATATGAGACCGGGATAGCCATGATGGCCATCGCCGCCAGCAACGCCCCGGACAGGGTGGTTAATGTCTCGGGCAGTGCGGTCAATGGATGGACCTACCGTGAGGTGCTGGAGGATGCGGTGCACTACATGGCCTGGGCTCAGAATGAGTCAGGCACTGCCAGAGGGGGATGGAGATACCGACCCAACTATACGAGCAGCGATAACTCCTGCTCTGGATTCGCCGTCCTCGGGTTGGGTTATGCTGAAGCCCCCGCCCCTTGGGGATTTGGGATAGCCATCCCAGGCTTTGTAAAGGATGAGTTAAGCATATGGATAGATTACATCCAAGATGATACCGACGGAGGATCCGGCTATGACAGGCCCAGCCGTTGGCGCAACATCCTCAAGACCGGCAACCTACTCTACGAGATGGCCTTTGTCGGCGACACCGCAGCCACTCCAAGGGTGCAAGCTGCCATTGGCTTTATCCAGAATCACTGGAACGATCTTATAGATACCGGCTGGAAGGGAGACCCGGCCTACTATCAGGCAATGTACTGCACCATGAAGGGGCTGGAAGCACTGGGCATAGGCACCCTCGATGGGATCGACTGGTTTGATGAGTTCTCCGACTCGATCGCAGCCCAGCAATTAGCTGACGGGGGGTGGCCAACCTCCTACCTCTCCATAAACCGATCCCTCTCTTCAACGTTTGCCCTGCTCACCATGGAAAAGGCGGTCCCACCACCTCGTCTTAGCCTGGTTCCCGTGGCGGATACCAACCCAACCGGCAGCGGACACACGTTCACGGCCACACTTGTGGATGCTAAGGGGAGTCCAATGGCAGGTGAAACGATTACCTTCGAGGTGATCGATGGCCCTCACGCCGGGCTTACCGGCACCGGGGTAACGGATGAAGTCGGGGAAGCCACCTGGAGCTACACCGGGACGGCCGCCGGCACAGATATCATCCTGGCCAATGGGGCGGGAGTGACCTCCAACGAAGCGCGCAAGACCTGGGAAGGCGCGCCTCCGGCTCCACCGCCCCCCATTCCCGGCATCAGCAGCTGGAGCCTGGCAGCATTGGTAACTGCCCTGGTCGGCCTGGCCGCGTTCCTGTTGCAAAGGAGGTCTTGGAGAAGAAGTCGCGTTTAAGGTACAGACTGCAGGGGTGGAATTGCTCACCAACACGTTGCAGACCAAAGGTCAGCGAAGATGGGGGGAAGGAGGGAGGTTTTGCCTGATCTTCTTTTCCTGCCTGGCAGCCTTTCTCCTGGTCTATCTGAAGCTTCGCTCGAGTTCCCTCTTCCTCCCTGTCCTGGCCTTCAACGCCGCCGTGACCAGTCCCATCCTCAACCTGCTGGGAGCATCCGCTACCGCTCATGGTGCGATGGTCTCCTCACCCGATTTTTCCTTCAAGGTTATTCCGGAATGCACCAGCATCGTCTTCAGCGGGATATTCGCCTGCGCCGTGCTCGCCTGGCCCTGCCAGCTTAGAAACAAGCTCATCGGCATAGCCTTTGGCGCGGTGACGTTATTTTTACTTAACCTAGTTCGCCTGATAACCCTCTTCTACATCGGCACTCATTTCCCACGGTTTCTGAACGCGGCCCATTTCTTCGGTTGGCAGGCACTGATGGTCCTGCTCACCCTCAGCCTATGGCTTTTCTGGATGGAGAAACTCACCACCAGAAGGAGGCGATGATGAACAGGGCTTTTTTGCTCCTACCGCTTGTAGCTGCGCTTGCCGGCATCGGCCTGCTTGGCATAGTCGGTGTCGTTTTGGCCAACCCTGTGCCGCACCATGTGGTGATAAGCGAGGTCTGCGTGCGTGGCCCGGGTAGCGGTTATGATGAGTTCGTTGAGCTGTATAACCCCACGGACCTCGAGCTAAATTTGGAGGGCTGGAAACTGCAATATAAGTCAGCCAGCGGAACGAGGTGGTACAGCAAGGTTGGCGATGGCCTCCCGGCAGGCTCCCGGATCGAACCGCACGGCTTCTTTCTTCTGGCCGGTAAATCTTATGTCGGGAGTGTTGAACCCGATTTTAGACATACCGCCAACTGGAGCCTGAACGATGGCGCGGGACATGTACGCCTCATCAACGCTGCAGGAACTGAAATCGATCGGGTCGGGTATGGAGAGACGGCTGATTCCCCTGAAGGCAACGCGGCGCCCCTGTCTCTTATACACATCTGACGCTGCCGACGAAGGCTTAGGTGTAGATCTCGGTGGTCGCCGTATCATTA
>CBFDTP010000062.1:0-8261 GCA_965612975.1 uncultured Dehalococcoidia bacterium | reverse complement strand
TTCAAGCAGAAGACGGCATACGAGATCATGCCTAGTCTCGTGGGCTCGGAGATGTGTATAAGAGACAGACATAAACCTTGGCCACCAACATGTAAAATTAATCCCGGCCCAAAAGCCCTACTCTCTGGAAGATCTGGTCGACCTGCCTCAGGTAATAGTCGTAGTCGAAAAGCTCCCTTAGCTCATCCTCGGAGAGGGGAATTTCCTTATCTTCCCGAAGGAGGTCAAAGAAGCTGGCCTCATTTTTCCAAGCTCTCATGGCGTTACGCTGCACCAGCTCATAGGCCTTCTCGCGCCTCAGTCCCTTATCCACCAGCGCCAGGAGCACCCGCTGGGAGAAAACCAGTCCGCGGGTGATATCTAGATTTCGCCGCATACGTTCCGGGTAGACCTGGAGGTTCTTCATGATGTAGGTGAAGAGGCTGAGAATGTAGTCCAGCACGAGGCAGGAATCGGGCAGGATGATCCGCTCGGTGGAGGAGTGGCTGATGTCGCGCTCGTGCCAGAGGGCGATGTTCTCCATGGCGGTGAGGGAATGCCCCCGGACAAGTCTTGCCAGGCCGCAGATCCGCTCGCAGAGTTCCGGATTGCGCTTATGAGGCATGGCGGAGGAGCCGGTCTGGCCCTCCTCGAAGGGCTCCTCGACCTCCAGGATTTCCGTTCGCTGCAGCCCCCTTATCTCGGTGGCGAATTTCTCCAGGGAGCTGGCGAGCAGCGCTAGGGTGGTGACGAACTGGGCGTGGCGATCCCGTTGCACGATCTGGCTGGATACTGGAGCCGCCTTCAAGCCGAGCTTTTGACAGGCGCTCTCCTCCACCTCCAGGGGAACGGTGGCGTGGGTCCCCACTGCCCCGGAGATCTTGCCCACCGCGATCATTTCCTTGGCCTCGGCCAGGCGCTTCTGATTTCGTTTCAGTTCCTCCAGCCAGAGGGCAAGCTTTAAGCCGAAAGTGGTGGGTTCAGCGTGGACGCCATGTGTCCGACCCATCATAATGGTATCCTTATAGACTAGGGCTTTTTCCTTGATGACCGCGATGAGTTCAGCTAGATCCTTCTCCAGAAGCTCGCTGGCTTCGAGAAGCTGAAGGCTCAGGGCAGTGTCGATGACGTCGGAGGAGGTAAGCCCGAGGTGGATGAACCGAGACTCTTCCCCTAAGGTCTCAGCCACCGCTCGAACAAAGGCCACCATCTCGTGGTGGGTGATTTCCAGGATTTGCTTTATGCGGTCTAAGTTGAAGCTGGCCTTCCTTATCTTCTCCAGCGCTTCCTCAGGGATGACACCAAACTCAGCCCAGGCCTCACAAACAGCCAGTTCTACCTTTAGCCAGAGGCTGAACTTGTTTTCCTCTGACCAGATTCTCTTCATCTCCGGCCGGGAGTATTTCTCGATCACCTTATCCCTCCGCTAGATTCTGGCGATACTCCTGGTAAGCCCTCTTTATCTCCTCGTGCTTCAGCCCGAGGATTTGAGCCGCCAAATAGGCCGCATTTTCGGCTGCTCCGATTCCCACGCAGGCCACCGGAACGCCTCGCGGCATCTCAACTACGGAGAGAAGGGCTTCCACCCCTTTGAGTTTACCCGAGGAGAGGGGCACTCCGATGATGGGCAAAGTGGTCCAGCTAGCCAGGACTCCGGGCAGGTGAGCGGCCTTACCAGCGGCGGCAATGATGAGCTCCAGCCCTCTGCTGGCAGCGCTGAGCCCATACTGGCGGACCTTCTCCGGGGTGCGGTGGGCGGAGAGGATACTTACCTCATACTCGATTCCCAGTTGCTCCAAGACCTTAAGTGCTGGCTGTATCGCCTCAGCATCTGACCTTGAGCCTAAGACCACCCCTACCAGTGCCATCCGCCAGGTGCATTATAAACTACTGGGAAAGGCGAGGCAATAGCTCACTCGTACCTGAGGGCATCAATGGGGTTGAGTCGGGCGGCACGAAAGGCGGGGTAAATGCCGAAGAAGAGGCCGATCAACACCGTCACCGAGACGGCCAGCAGGATGATGTCCGGGGTGATGGTGGTATGCATCGTCTGGCCCGCAATGGGGATGGTGCCGATGAGTCGGGAGAGTCCCCAGCCCACCAGTATTCCCACCAGCCCCCCGGAGAAGCTGAGGATGGCTGACTCGATGAGGAACTGTAACAGGATGTCACGCCTTTTGGCCCCTACCGCTTTGCGAATTCCGATCTCCCGGGTGCGCTCGGTGACGGTGACCAGCATGATGTTCATGATGCCGATGCCGCCAACCAGAAGGGAGATTCCGGCGATGCTTCCCAGCAGGATGGTGAGCACGTTGGTGGCCTGATGAAGCATGCTCAGGATGTCCTTCTGACTGGTGATGGTGAAGTCATCCTCCTCACCATAGGCAAGATGATGTTGTGCTCGTAGTACAGCCCTTATCTCTTCCTCCGCCTGCTCCATCTTGTCTTCACTCACCACCTGCACGTTTATCACGCTGATCTTATGTGCCCCAGCGGCGGTGCGCTGGGGCATCAGTCGGTACATGGCGGTGGTTAAGGGGATGACCACCATTTCATCCGGGCTGAAGAAGCTGGTGCCTCCCTTTTCCTCCAGCACCCCGATGACCCGGAACTGGCGCCGGGCGATCTTGACCGTCCGGCCGACGGGGTCAACATCGCCGAAGAGAGTTTTTGCTACCTCACTGCCCAGAACACAAACCATCGACCTGGCCTTAAGGTGCCGCTGGGTGATGAATTCGCCCTCAGCCACCGGGGAGTTGCGCACCTGCTCATATTCCGGGGTAACTCCTAAAATACGAGTGTTAACGTTCTCACTCCCGGCCACCACTTGGAAAAATCCTGACCTCTGCGGTGCCACTAGGGTGACCGAGGGGCATCTGGAGGGATCAGCAAGGGCCTCAGCATCCTCCAAGGTCAGCGTAGGCGCTGTTCCCGGGGCCAACCTCACCCCGCGCTCAGAAGCTGCCCCGGGATAGATGAAAAGGAGGTTTGAGCCCATGCTCTGTATTCGGGAGGTGATCTCCGCCTCTGCCCCTCGCCCAACGGACATCAGTGAGATAACCGCCGCCACCCCGATAACTATCCCCAGCACTGTAAGGCCGGAGCGAAGCTTGTTGATGCTGAGACCCCGGAACCCCAGCAGGAGATATTGTAGCAGCTTCAACTGGAGCCCCCCTCGTGACTGATTTGGCCATCGCGCAGATGTATGATGCGACGGGCATATTCCGCCATCTCCCGGTCGTGGGTGACCAGCACTACGGTTATGCCCTCGTCTTGATTGAGCCGGGCAAAGAGCTCCATGATCTCCCGGCTGGTTTTGGAGTCCAGGTTGCCGGTCGGCTCATCGGCCAGGATGATCGAGGGATTGTTCACCAGAGCCCGGGCGATGGCCACCCGCTGCTGCTCACCCCCCGAAAGCTCGCTCGGTCGGTGCTTGGCTCGTTCAAGGATTCCCACCTTTCTGAGTGCCTCCAGCGCTCGCTCCCGACGGTTGGTTCCCCCACCGTAGATCAGGGGCAGCTCCACGTTGGCCAGGGCCGAGGTGCGGGGCAGAAGGTTGAAGGTCTGGAAGACAAAGCCGATCTTCTTATTCCTGATTTCCGCCAGCTGATTGTCATTCAGCCGGCTCACCGGGATGCCCTCGAGTTCATAAATTCCTGAGGTCGGCTGATCCAGGCAGCCCATGATGTTCATCAGGGTTGATTTTCCTGAGCCCGAGGGGCCCATGATGGCCACCATCTCGCCCGGCTTGATCTCCAGGTCGATTCCCCGCAGTGCAGGAACCTCGATCTGGCCCAGCCGGTATATCTTGGTGACGCGCTCCATCCGAATCATAGCACTTACTTCCGGCGGGGAGCCAGCGGCACGACCACCCGCCTAAACGCTGGGCCCTGCCGCCCAGACGAGGTTGTTGCGCTGGGGGTTGGCACGAGAACCTTTTCTCCTTCCCGCAGCCCCTCAACTATCTCCGTTCGCCACTCATCGCTCATCCCCACCTGCACCGTCCGCTCCTCGATTTTCCCATCGACCAGCACTTGCACCACCGATTGTCCCCGAATGGTTCGGATGGCCCGGCTGGGCACCCAGAGAACGTTCTCCTTGCGCTCCACCACGATGTCGGCCACTGCGGTCATGCCCTGACGCAGTCCCTCCACACTCCCCTCAATCTCGAGTCTAACCGGGTAGGTGACCACCCCGGCCTGCATGGTAGCTACCGGGGAAACGAAGGTAACCCTCCCCCGAAGCCTGGCTTCGGGCAGAGCGTCCAGGGTGATGATGGCTGGCTGACCTGGCTTGAGCTGAGCCACGTCGATCTCGTCCACCGTGGCTTCCACCTCCACCTGCGAGGTGTCCACCAGTTGGATCGCTGGGGTACCCGCTGAGACCATATCCCCGGCCTCAACCTTTACTACAGCTACCACGCCGTCAAAGGGGGCAAGCAGGGTGGCCTTCTCCAACTTCTCCTGGGCCTCTTGCAGCGACAGTTGCGCCAGCTCAACCTGAATCTGCTTGAGTTCCAGATCTAATGGATCAGGGCCGGCATTTATTTCCTCAAGCTGCTCCTTGGCCTTGGCGAGGGCGGCCTGGGCGGAGGCCACCTGGGCCTGAGCCTGCTGTACTTTCACCGGATCAGGGCCGGACTTCATGTCCTCAAGATCCTGGCGGGCCTTTTTCAAGGCCTCCTCGGCCTGGAGGACGTTGTTCTCCGCGGTGGCTATAGAGGTCTCCTTCTGAAGCTGGGCGATCTCCAGATTTTCTTGGGCCCGGAGGGCAGCTTCCCAGAGCTTATCCTTTTGCTCGGCAATGTCGGGATGAGTCAAGTTGCCGATATGGGCCTTGACATAATCTTCATAGACTTTCTGTGCGCTTTCCAGTTCATCCTGAGCCTTCTGAACAGCGAGCTCGGCACTCTTCTGAGCAACGGTGAGGTTTCTTTGGGCATTTTCCAGAGCTACCTGGCAGTCCCGGACCTTTGCCTCAGCAGTGGCCAGGTCATCCTCAGAGTAGGGACTCAGGACATCCTCCAAGGCATCCTGAGCAACAGCTAGGCTGGCCTCGGCCGACTTCACCGCGGCCTCAGCCTGGGCCTTATCAGCCTCAGAATATGGCTCTCGGGCCTTCTCTAAAGCATCCTGAGCAGCAGCCAGGCTGGCCTCGGCCGACTTCACGGCGGCCTCGGCCTGCGCCTTATCGGCCGAAGTGTAAAGCTCTTTAAGCTTCTCCAGGTTTATCTGAGCTGTCCGCAGGCTGGCCTTGGCCCGGGTCACTGCCCTTTCCAAATCATCGGTTTCCAGCTTGGCCAGAGCCTGACCCTTAGTGACCAAATCTCCTTCATCAACCAACACCTCGCTAACTACTCCCGCAACCCCGAAGATAAGGGTGGATTGGTGGGGCATGGTCAGATTGCCGGTGGCGCTGACGGTCTTCACCAGCGTACCCCGCTTCACCTCCACTACCTGACCGGTCGGGGTGAGCTCTTCGGTCTTTGAGGCGCAGGATAGATTGCCGGTAGCTAATACTATCAACAAAAGGGCCAGCAGTGCCTTGCTCCAGTTCTTCATTCGCTTCCTCCTCCGGAAAAAGCCCTTTAATTGAAACGCTGGAATAGCTCACAGGTTAAGTCACGGAAAGAAATTGACCGCCGCAATTCTCCCGAATTATAATCCGTTTGAAAAGCCGGGGCAAGCATGGAAAGGGAAGCTCTCATAATTGAAGCCTTGCGCACCCCAATAGCTCGGGCTCATCCGGAGAAGGGCTGGTTCCGGAACATTCGCTCCGATGAGCTGGGCATCCTCGTGATTCGGGAACTTCTTCGGCGAACTGGAGTTCCCTCAGAGGAGGTGGAGGACGTCATCCTGGGCTGTGCCACTCAGACCGGTGAGCAGGCGATGAACATCGCTCGATACATCGCCATCATGGCCGGCCTGCCGTTCAGCGTTGCGGCCCAGACGATCAACCGCCAGTGTGCCTCCGGGATGACCGCCATACACAGTGCGGCCCAGGCGATCCTCAGCGGGAATGGAGAGCTCTTCATCGCCGGAGGGATTGAGAGCATGACCCATCTGCCGGAGGGCACCGGGGCCAACCTTCACCCGCGTCGGTTTGACTTTGTTGATCCCTCCTCCTCTTCCATGGGACTCACGGCGGAGAATCTGGCCGAGCTCTATCAGATCTCCCGAAGGGAGCAGGAGGAATTTGCTTTAAAGAGCCACCAGAAGGCGGTGGCCGCTCAGGAGGAGGGTCGATTCCGGGAGGAGTTAGTCCCCGTGGAGGTTGTGGAAGATGATGGCTCGCGAAGGCTGATTGACCGGGATCAGAATCCGCGTCCCTATACCTCCTTGGAGCTCATGGCGGCCCTTCCACCGGTGACCAAGCCTGGTGGCACGGTCACCTCGGCCACGGTCTCCTTTGCCAGCGATGGCGCGGCCGCTCTGCTAATTGCCTCTCGGGAGAAGGCCGAGTTTCTGGGGCTGAAGCCTAAAGCTAAGATACGCTCGATGGCCGTGGCCGGAGTGGACCCTAAGCTCATGGGGCTGGGGGCAGTGGTGGCGGCCAGGAAGGCGCTGGAGCGAGCCGGGCTCACCCCAGCCGACGTTGATATTGCGGAAATAAACGAGGCCTTTGCTGTGGTGGCCCTGGTCTGCATGCGGGAACTGGGACTGCCGGAGGAGAAGGTGAACCCCAACGGTGGAGCAATAGCCCTGGGGCACCCCATGGGCTGCACTGGGGCGAGGCTGGTAACCACCTTGGTCCATGAGCTTGAGCGTCGTCGAGCCCGCTTTGGCCTGGCCACCATGTGTGTGGGGATGGGCCAGGGGGCAGCCACGGTGCTGGAGAGGATTGACTAGGGCCCCATACTGGAATATACTTTTAGTGCTCCGTAAAATCTTAGTTTTGCGGGGACCCTTTATGTTTAGCAACTTGGGCTCGTAGCTCAGCGGCAGAGCGGCCGGCTCATAACCGGTTGGTCGCAGGTTCGAATCCTGCCGAGCCCACCAGACTGTATAATAGGCAGAACCTCTGCATGCTCCTTCAGTATTCCTTCCGGCGGCAGTGGTATCGTGTATGTTAGCACTACCTCCTTGCCGGTGACCAAGACCTCCTTGACAAAGCTTTTGATAAAGGCTTTCCTCTCGGTAAGCGGGCTCTGGCTGAGGAGTTCCCTTAAATCCTCCACATAGCGGGTCACCACCTCAAGGCTGGCCAACTCGGCCTTCCTGCCCGCAAGCCTCCCCTCGAGTTCCTCCTCAGCCGCCTCCAGATGCTCTTGCCTGTGGCGCAGGGCCTGGATTCTGGGCGCTAGGTCGCTCAGACTGAGCATGCCGGTCTCCAGAGCCTCATAATGCCGATCCAGGCGGCGCCTCACATCCGCCAGTTCCCCCGCGATGCCCCGCAGCCTCTCCTTATAGTCCTTCGTCGCTGCGTCCATCTCTTCATTCACCAGCTTCACCAGCTCCCTGAGGTTCTCCTCGGTAAGGATGTGCTCCTTTATTTTGTCGATGACCAGCCCCTCGAACTTTTTGGCATTGAGGTAAGGGGCATTGCAAGTGCCGGCACCCTTCTTAAGAAGGGTGCCGCAGACATAATAGGCAAATTTGCCGCTCTTGGCCTCCTGGCCCACCATGGCCCGGCCGCATATCCCGCAGCGGGCGATGCCGCTTAACAGGTAGGGGCTGGAAGTCCGCCTGGGGTGAGAGAAGGCCGGAGCTCTTTCCCTGAGTATCGACCGGACCTTCTCGAAGGTCTCCCGGTCCACTATAGGCTCACAAGCCCCCTCTACTCTAATAGGCTCAGGGGGCCGGCCATCCGAGCGGGTGCGGCCCCAGACAAAGGTCCCGGTATAGATCTCGTTGGTCAGGATCCAGTAGAGGCCGGTCTTTGTCCACCCCCTGCCGCGGGGGCCGGCAATTCCCTCCCCATTTAAGCCCCGGATGATTTCCTTGAGGCCCTTGCCTTCCAGCACCTCCCGAAAGAGGCGGGCAACGATGGGTGCCTGATGAGGGTCGGGCTCAAGCCTGGGCCTTTCCTTGTTCCCGTCCTTCATCGCCGCCAGGGGAAATTTCTGTACCGTTTTACCCGTCGGTAACCGTAAGGGGTGGCACTGGCCACGTAGAACCCCCGCGAGGCGCTCTCCCTCAGGCCTCGCCTCACCTCCTGAGCCAGGTTGGCGGAGTAGAACTCGTCCAGGCTTTCTATCATCGCTTCCAGCAGCTTGCCTGTAGGGGTGTCCTCAACCGGCTCGGTGATGGATATCACCTCAACTCCATGCTTCCTGAGGCTGT
>CBFDTP010000061.1:0-8334 GCA_965612975.1 uncultured Dehalococcoidia bacterium | reverse complement strand
GAGCCCGGCTGCCGAGGGGATGTGTTTTTTAAGCCATATCTTAGCCCCCGGCCGTCCAGGAGTTGCCTCCTGCAAAAGCATGGCCGCCCGGTAGGCCAGATTGTCCTCGGGGCGCAAGCTAAAGGTCCGCAGGCCATCCCAGGCCGGGAGAGAGGAGCAGTCGAGGAACAGTTCCAGATCCTGTGCTTCCTGAAGAGTCAGCTCATCTGCCAGGTCGATGGTCTGCATGATGGAGCAGATTTCGTGCCAGCCATTGGGCCTTTGGCCAAGTACCTCCAGGGTAAGGTTTAACTTGGCTGGGGCGAACTCCTGGATCATGTCTTCTCCAGAAGGCAGAGCACCTGCCTCACCCGCTTTAGTGGCATTCCTAACCTCCGGGCGACCTCCTCGGCCGAGAGCTCGGTCCCTGTCCTGAAGCCCTTGTGCAGAAGATAGGCCTCCTGCTCCTCCCGGCTCAGCCCCTTGGCATCGAGCTCTATCAGCTTCTCCAGCTCCTCCACCCTCGCCAGCACTCGAGCTAGGCTGGCCTCATCGGAGAGGGCTCGGCGATAATCCTCCTCGGCCCTTCTCCGGTCCCCCTTCCTCTCAAAGGCCACCCCCCGATTGTAGAAAGCCCGGCTGTTCTGAGGGTAGAGTCTGATCGCCTGGGAGTAAAGCTTTATGGCTTCGTCCAGCTCGTCTCTTTCCAGGCAGCGGTTTCCACGAATATAGAGGGTTATCGCTCGAAGGCAATGCCGAGGGAGACCCCGGAGTTGGCTTATGGAGGGAAGTTCCTCCCAATCCAGGTCTCTGAGCTTCCCGTCGGCGAGGGCCCCTATTCGACGATGACTTATGTTGGGGGAGGCATACCAGAGGTCGAGGAGGCGGAGCCCGCCGCTGGATAGATTTAGCAGATTGGCATGATGGGGAACATGCCGACCGGCAAGATCGATGATGACCTCCACCACGCCCATATCCAGGTCGAATCTGGAGCCAAGGAAAGCCAGCAGCCGGGCATATCCCAGGCAATCAGCCTCTCTTTTTGCCAAAACCTCTTCCAGCTCGAAGGCCCTCCCGCGCTTTATATTGGCTCGCACCAGTTCGAAGAGCCACTCGGCGACCTCCAGCTCGAGTTGACTTCTGCTTCCTGGGTTCGGCTCACTGGAAAGCCTTGCCCGAATTTGGGCCTGGAGATCCCTAAGCCTCCGCATCTTAAGGCCTAGCGGGGGTGAGGGAAGGATCCAATCGGTCAGCCGATCTAATTTCACTTGGTTTATTATAGGTTTCAACCCGAGCCATTTTCAATTCGACCGATTGCCTTGATTTTGGGCGGGGCAGGTTTTAAAATTTGCTCGGCGTTTCTGCCAGGCGAGATGAGGTTGATGGAGAATCTGTATGCCTATCCCTGGCGGGGTCGGGGCAACAATTGCCATACTTACCTCTTTGCCAATGTCCTCCGCGGGGAAAGGCCACATGTTCTGATAGACCCCGGACACGTGGTGAACGAGCTCGGCGAGCACTGTCTAGGGTTTCTCCTCAATCAGATGTCCCTTGACCGCATAAGGCCAGAGGAGGTCGGACTGATCCTTAACACGCATAGCCATCCAGATCATTGTCAGGCGAACAAGGCCATTGTGGAGAGGAGTTGCGGGGAGGGAGGAATTGGCCGGGCACTGATCGCCTTAAGTGGTGAGGAGGACGAGTTTCGGCGAGTTCATGGGGTGGGGATGCTTGGCCTGACGGCTGACTTCGAGCCGGATTTTTACCTCCAGGAGGGGGAACTCAGCCTGGGGCAGGGCGAGAAGAAGCTAACCCTCCAGGTGTTTCATACCCCGGGCCACACCCCAGGGTCCCTCTGCTTCTATTGGCCCAAGAACAAGGTTCTCTTCACCGGTGATGTCCTGTTCTATGGTGGGGTGGGGAGGACTGACCTGCCGGGCGGAAATGGGAAGGAGCTTCGAAGAAGCATTCAGCGGCTATCGGAACTCGATGTGGAATACATTCTGCCCGGGCACAGCACCGAGTTTGGGGATCTTATCCGGGGAAGGGACAAGGTGCGGGAGAACTTCGCCTTCCTGCGCATGAACTACTTCCCGCTCCTTTAGCCCCAGAGGGCCCGGAGGTGCTTCCTTATCTCGGCCATCCGCCTATTTACCTCATCGGTCCTTATCAAGCCCACCTCGGTGATTATGCCGCTGACCAGTGTAGGGGGAATTTCATCGAACCCCCTCTCTAGCCGGGGGCTTTGGGGACTGAATTTGTTCAGCTCACAGACGGCATGGAAGGGGATTCCCCTTCGGCTGGCCGCCAGGGCCAGCCGATAGGTAGGGCTACCATTGATCACCGTGCCATCGGCGATGACGCTGTCAGCCCCGGTCAGGGCTCGGCTGGCCTGAGAGGCATAGTGCTCTATCTCCTTGTCGGGGATGACCTGAGGCTGGATTCCAGCCAAGGTTAGCTCTCGAGCCAGCAGCTCACCGTATTTTTCATCAACTTTAGACTCGGCGATGAGGATCTCGAAGGACTTCTCCCCTCTCCCCTTCCGGAGAGCTTGAAGGAGCACCGAACTGTAGCTGCAGGTCATGACTCGATCTCCCTCTTCGATCAGTTTGGCGGCCTGCTCGGCTGCCCTAAAGGCCGCTTGCTCCAGGGCCTGGGCCAGTTCAAGGGCCCGACGCTGGGCAAATTCTCGCAGGGAATGTAGATCGGGCTCGGCGAGGTTAGAGCACTCGTAGAATAGTCGAGCTACGCTGTTGGCTATAGGGGCCATGCTGGGCCTGGCGTTGGCCAGCTCTCGGGCCACCTCTTTCAGTTCGGCCAGTAATTCATCCCTCTCGCGAGCCTGGCTTGTCCTGGCAGCCAGCCCCAGTACCTTAAGCGCCTCCCGGGAAAGCCAACCGGCTCCCTGAATCTTTTCCCTCTTTATGGCCTCGATGCCCTTGCTTACCTCGACGTTCATTTCACCTTCTCCCAGGTCTCGGCCAGCTTGGGCACGGTCTCAAACTCGACGATCTGTTCCGGCTTGATCCACCGGAGCTCCGCGTGCTCCCAGTCTATTCGCAGTTTCTCCGGGCTCAGGAGCCGGAAGCGGAAAGGGTGGATCACCCATTTCCTTCCCAGCTCTTCATCTATGGCCTCCAGCGGCTCGCCGACCTTCAAGAGCTCAAGGTCTTCCTCGGCCAGCCCGGCCTCCTCCCCCAGTTCCTCCAGGGCCTGCTGGTAAGGCGTGTTTCCCTCCTCAAGATAGCCGCTTACCCCAGCCCACCTTCCACGATAGGTACCAACCTGTCGACTTCTCTTCAGGAGGCAGATCTTCCCCTCATATTCCAGGAAACAGGTCACCACGTGTTTTTCCTCCAGCATGTCAGCCTCCATAAAGCTTTAACTTCTTGATGAGCTTCAGGATGCGGTCAGGCACCAGATCTCGAGCGTCCTCCCCCCTCCTCAGTTTCTCCCGGGCCAGGGTGGAGGAAAGGGAGGAGGCGAACTCGGAAATTTCCAGCAGATGCACCCTTTCCCAAAATCTCTCGTTCTCCGCCATCTGGAAAAGCCGGACCAGGTCTTCTTTACCCCGGCCAGCCCTCGGGGCCACCAGGAACTGGCTGCCCCGGAAAAGCTCTTCCAGAGCGGCCTCCCGATCCCGGTAGTATTTCTTGTCCAGAATTCGGACGATCGTATCGTAGCCGACCAGGAAGTAGAAGCTCGTCTCCGGGGGATAGACCTTCTTGAGAGCTCTTAGCTTGTCCAGGAAGAGGGGGTGACTGGAGAGGCCCAGGCTCACCCGATCCTGGTCACGGAAGAATTCCAGCAGCATATACAGTCGATCCTCAAGAGAGGCGTAGGAGCTCTGTTTGTCGGCATTCTGACGGTCGGCAAGCAGAAGGATTTCATCCACCCTCTGTTTAGCCTTTTCGAGGATCTCGAGGTGAGCCCGCGTCAAGGGGTCAAAGGCGGAGGCGAAGACCCCCAGCCTCCCACCTGCCTCCCCGATTCCTCTCTCCGCCCGGAGGAGGAAATCTATCCGCGGCTCATTAGCTGCGCTTTCCTTCAGGACTCGTCGAATTAGCTCTCCTGGGGACTCCATCTTATTCCAGTTGGGCCAAGTCGAAGACCAGACCATCTCGAGCAGCGAGTACCCGAACGCCGGTCTCCTCCTGGAGCCTCTGAGCTACTTCCCAGGGCTTAGCTCGCCACATGGTCATGCCGAAGTGGGTCAAGATGGCCGTCCGGGGCCTAATCTTGCCGATGATTTTGCCCGCGTCCGGCACCGAAAGGTGATCGAATGGCCCTCCCGGCTCGAGCCTCACCACGTTGAGAATGAGGAGCTCGGCCCGATATTCCTCACAGAGCTGGTCAAAGTATCGGGTATCGGCGATATAAGCGAAGCTATGCCTCGGGGTCTGGAACAGGAGCCCGTAGGTCTCCACCGGGTGCTGGTGTCGAAGCGGAGCTTTAAAGGTGATGTTGTTAACCCTGTAGACTCCGCCCGGCTGAAGAACCTCAATGCGTTCGAGCGCCGGGCGCAAGTACTGTAATACTACCGGGTCGTCCTCCAGGGCATCGCGGGGGGCAAAGAGCAAACCTCGGCGCTTCAATCCTCCCTCGGTCATGGCCTCGATCATGACGTTGACATCGGCGGCGTGATCCAGATGACGGTGAGAGAGGATGATGGCCTCCAGCTTTGAGGGTCGAAGCTTTCTTTTAGCGGCCTGCACCAGCGTCCCCGGGCCGGGGTCGAGAAGCATTTGCGTGCCGCCAAGGTCTAGCCAGAGGCCACCGGAGGCGAGAATTTGACTGGCCACCATTACCCTGGCCCCCGCTGTCCCCAGGAAGATGATGCGCTCAGCGCTGTTCTGCACTAACCTAAAGTATAATGCTCCGCAAAAAGTTTGCAACTCCTGCTTCACCGGGTTTACCCTGAAGGCGAAGAGCTGCTGCGGGGCTGGAATTATGACTGATTGACTTGTGTCTCTTCCCGAGGTAAGATTTTAGGGAAAATATGGGCAAACTGGTAAACTTGCCATTAGGAAAGGAGGACGATCGGAAATGGGTGAAAGGCTAAGAGGAAAGGTGGCGGTGGTGACCGGCTCCGGTCAGGGCATCGGGAAGGCCATCGCCCTGGCCTTAGCTCAGGAAGGGGCCAAGGTGGTCACCAATAACCGCCGACCAGGGACTGAAGGTGGCGATGCCGAGACCACGGCGGAGGAGATTCGGAAGGCGGGCGGGGAAGCGGTTCCCTTTTTCGGCGATGTATCGAAGTTTGATGAGGCGGAGAGGCTGATCAAGACAGCGATAGACAAGTTCGGGGGGGTTGATATCCTGGTCAATTGTGCCGGAGCCGACCGTCCGCGCATGGTCTGGAATCTTACCGAAGAGGATTGGGATATTTGCGTGAATTCCTTCCTTAAGGGGACCTTCAACTGCACTCGTCACGCGGCGGGCTTTATGCGCGAGCAGAGGTGGGGGAGGATCATTAACATGACCTCTGATGCCTATTATGGCACCGTAGGCCACGCTAACTATGGAGCAGCCAAGGCGGGCGTGGTTGGCTTCACCTATGCGGTGGCCCGGGAAATGGGGAGATATGGAGTGACCTGTAACGCCATCGCTCCCGAGGCTGCCACTCGATTCAGCGCTTCACCGGAGGTGATCGCCGGTTTCAAGAAGCGATATGAGGCCGGGCTTATCAGCAAGGAGAGGCTTGAAGAGCTGATAAACATGCCTCCACCGGAGTGCGTTGGTCCCTTTGTCGCCTACCTGGCCACGGAGGAGGCCTGGAACATAAACGGTCATATCTTCCGCGTCAGTGGTGGGGAGATAACGCTCTTCTCCGACCCCATCCGAGCAAAGTCCATCTTCAAGGACTGGACAAAGGCGGGTCCCTGGGGCGTGGAGGAACTCATCACCATCTTTCCCAAAACCCTGGGGGCGGGCTTGGTCAATCCGGCGCCCCCGGAGAAGGAGTAGCTGATGGATCTGCGAGAGCTGCTCAATCCCAACCCCAGGACGGACATCCCCGAGATAAAGCCGGGAGATACGGTGAGCGTCAAGTTCCGCATCTCCGAGGCCGGGCGGGAGAGGAGCCAGACGTTTCAGGGGATAGTGATCCGCAAGAGGCCGACCAACTTCACCGTGAGGCAGATCTTCCAGGGGGTGGGGGTGGAGCGCACCTTCCCCCTTAACTCGCCTCTCTTGGAAGAGGTCAAGGTTCTACAGCACGGCCGGGTTCGGCGGGCGAAGCTTTACTATCTTCGCGGCCTCAGCGGGCGGAAAACTCGGGCGAAGATAAGGGCCAAGTAGATCTGAATCTGAGAAGGCACTATCCCGTTGCTAAGCGGCCGGAAGCCCTTTTGCAGGAACTTGGCGGGACAGAGGCCCTGGGGTTGTGATGCGGTATGCTGAGGTGGCGGTTAACTGCCCGCTGCGCCGGCCCAGGACTTTCACTTACACTATACCTCCTGGAGCAAGGCTGAAGCCGGGCTGTGCCGTCTGGGTCCCCTTTGGGCCACGGGTGATACAGGGAGTTGTCTTCGGGTTAACTGATCAATCCGAAATTGAGGAAACACGCCCCATTGCGGAGGTCATCGACCCGGAACCCCTTCTTGCACCACACCAGCTTGAGCTGGCATCCTGGATCAGTGAAAATTACCTCTCACCACTGTTTGATGCCGCCGCCCTGATGCTTCCCCCCGGATTTGAGCGAAGGGTGCTCACCTTCTTCCAGCCGGCCCCTGAGATATCCGAGGACGTATTATCAGGGCTTCCACCGGAGCAACGGCGGGTGCTCCGTTTGCTGTTGAAGCACGGGAAGATGGAGTTCCGGCGGATCAAGCGAAAGGTAAGTCGGGCGGAAGCGCATCTGGCGCAGCTCTCCCGGAGAGGGCTGGTGCTCCGGAGTCAGGAACTGGAGAGGCCTAGGGTGGGACCAAGGCTCGTGCCCTACCTCTCCCTGGCTCTTTCCGCTGAGCAAATATCACCGGAGGTTGAGCGCCTCAGGAAGAGAAGGGCCTTTAAGCAAGCTGAACTCTTGCAATTGCTTCTGGCGGAGGGAAGGCTTGAGGCCTCGGAGGCGAGGAGGCAACTCAAGGTTTCGGCGAGCGCGGTTAAAGCCCTGGAGAGGAAGGGACTCATCCGGGTAGAGAGGTTGCGAGTTCATCGCGACCCCCTGGCGCACCTCGCCTTAATCCCGACTGCTCCCCCGGAGCTTACCTCTGACCAGGAGAGGGCCTGGTTACCCCTCAGGGAGGCCATCCACCGCGGAGAAGGCGATGTTTTCCTGCTCCATGGGGTGACCGGAAGCGGCAAGACGGAACTTTACCTCCGAGCCCTGGCAGAGACGATCTCCCAGGGCCGAAAGGCCATCGTGCTCGTTCCGGAGATAGCCCTCACCCCCCAGACCGTCTCCCGGTTTGCTTCCCGCTTTCCCCATCGGGTAGCAGTGCTTCACAGCCGGCTCTCGCCAGGGGAGCAGTTTGATGAATGGCACCGCATCCGCAGTGGGGAGTTTGATGTGGTGATCGGCCCCCGGTCGGCCATCTTCGCCCCGCAGCCGAACCTGGGTCTCATTGTGATGGATGAGGAGCATGAATGGACCTACAAGCAGCAGGAAAGCTCACCGCGATATCATGCCCGCGAGGTGGCCTTAAAGCTCGCTGAGCTCACCGGCTCGGTGGTCATCCTGGGCAGTGCTACCCCCGATGTGGAGAGCTACTATCGGGCGAGGAGAGGGAGATATAAGCTACTGGAGCTACCTCGAAGGGTAGCAGTTCCGCAGCTCGGGCTCCAACCTCGTTTGCCCCAGGTGGAGATAGTGGATATGCGTCGAGAGCTTAAAGAGGGGAACCGGAGCATCTTCAGTCGGAGCCTTTTCCAGGAACTCCGGGAGACCTTAGAAGCCGGGGAGCAGGCGATCCTCTTCTTAAACCGAAGGGGGACGGCCTCCTTCGTGCAGTGCCGGGATTGTGGCTTCGTGCTGCGCTGCCCTCACTGTGAGGTAACCTTAACCTACCATGCAGTGGAAGGGGAACTCCTTTGCCACCAGTGCAACTACCGCACCGGACCTCCCTCAGCTTGTCCCCGCTGCTGGAGCCGGCGAATAAAGTTCCTCGGCCTAGGGACGCAGAGGCTGGAGGAAGAGGTGAGAAAGGCTTTCCCCGCTGCCCAGGTGCTTCGCTGGGATCGGGATGTTACCCGGGGGAAGCATTCCCACGAGCAGATCCTGGACCGCTTTCAGAATCACGAGGCAGATATCCTCGTCGGAACACAGATGGTCGCCAAGGGGCTAGATCTGTCTCTTATACACATCTGACGCTGCCGACGAAGGCTTAGGTGTAGATCTCGGTGGTCGCCGTATCA
>CBFDTP010000060.1:0-8769 GCA_965612975.1 uncultured Dehalococcoidia bacterium | reverse complement strand
ACCACCGAGATCTACACCTAAGCCTTCGTCGGCAGCGTCAGATGTGTATAAGAGACAGTGACCACCTGCTGCGCCGGAGCCAGGCTTTCCAGAACCTCGGCCCCCACCGCCCGCTCCCGCACCCGCGAGACGAAGTCCTTCACCACCTTGAAATTGACGTCGGCTTCCAGGAGCACCAATCTTATCTGGCGCAGGGCCTCGTCCACATCCTTCTCGGTGAGCCTTCCCTTACCGCTCAGCCGCTTGAAGATGGCCGAAAGCTTCTCGGTGAGCGATTCCAGCATCTCTGGTGAATCCCCTCAGGCTGACTTAATTCTAAATCGGAAAGCTCTGGGGTTCAAGGGCAAAGATTTTACAAGATTTATAAGCCTGGGCTAAAATACGTTTGGCCTGTTAGCTGTAGGAGGTGCTATGGAAGCACAACGGGAGATTTTCTGGCAGATACCATTTGGCTGGGTGGTTTACCTGCTGGCAGCTCTGGTGGTGGTGGCCCTGGTCTGGGCATTGAGCCGGCGGGCGAAGTTGTGGAAGCTGGGAAGGCCCGAGAACCGGCTGGATAAGCTGGGCGAAAGGATTAGGTCTTTTATCTTTCTGGCCATCGTGGACCTGATCTTTCACCGAAGGTTTCTTCGCGACCCTTATCCGGGCATAATGCATTTCCTCATCTTCGCCGGCTTTGCCCTGCTTCTGCTCGGGGCACTGATGGATTTCGTCTCTCACTATGTGGTCGAGTTCATGCACGGCAACGTCTATCTTGCCTTCTCCTTCCTCAACGACCTCGGTGGCGTGCTGGCCCTGGTGGGCGTTCTGCTGGCCCTCTTCCGGCGATATGTCCAGAGACCGGAGAGACTGGACAATCTGCTGGATGATGCCGTGGTGCTGGGCCTTCTCTTCTTCATCCTGCTCACCGGCTTCATCGTCGAAGGGCTGCGGATGGCCGTGGCCAATCCGCCGGCCGAGTGGGCTCGCTGGAGCTTCCTCGGCTTCGCCTTCTTCCAGACCTTCAGAGGAGTTGACCTTAGCTGGTACCAGGCCCTCTGGTGGTTCCACATGGTCCTGGCGATGGGGACCCTGATCTACGCCTGCCTGGTCTTCTCCAAGCTAAGCCATATCCTGGTCTCCCCGCTCAATATCTTCCTGCGGAAGCTTTCGCCTAAGGGAGCGCTGGTCCCCTTGCTCAACCTGGAGGAGATGGAGACCTTTGGGGCCGGCAAGCTTGAAGACCTGACCTGGAAGCAGCTTCTTGATCTGGATGCCTGCACCCGCTGTGGACGTTGCTCCGATAACTGTCCGGCCAACCTGAGTGGCAAGCCGCTGAATCCGAAGCTGGTCAATGAGAAGCTGAAGGAACTCATGGTCGCCCGAGCCGAGCCTCCAAGGTTTGCTTCCTGGTGGTTGAAGAAGCAGCGCCCAAAGGAGGAAAAGGAGTTGCTCGGGGAGGTGCTGAGCGAGGAGGAAGTCTGGGCCTGCACCACCTGCCGGGCCTGTGAGGAGGCCTGCCCGGTTTTCGTGGAGCACATTGACCGGATGGTGGAGTTGCGGCGCAATCTGGTCATGGAGCGGGGAAGCCTGCCGGAGACGGCCATGGAGGCGCTGCGGGGAATTGAGCAGCGGGGACACCCCTGGCGCGGGGCCAGATTTACCCGCACCGATTGGGCGGAAGAGCTAGGGATCAAGGAACTATCGGAGGCCGATGGCGACTTTGAGATCCTTTACTGGGTCGGCTGTACGGAGGCCCTGGAGGACCGGAGTCGCCAGATAGCCTCAGCCATGGGACGCATCCTTCAGGCCGCTGGGGTCCGGTTTGCCATCCTGGGCACGGAGGAGACCTGCTGCGGTGACCCGGCGCGTCGGCTGGGAAACGAGTATCTCTTCCAGATCCTGGCCCAGCAAAACATCGAGAACCTGAAGAAGTACGGAGTGAAAAAGATAGTGACCGCCTGTCCCCACTGCTTCAACGTGCTCAAAAACGAGTACCCGCAGTTTGGCGGCGATTTTGAGGTAGTGCACCACACTCAGTACCTGGCTGAGCTGATTCGTTCGGGAAGGCTGAAGCTTCGCCGGAACTTGACCGAGAGGGTGACCTACCAGGATTCCTGTTACCTGGGGCGTTACAACGATATTTACGATGAGCCCAGATGGGTGCTAAAGCAACTTGCCGGGGCAGAGCCGGTGGAGATGAGGCGTCATCGGGCGAAGGCCTTCTGCTGCGGGGGTGGTGGAGGGAGGATGTGGATCGAGGAGACGGGCACCCGGATAAGCTATCTGCGCCTGGAGGAAGCCATAGCGGTCCGGGCAGGAATACTGGCCACTGCCTGTCCCTTCTGCCTGCAGATGTTCGATGACGCCGTCAAGGCGAAGAAGGTGGAGGAAGAGCTCCGACCCCTGGATATCGCCGAGCTGGTGGCGCAGGCGATCTCCGGCTAAACGCCACAGCTTTGAGAAAGGGGCATCCTTGACAAATCAGGATCGGTAGGCTTAAATTAAAGCGATTATATAGGGAAGGGAAAGCCAATTCCGGTTAAAAAGGTTAGGTCCCCAGCGGCTCCTTATTTTTAGAGCCGGTTTTACTGGGCAATTTTTCCGATGATCTTTGGATCCTCGTAAAATGCAGGCGGTCAGGTTTTGAGCAGTGATCAACTGGGGACAGGTCTTATTTAACTCAGTCGTTACCGGAAGCCTCTATTTCATTGCCACCGTCGGCCTTACGTCCACTTACGGGCTTTCTCGGTTCCCCAATGTAGCCCATGCTGAGTTCGTTACCCTGGGAGCTTTTCTAGGATACCTGGTGACTCAGCAGCTGGGCTGGGGTTACCCATTCGGAATTTTGGCCGCCCTTCTGGGCTCGGGGATCGTCGGCGTTCTATCCTATCGGGGGATCTTCGAGCCGCTGGCAAAGCGGGGGGCGACGATGATTCACCTGGCGATCGCCTCAATAGGACTGGGGCTGGTGCTGCGGCATATAATGGGACAGATATGGGGCTGGGCCCCGCTTTCATATCGGGTTACCTGGGCTTCGTTCGATATCGGCCCCGTCAGGGTAACCGGCCTGTGGCTCTGGATCATCCTGGCAGCTCTGGTGCTGGCCGGGGTGATGCACTTCATGTTGACCCAGACCAAGCTGGGGAAGGCCATTCGAGCCACTTCCTTCAATCCGGACCTGGCCCTGGCCTCGGGAATCAACATCAGCCGAGTTACCCTGACCACCTGGTTCATGGGCGCGGCCTTGGCCGGGGTAGCGGGACTCTTTAAGGGGGCGATGGCCAAAATCGACCCCCTGCTGGGGTGGGAGATCCTTCTTCCCGCCTTCGCCGTGACCATACTCGGTGGGGTGGGAAGTTTTTATGGGGCGATCGCCGCCGCCTACATCATCGGCTTTGCGGAGAATATCGGGGTGGTTTTTCTGGCCAACCTGGGCATTTCGACCGAATATCGCATGGCAATAGCCTTTATTATTCTCATCCTAACCTTGATCTTCCGACCGAGGGGGCTGGCCCGAAGTTTTGGAGGAACTTAAATGGACCTTTTGATGTACTTCTTTGACGTGATCATCTTCGTCGGGATATTCGGCATCCTGGCCCTAAGCCTGAACCTAGAGTTCGGGTTCACTGGCTTGGTTAACTTCGGCAAGGTGGCCTTCTTCCTGGTAGGAGCCTATGTCTTCGCCGTAATGGCTCGGTTTGGGATTCCCCTGGTCTTCTGCTTCCTCGGCGGGGCTCTGCTGGCGGCGGCGCTGGGCTTGGCCGTCTCCCTTCCTGCCTTAAGGTTGAGGCTGGATTATCTGGCGATAGCTACCCTGGCCCTGGGAGAAATACTGCGAATAGTGGTGAAGGCGGAACGCTGGATCGCCGGTGGGGTGTGGGGCACCCCCGTTCCGGCGGCCGTTAGCTGGGCAGGGGCATCCAACCGAGCCCTGGCCCTGGGCGATGCAGCGCTGGTCTATTTCTGCCTCATTCTCTCCTTCGTCTTTCTACAATACCTGACCAATTCACCGTACGGAAGGGTAATCCGAGCGATTAGGGAAGACGAGATAGCGGCCGAGGCCCTGGGCAAGGATAGGCTCAAGTATAAGGCCCAGGTATTCATGCTCGGCTCGGCGCTGGCCGGGCTGGCCGGTGGCCTTTATGCCCAGCACCTACGCTTCATCTCCCCCGACATGTTCATGCCCATGGTGACCTTCTGGGCCTGGACGATGATCATCCTCGGCGGTCCGGCAAATACCCGCGGCGCCTTGCTCGGTGCCCTGGTGGTGGAGGTCTTCATTCGAGGAACGCGAATAGCCAAGGACTTCGTCCATTTACCAGTTGACCCCTATAACTTACAATATATATTGTTGGGTTTAGCCGTCATCCTCGTTCTGATGTATCGCCCTCAGGGCTTGCTCAAGGAAAGCGAGGTGAAGACGAAGGCGAAGGAGGTGGCACTGGCCCGGGCCAAAAGCTCGGGGAGCTCCTGAGGTTATGGAGGCACTGCTTCGAATCAGGGAAATAAGGAAGAGCTTCGGCGGACTGCGGGCGGTTGACGGGGCGACCCTGGACGTCCGCCGTGGGGGCATCACCGGCCTCATCGGGCCGAATGGGAGTGGCAAGACCACCCTCTTCAATACCGTCTTCGGGATCTATCGCCCGGATGAGGGCAGCATCTATCTGGATAGCGAACGCATTGATGGGCTACCACCTCACGCAATTTATGCCAAGGGCATGGCCAATGCCTTTCAGATACCTCGCCTTTTTCGACAGCTATCGGTGCTGGACAATATGTTGCTGGCAGCCAGGGGAAATAAGGGGGAGGGCTTTCTTCAGGGCCTTCTCTTCAAGAGGAGCTGGCAAAAGAAGGAAGCCGAGCTGGCCGATAAAGCCCTTGATATTTTGCGTTTTCTGGAGCTGGATCACCTGGCTTTGGCACCCGCAGGGGAGCTCTCCGGAGGTCAGATGAAGCTGCTGGAGATCGGTCGAGCACTTATGGCTGACCCAATCCTCATGCTGCTCGATGAGCCGGCTGCCGGGGTGAACCCGGTCCTGGGGAGGAGGATCTACGAGAACATTCGGGCACTCTGTGAGCAGCGAGGGCTCACTTTCTTCATCATCGAGCACCGCCTGGAGATCCTCTTCGACTTCGCCGACTGGGTCTATCTGATGGACAAGGGCAAGGTGGTGGCCGAGGGTTCTCCGGCGGAGATAGTCGATAAGCCGGTCTTTTACGAGGTCTATCTGGGGGAATAATGGCAGCCATCTTCGTAGCGGAGGAGATCGAGGCCGGATACGGGGACGTGGTCATCGTCCATCGGGTCTCCATCAAGGCCAATGAGGGCGAGGCGGTGGCCATCGTGGGACCTAACGGAAGCGGCAAATCAACGCTGATAAAAGGGATCCTGGGCTTTGCCCGGCTGTTCAGCGGAAGGGTCTTCTACGAAGATAAAGAGGTTACCGGACTCGAACCAGACCGGCTGGTGAGCATGGGCATCGGCTATGTTCCCCAGGTGAACAACGTTTTTGCCAACCTCACGGTGCAAGAGAACCTGGAGATGGGCGCCTATATAAGGAAGGATAAGGCCCGAATCAAGGCCGACATGGACGAGATCTACGAGATGTTCCCCGAGCTTAAAACGAAGAAGAAGGCCTGGGCCGGCAATCTGAGCGGCGGTGAGCGGCAGATGGTGGCCATTGCCCGGACGATGATGGCCAAGCCCAAGGTGTTGCTTCTGGATGAGCCTCTGGCTTCCCTTTCCCCCAAAGCGGCCTCCCTTATTCTCTCCAAGCTGGAGGCGATCCGGGAAAGCGGAACGGCCGTGGTGATCATTGAGCAGAATGCTCGCCGGACTTTGGAGTGTTCTCAGCGAGGTTACGTGCTGGTTCAGGGGAAATGCGTTATGTCCGGTAAGAGCAGCACCATCCTGGCGGATGAGACGGCCAAGCGCCGTTACCTGGGCTTGAAGTAGCTCAAGACCTGAAAGCTATAGGGAATTCCAGTGCAGAATATCCTCCAGCTTCCTCTTGGGAACATGTAACACTCCCCTCTCATCTTTCCAGTACTTCACCGAACCCTCGAATGGCTCGACCACCGGGCTCTCCTCCGGGTAGCCCAGGGCCAGCACCAGTGGGATTTCATAGTGCTCGGGGATGTTCAGTATCCGGCGAAGGGCTTCCCGGTCGATGCTGGCGATGGGACAGGATCCAATCCCCACCTCCAGAGCCACCAGGATGAGGTTTTCCATCGCTGCCCCGACATCGTAAACCGAGGGGGCCACGCCGACATCCCGGCGCTTGAGCACGACGATGTAAGCTCGTGGCCGCTGCCCCTCAGGAGGGTCGCCAGCCGGGCTGATATAGGCGGCCCACTTCAGGGTGGCAAATACCCGGGGCAGAAGTTCTTCCTCATCCACCACCAGGTACTCCAGCGGCTGCAGGTTGGCCGCCGAGGGTGCCAGTCGGGCCGCGTCAACGCACTTCTCCAGAACCTTCCGGGGCAGGGGAAGTTCCTTAAAGCGCCTGATGGAGCGTCGGCGGCAGATCAGCTCGTAAACGCTCATCCTTCCTCCCGATAAATGGGGTTTTGGCCTACTTAAAGCTGACAATTTCCTCCAGGGGCTTGCGGGGGCGGGGAGGGGGAGCCTCGGCTGGCACCCCCACCGCGACCAGAGCCGTGAGGAACCAGGGGGATTTTATCTCCAGCAAGGCCTCGAGCTCCTGCCGGGCGAAGTCAAGGGGCAAGGTAGCCCAGCAACCTCCATAGCCCAGGTCGGTGGCCGCCAATAGCAGATGAGCTATGGCTGCCCCCACGCTCTGCAGCCCTGGACTATAATACCCCCTAAATGAATTATGGGGTCCCCAAAAAGTCTTCGACTTTTTGGGATGGACTATCGGCGGCTCCGGGGGAAGAGGGTGTGTGGCCACCGCGATCACCACCGGGGCCTGGGCGAAGAAAGTGGTATAGAAGTGCAACCGCTCGAGTTTTTCCTTAAGCTTCTCCTCGGCCGCCTCCACCTGACCGGCAAAGGAGGCTTCCACCACATCCTTTAGCTTCTCCTTCAGCTCGATATCCCGGATTACGATGAACCTCCAAGGCTGGACATTCCCGGCGCTCGGCGCCAGCCTGGCCGCCTCAAGCATGAGCCGAAGATCCTCCTCCTTCACCGGGTCGGCGGCAAAGCGCCGCATGCTGCGCCTTTGGCGGACTACCTCGAAGAAATCCATCAAGCCCCCGCCATGGCAGGCGAACCTCTCCGGAGATGGATCAGGAGCACGGCGATGTCGGCTGGAGTAACTCCGTCGATTCGAGAGGCCTGTCCCAGCGTTTGAGGCCGAAATTGCTTTAGCTTTTGACGGGCCTCAAAACGAAGCCCGGGGATGGAATCGTAATCGAGGAAATCAATGCGTCGCTCCTCCATCCGCCGCATCCGCTCCACCTCTGAAAGCTGCCGCTCGATGTAACCTCGGTATTTGACCTCGATCTCCACCTCCTGCCGACACTCCGGGGGGAGGTCCGGCCTCCCCATCCTCAGGGAGATGAGCTTCTCGTAGTTCACCTCGGGCCGGCGGAGGTATTCCTCGGCACCGGTCTTCCTCAGCCGCTTGAGCTCCTCGACGATGAGGTCGCGCTTGTTCTCCACCTCCTCATAGCGGCTACGCGGCACCAGGCCCACCTCATAGCCTATCCGGGTCAGTCGGAGGTCAGCGTTATCCTGCCGCAGGAGGAGCCGATACTCTGCCCGGGAGGTGAGCAGTCGGTAGGGCTCGGTAAGCTCGCGGGTTACCAGGTCATCTATCATGACCCCAAGGTAAGCCTGGTCCCGCCGCAGGATGAGCGGCGGCTTTCCCTTGACCTTGAGGGCGGCGTTGATGCCCGCAATGAGCCCCTGCCCCGCCGCCTCCTCATACCCAGTGGTGCCGTTTATCTGTCCGGCCAGGAAGAGGCCGGGAATGAGTTTGGTCTCCAGGCTGGCCAGAATCTGACTCGGGGGAACGTAGTCATACTCGATGGCATAGCCCACCCGGATAAGCTCGGCATGCCTTAAAGCGGGGATGGAGCGAACGAGGGCCACCTGCACGTCCTCCGGCAGGCTGGTATTCCCGCCCTGCAGGTATACCTCGCTGGTCTCCCACCCTTCTGGCTCGAGAAAGAGGGGATGCCGGGATTTATCGGCGAAGCGCACGATCTTGTCCTCGATCGAGGGGCAGTAGCGGGGACCGATTCCCTGAATAAGCCCGGTGAAGAGGGGAGCGCGGTGAACGTTGGCACGAATTATCTCATGAGTTGTGGGATTGGTATAAACCAGGTAGCAGGGAAGCTGGGGACGCCAGGAGGTCGGTTCGGCCTGGGGATAGATCGGGTTAGGGGATGGAAAGCTAAGTCGCTCCTGAGGTGGGGTAAAGCTGAAGTAAAGGGGGGTGGGGCTGCCGGGCTGGATAATGGTTTCGGAGAAATCAATGGTTCGAGCATCAATGCGCGGTGGGGTGCCCGTCTTCAATCTGCCCAGGGTAAATCCCAGTCGGCGAAGGCTGTCGGAGAGTCCATAGGCGGCAAACTCCCCGGCCCGGCCAGCGGCAAAGCTCTTCTCCCCTACGATCACCCGCCCGGCCAGCGAAGTTCCGGTGGTGAGCACCACCGTCTTACCTTGATAGATCCAATCAAGGTTGGTTCGCACCTTTAAGACCCACTCGCCCTCCTCAGTGAACTCACGGGTTATTTCCTCCACCAGGGCTTGCTTGAGGTCCAGGTTGGGCTGTCGCTCTAGGGTGTATTTCATGGAGAGGCCGTAGAGCTTCTTAT
>CBFDTP010000059.1:0-9010 GCA_965612975.1 uncultured Dehalococcoidia bacterium | reverse complement strand
TTCAAGCAGAAGACGGCATACGAGATCATGCCTAGTCTCGTGGGCTCGGAGATGTGTATAAGAGACAGCCTTAATAGCTAGAGGAAGGAGTGAAGAAATGAAGCCAAACAAGTGGGTGGTAAGGCTAGATGTTGAAATTGAAGGGAGTGAGGACGAAGTTGGTTCCCTAGTTAACGACCTCATTGACAAAGCCAAGGTGAAGGGTGCCAGCCACTTTCGCTGGGCGTTTGTCCCAGCCGAGGGATTCGATGACCCCAACCTGGAAAAAGACTTGGCCATAGGTCTTTATCAGGATTGCTGATAGGGGGTTCTATGAGGAAGGGATTCTGCATCTATAAGGGCTTTTGCTCCCGCAAGAACGGCCAGATGGTCGAGGTTGAGGGGAGACTCTTCCCCAGGTGCCATGTCGCTGGACTCGTTGACTGCCGCTTCTTTATTCCCCTTAACCTTAAGCCCTCGGAGCGCGAGTTGGTGCGGCTTCTGAGGTAGGGGATAAGAAGAAATGTATCCCCGGCCGGAGAAGGCCCGATTTTGGCCATTCTGGTGCGAGTTTTTTCCTCAAGCCGGTGAGGATCTCCGGAGGGACGAATTATGCTGTATGATCTCGGTCCGGCCAATCCCCATGCAAAGCTCTGCCTCTCGAAGGCCCATTTCATCCCCTGGAGGATAAAGGAAGCCCTGCGCAATAGGGGAGAGTGGGAAGACCTCATCCAGGAGCTTCACGCCATCGCCTGGGAGGCATTCGCCCTGGGCCTGGAGACTCGTGAGACCTTCAAACTGGCCAACACCCGGGTGGGGCAGTTCATGAAGGCCTACGGGCTTTCAAAGTACGCCGAGAAGAGGTACGGCATCCGTGAGGTGTCGTTTTCCGACGTCTTCGACCATGAGATGATCTGCGACAGGGGTCTTCGTGACCCGGGCCTCCCGCTTCCGGCTCCTCCGGTTCACCGGACCGTCTACCGGAGCTGGGAACCTGAGGAGTGCGAGGAGAGGATCCTCGCCCTCATTAAGAAGTGCCCGGGCATATCGAGAAGGGAAATATGCCATCGTCTCATCCTCCTGGTAAAGCAAGCAGAGTCCTCGCTCAGGAAAGTGGTGGACAAGGGGCTAGTCGTCGAGGTGAAGAGACGAAGGCCAAAAGGAAGGCCGCTAAGTCCACTCTACTTCCCGGCGGATAACTGCCCGGAGGAAGTGAGGGAAGAGGTGAGGCAGGCAGGCGACAGGGACGAGAGGATAAGACACGCCTACTTCGTTGAAGGCAAGAGCATAAAGCGGGTTGCAAAAGAACTCCAGTGCAGTAGAGAAACCGTCAGGAGTGTTATCGGCACCCCAAGGCCCAAAGGAAGACCCAGAGGGCGAAGGAGGCAAACAGAGTAGGCAATGAGTGAGAAATGGACGAAGCTGGCAAAGGTTGAGGGGGTAGATATCCCCGAAAAGTGTGAGGTTTGTCTTTTCGACCGAAGGAATGCGCCCCGGTTCTACATTAGACAATCAGGGGAATGGCTTGTCCGCTGGCTGAGGGAGGAAGAGGAACAGAGGCTTCTCAAATACCTGAATTGGGAGGGTTAGGGTGAAGGACAATGATTGGGTGTCTTTCCTTCTCAGAAAGGGGATAGACATTCGGAGATGCACCACACGAGGCCAGGTGGTCGTCATTATCACAAGCAGGAAGAAGAGGATCGTCCTTCAGCGAAGACAAGGGAAACTTGGGTTTTGCAGAGTGCCTAAACGTGGTGAGGAAAAGCTTCTTGAAAAGCTGAGGCAAAAGAATCCCCGGATAGAGGGAATAACACTTTGAGGAGGCGTATGAGGAGAACTGTGCTGGTAAGGCGCCGGCGTCCGTCCCCCTGGAGGCGGATTCGTCGGCTCCTGATAAGAATCAAACCCTGGAGGTGGAGTTCTTGAGAGAAAATTCGTGAGGAGGTGAGCATGGCGAAGAGCATCGAGGACCTGAGCGATTTCTTCGTTGACTCGGAGCTCGACCGGACCGTGCACTTCACCTTTGAAGATCACAAGACCATCGTGATGGACCTCTTCGACAGAGCATCCGCCTCATTTGCCCCTGTTGGAGAGTCGCTGCTCTCCATCAAGGTGAATCTCAGGACGGGAGAGCTCGAGAGGGAATGGCCCAAATAGGCCCCTCTTTACTGAGGAGGTGAAGGATGAAGCAGGCAAGTCTCTTCAACCTGCCGACCCCTGCGGGGAAGAGGTCGAACAGGCGCAAAGACTCCCCGGCAGCGGACCCCATAGAGGAGATCGTCGGGGCACTCACCGATCCCATAATCGTCTACCCAGGTGGCTGGGAGGACACGATCCCGGAGAGGATGAAAGCCGAATTACCACTCCATCGCCTTGCCCATGTCAACGCTTGCCTTAACGGCAAAGCAAGCTGGGACGAGGTCTGTGACCTAGAAGCCTTGATATACCTCTACACAGCGGCCCTCTCCGTACCTTTGGCAAGAGACTGGGGTGAGATTTACTTCTACCTGGGCACCGGGTACATGGGAAATAAAGTTCCTGAGGACATGAGGGTGGAGAAGCTCAATGACTGGCAGGAAAGGCAGTTGCGGGAATTTAAGCGGTGGATTTACCAAAAGAAGGTTAAGGTCAGGAAGGAAAGAATGCGACGGGAGAAAGGAGGTGAACCCGATGAAAAGAAGATAGTAGCAGAGAAGAATGAGCAACTGAGACTCTTTTAAGAAAAGGAGGAGGAGATGGATGTTTACTGCAAGCGCTGTGGTGAGCCGTGGGACCTCTACGGGGTCCAGCATGAGTTTACCCCCGAGGAAAGGGACCGCTTCTGGAAAGGCGAGGGCTGTCCTTCGTGCTATGGAATGCAGCCCTGCGACCGACCGGAGGAATGCGAGGACTGCCCCTACTACGACGGGATATCCTGCACCAATGGCAAAATGAAAGCCTTGACCAGGCGCCCTTTCCGGGCCGAACTGACGGGCATGCTCCACGAGGTCCTTGGAGAAGATCTCGACGGCTTGGCCGCAGAGCTTGAGGATGCCGAGTTTCTTCTCGGCAAGGAATTCTGGGAGTAGGTGGAAAGCCTGAGATAAATCGACCTAGGAAGGAGGTGAGAAGATGTCCACGAGAGGCGTCATCGCCCGGTGGAGCGAGGACGGCGGCTTTGTCGGCCGCTACCATCACTGGGATTCCTATCCCAGCGGGCTGGGCAAGACACTCTACGAGTGGGCCCAGAGGATGCCCCTCGACCGGATGCTCAGGCTCCTGCTCGACGAGCATCCGGCTGGCTGGAGCACCATCGTCGGCACCGACCCGACCCTGGAGCCCGGCTATGTTGACCTCCTTAACCCGGAAAGGCGGTGTGTCATATGTGGGATGAAGGTTTGGGAGCACTACCGCCAGTATTACGGCAAAGATGGGCGTCCTGAGCTACCCGAGCGCTTTGCCCATGTGCCCGAGGATGTCTACCTGCTCACCGACCATCACCCCGAGCCGGAAAAATTCCCCACCGACCGGCGCCCTCAGTGCTACTGCCACGGTGACCGCAACGAGCCAGGGGATGATGTGGTCACCGAGCAGGATGCATCGGCGAGGGGGTGCGAGTATGCCTACGTGTTCGACGAAAAGGCTCGCACCATGACCATCCTTTCCAGCTACTGTCGGGACGGGCACAAGATGATCGGCATGTTCGGCATGGGGGATCCGGATGCGGAGTGGCGGACGATAGCCGTCGTTCACCTTGATGAGCCGGAGCCTGACTGGCACGAAATCAAGTAGAAAGGAGGTGAAGCATGGCAAGGGTGTTCGTCTACGACGGTCGTGAGTTCCCCGATCCCGACCCCAGCCTCAGCCCGGATGAGATCCGGAAGATGATGGCGGACTTCTTCCCGGAGCTTGCCAATGCTGAGGTGAGGGAGCATCGGAAGGGGGAGGACACCGTCTACGAGCTGGTAAGGCGAGTGGGAACGAAAGGCTAGAAGGGAGGCGAGGCGATGGAGGTTTTGGTAAGAGACTGGCGAGGGTCAAAGGCTCATGCTGTGGGGTTTAACGATGACCTTGTAAAGAAGTTAGGCTCGCTGGTTGTATATATCTATCACAACTATGTAGTAATTGAGGAGTTGCCTCGTAACGCTAGCGACCCTATAGCCAGCACATATATTTATCCCGACGGGCCAGTTCAAAGGTTTTCAAGGTAGGAGGGGTGGCAAGGAGGCAAGGATGAAGCTTGAGGAAGCGGAGAAGATAGCAAAAGAGTTTGTTTCACAGCTCCGGGACGCCTGCCTCCAAATAGAGGTAGTCGGCTCGGTTAGGCGCAGAAAGCCCTGGGTGAAGGATGTGGAGATACTCTACATCCCGAAGCCCAGCCTTTTTGACCTGACCGAGATGAAGATAGCCGAGCTCATAAACCGGGGCGTTCTTGAGGTTCGGGGCGGTTACGGAGAGTGGAACAAGTTCCTGAGGCATGTGGAAAGCGGGCTCAACGTTGACCTCTTCAAGACCACGCCGGACAGATGGGCCGTTTCCCTCGTTGTCCGGACAGGTCCCAAGGAGAGCAACATAAAGATAGCCACGGCAGCAAGGAAAAAGGGATGGAGGTTTCATGCCTACGGAAGCGGCTTCACCGATGAGCATGGAAGGGAAATAGTCTGCCGCACCGAAAGAGAGGTATTTGAGCTGGTAGGGCTGGAATACAAGCCGCCGGAGCAGAGGTGACATGATAAGCCAGGAAGAACTCGTCGAAATTCTTAGGCAGGTTCCGGAGAAGAGGCTCAAGATTTTTGAGCTCGCCTGGGAGCTGGTGGGCAAGGACGGAAACCTCGACCCGGATAAGGTGGCCTTCTACTCGGAGGAGCTGGATCAGGCGGTCTCCGAGGCGAAGGCTTATTCGGCGGAGACGGCGGAGGCAGTGCAGTGTCTGAAGAGCTTCTTCAAGTCTTAGCCAGGAGGCTGAACAAGTACAGGATTCCCTCGCTCTCCTCTCTCCTCGCCCGGCTTGAGGGAGAGGAGGAGTTCAGGGAATTCGTGCGCCTGGTGAGGGAGTTCCTGCCGGAGAGGGAGGCGGATATCCTGTCCAGGGAAAGCCCTGTGAAGCAGATGCAGGCCTTCGCCGACTACTTTGAGGACAGGTACTTCCCGCTGGATGATGTGATCTGGGAGGAGTACTCTGACCTCGTAAATTATGTTCCCGTCCGGCTCCAAAGCGTCTCCTACGATGAGTACGAGGTGATTTCGTCGGACTGGAGGCCGGGCTATCAGCTGCTCACCTACCTGGTCGAGAGTCCCTACGAGGAGGACAGGGCTGCGCTGGCCGAGGCCTGCCTCAAGCATGTCTCCCGGGAGGTTCTCGAACGGGTGCCCGAGGAGGGCTTCACCCCCGACAGGCTTCATGAGGCCCTCGACGGGACCCCCTTCCGGGGCCTTGCGCTGTGGGCGGACATCATCTGGCATGGAACGGAAAACTACTTCATCGATGTGGACTACGAAACCTTCTGGTACGATGTTCCAAATTGGGACAGGGAAACCGTCGAGTGGCTTACCCGCCAGTGGCATCAGGCCGAGGCAATATGGCAAGAAGTAAGGCGCTTGGTCGAGTGGCTCGAGGAGGATCCTCGGGCCAGGTTTGAAGAGCTTCTCAAGTTCATCGAGGGGAGGAGGTAAGATGGCAAAGCCGGTAAAAAAGACAATAGCACGTATCACACCTTTGCTATCGGCCACTGCCGTGGACATCGGCTACCTAATCGAGGCCATAAGAAGGGATCCTCGCTTCGTAGTCGAGGCCGATCCTGACGAGCCGGGATCCTTCGTAGTGAAGCGCATAGTCCAGGAGGAATGATGGAGCATGCCTATCAGTGGGCCCTTCCGGAGAGCTTGGAGGTCCCTCCGGATAGGCTCCGGGCGAGGCTCGACTTCTACCAGAACGCCACGGTCCTGCACCTCATAGAGGAAGGGGTGATAAGGACGAAGATGGTGTCGGCCCGGGAGGTGACCCTAGCTTTGCTCTCCAGGGTTCCCCTCTCGTCCGGCCTCCTCCCTCCCGACGCCCTCTGGTGGAAACAGGGGAAGGAGGGGGTCGAGGTCGGGCTCTGGAGAGGGCCGAGGGTTTGGCCGGTCGCCCTGGTGACAAAGCCGCTCGAGCCTCCGAGGAGGTTCAGGCTTCCCATGCCCGGGCTCATCTTCGTCTGCTCTCCGGGAAGACCGCCGAGGGTCTTCGCCGCCAAAAGAAGGCCGAGAAGCCTGGATGAGACGATCTACTACGCACCTTTGTTCAACCTGTTCGGAGACGGCAGGACCTGTGCGGGGACCCACCAGTTTCCGGAAAACGTCGAGGAGATACCGGAGTCCTTCTTCCGCAGCTTCTTCTCCATGGAGGCAGCATTCGAGGGGAGGTCCAAGAAGCATCCCGACAGCCTCTTAAAGCTGTGGGAGGAGCTCGACGGGAAGAAGAGATATCCGCTGGGAGATCTCGTTCCATACGGAAAGCTGAGGGAGATCGTGGAATGAGACCGGTCGGTTATCTCATAAACACAGAAGGAGGCCCGGAAGGAAGCCCGGGCCTCTTCTACAACTTCATTCTCGCTCGAAATGGTATCTTCATCAGGGCAGAAAGCCCTCTGATTGCGGCCACGATCAGCATCGCTGGGGCTGAAGTCCGCGGGCTTTCTCCTCTGAGAGAGGAGGTGAAGCTCAAGAAGGGCAGGATACCGAAAGGACTTTATGAGCTCGCCCTGTCGATGCTCTCGGCCGACCGATATCGGGAGAAATACCTCGCCATCACCTGGGAGGGAGAGTACCGGCTGAGGGTGCCGATGCAGGCAGGCGAGGCCGGAGGTGTGCAATATGAGGTTTTGCCCAACACGGTCCTGGACATCCACAGCCACGGGGTAATGCCGGCCTTCTTCAGCTCGACCGACAACCTGGACGAGCAAGGGCTTAGGCTCTACATGGTGGTGGGAAGGCTGGACAAGCTGATACCGGAGGTAAAGCTCCGGGTCGGGGTTTACGGATACTTTGCCCCGATCCGGTTGGAGGAAATCCTCGCCTGAGAAAGGGGGTGGAGATGAAGGTAATTATGGCAACAAAAGAGGGGCGTGAGATAGTAGTGGGCACGCCGGATGGTCGATTCCTAGCTACCATCATCCTGCAGATGGATGGGGACATGCTCAAGGTGGTGGAGCATGAGGGGTCGGTCGAGGTCGAGGAAAGGATACCGACATTGTAGGAATCCTTGCCTAGAAAGGAGGCGAAATGGAGAGGCATTTCTACTTCAGGCTTCCAGGGGAATTTTATCCCCACGATGTTTATGCGAGGAACGAGAAAGAGGCAAGGGCAAAGATCCGGGAGCTCCTGGACCTGAGACGATTGCCCAGAGGCACGGAGGTCTGGGCAAGCGATTTTAGGGGCACCTGGGATACGGAATTCCAGTTCCTCAGGAAGTGAAGGAAAGGGGGTGAATTATGACGAGGAAAGAGCTTGAGAGATGCTGTCGTCCTCTCTCTCCGGAGGAGGCATTCCAGAAGCTTCGGGAGCTCTACGACTGGCTCTCGATATCTCCCCGGATGGAGCACGAGGATGACCTCGTGGAGCTCAATGCGGCGATCGAGGTCATGCGCAAGGAAGTTCTAGCTTAGGGAGGGAGAAATGAGGTACACCATAGCCGATTTTGCCCGCAATCTGCTAAGCGAGGCAAATGCCGACAACATAGACCTCCAATCTGACGAGGCGCTAGAGCTGTTGAACGAGTGTCTGCCTCGCAACCTGATGGTGAGGCGCATCCTACCAGAGCGGGAGAATAACTTTGATAGCTACAAGATGAGAGCAAAGCTGGGAAGGGAATAAGCAATGGTGCCTGGAGAAATGGCAGGAGCTCAAGGCTTCGCTCTCGACAACTCCTTCGCCAGGGAAACCTTCACAGTAACCATTGTGGGCTGCGGAGGGACGGGAGGCTTTGTTGCCGAAGGCCTCTGCCGGCTCCTGCCCAGGGAGGCAACCCTGGCCCTGGTGGACCACGACCGGGTGGAGGGGAGGAACCTCCGCCGGCAGAACTTCGTGAGGGAGGACCTGGGCAGGTTCAAGAGCGAGGCCCTGGCCCAAAGGCTGGCTCGAAAGTACGGAAGGGCGGCGGCCTACTCCACCGTGCCGGTGGCCATGAGCAAGATCAACCTGCCCGGGCTGGTGATAGGCTGTGTGGACAACGGCCTTGCCAGAAGAGATATAGCCGAGCTGGTTGCTGGCGGCCTCTTCATGATGCTCCGCTCAGGGGCCAGCCCCTGGCCGACCTACCAGGTCAACTGGTGGGTGGACACCGGAAACGGGGAGGACTACGGCCAGATAGTCATCGGCAATGCATTTGGGGAAATATTCGAGGGAGACCGCTGCCTTGCCCTACCCCTGCCGGTCATCCAGAGGCCGGAGCTCCTCCATCAGGCACCGAGGGAGAGGTCCTGCGCCGATATGGAGGAGCAGGGGCCGGTGATAAACCAGGTCATGGCCTCGCTGGTAGTAGAGGTAGTGAGAAGACTCATCGAGGGAACATGTCCCTGGAAGCAGCTCTACCTCGACCTTAAAGCCGGCACTTTGACCCCGATCATGGCAAGACCAAAAGGAGGGAGAAAATGAAAGATGTCGAGTACCTGAAACAGGCGATAGTCAGAGGATACCTTTGCCCAAAGTGCCATCAGGCTTTTCTTCAATTTGATGAAAGTGTAGGAGGTGTGTGCCCGAGTTGTGGTGAGGACTTTCCGTCCTGGATTCTCTTTTCCTCATCACTGCCCGGCACATGGGCTGGGGTTGAGGAGCACCAGAAAAGGCTTGGAGAGAATGGCTTGAGGCACACCCAGACTACAACAAGGAGGTAGAAGAATGATCGACCGGGAGAAGCTGCACAAGTTCCTAGACGAAATGTGCGACCGCATAGAGGAGAGGGGAGACTGGGTATCCCGACCGGCTTACCCGGGAGCCAAGCGCGCCATCCTCACGGCCCGGCAGGAGAAAGAGCTGAAAGCCTTGGGTGGAGATACCTATGCGCTCTCGCTTATAG
>CBFDTP010000058.1:0-9014 GCA_965612975.1 uncultured Dehalococcoidia bacterium | reverse complement strand
AATGATACGGCGACCACCGAGATCTACACCTAAGCCTTCGTCGGCAGCGTCAGATGTGTATAAGAGACAGTATATAGCCTGAGGTGCCTCCTTGAGGGCTACGCCGCAAGATTGGCTGCTGTAAGAGTGCAACCGGAGGATATCGAAAGGCTCGAGAATATCGTCCGTCAAATGAAAGAAGCCGCTGATTCTGGTAATTTAGATATGCTCGTGGAAAAAGATATTCAATTCCATCGTGAACTTTGTCGGTTGTCTGGTCATGAGCTTCTGTTCCGGGCCTGGTCTAGACTTGTATCGCGTGTGCGACTTTTTCTCACCCTGGCAGACCAAGCCTATTTCGCTCCTGATTATATTGTCGGAACTCATTATCCGACTCTGGAGGCTTTGCGAAAAAGGGACCCGGATTTAGCGGAGAAAACCATAAAGGAGCCTATAATTGAAGTAGGCGAAACTGTGGCCCGCGGCATGGAGGAAGAAACACAAGGAGAAATGCAGAAAGATAGAATAACGGAATTATGGGAGAATGTCTTGAAGGGCTGAAAAACTGTGGAGGATAGGACCAACTCTAGGAAGTAACACGCATAGATTGCTTGACCTTAGGTTTGATCACCGCTGGGTTTGTGATTGAGATAGGCCGTCCAGATTGCTATACCCCAGCCGAACAGGTGCAGAAGTTGACATGGTTGGCCGAGCGCAACAGTCTGGCTGCCATTCATCGAGTCAAAGAGATCAAGGAAGAGACAGTTTTGGACTGGCTGAGGGGGGCAGCCAGGCACGTTGAACAGATTGAAGCCCTGCTACTGGCCCATTACCATCTGACGCATGCTCAACTGGACGCCCTGTGGACGTATGCCGGTCACAAAGGGGCAAAGGGGGGCATCCAGAGGAAGACGAGCGAGGCACCTTTCGCTCGCAATCTGGAAAGGAGGTGGTAACAGGCAACAAATATCAGCTTGAAAAGTAGGAATGTAGGTCATGGATCCGCTCTAGAAGGGGGCTATGTCCCTTCCGAATCTTAATGAGGAGGAGAAAAAATGTTTAGGAATAATAAATGGGCGATCTTGGCCACTCTAGTGACGATCGCCGTTCTGATGCTCTCGGCATGTGCCCCAGCACCTACGCCAGAGAAGGTTGTGGAGACCGTAGTGGTTACCAAGGTGATTGAGAAGGAGAAGGAGGTCGTGGTCACGCCCACGCCGGTACCCCCACCGCCATTACCGGATGTGATCAAAATCGGCTGCTATGAGCCTATGACCGGCGCCATGGCCGCTGGTGGGCAAATGACCTGGGAGGGCGTTGAGCTAGCCAAGGAGTATAAGCCTGAGGTCTTAGGCAGGCCGATAGAGGTGGTACTGGTGGATAACAAGAGCGATAAGACCGAGGCTGCTACTGCCATGGCCCGGCTTATCGAGGCTGAGAAAGTCGTGGGCGTGATTGGCAGTTACGGCAGCTCCCTCTCCATGGCTGGCGGAGAAGTGGCTGAAAAGGCACATATCCCGGTGGTCGGATGCTCGCCGACCAACCCCTTGGTCACCAAGGGCAAAAGATACTATGTTAGAGCCTGCTTCATCGACCCCTTCCAAGGAGCGGTAATGGCCAAGTTCGCCGTGGAGAATTTAGGGGCCAAAACAGCGGCCATCATCCAGGACGTTGCCCAAGATTATTCCGTCGGCCTATCCGCCTTTTTCAGGGATAACTTTATCAAGCTGACCGGGGATCCGAAGAGCATTGTGGCCTTCACTTCATACCAGACGGGCGATACAGACTTCACCGCTCAATTAACCTACGCTATAAGCAAAAACCCGGATGTGATCTTCTCGCCAGGATACTATGGTGACGGCGCTATGCTTTGCAAGCAGGCGAGGGAGCTTGGCTACAAGGGTAAACTCTTGGCTGGAGACGCTTGGGACGCCCCGGAGCTCATCGAAATCGGCGGGGAGGCGGTGGAAGGCGTGTGCATTAGCACCCATTATCACCCCAAGGGGGCTATCACTCCGATCTCCAAAAAGTTCGTAGAGCTCTACAAGGACAAATATGAGAAAGAACCAAATGCCTTTGCTGCCTTGGGTTGGGATGCCTATATGCTTCTCGTAGATGCCATCGAGCGGGCTGGCTCCGTTGATCCCGAAGCCATCACCGATGAATTGTATAAAACGGAAAAGTTCGAGGGGGTTACGGGCTGGATAACACTGGATGAAAACGGCGATGCTGTGAAGAGCGCCGTCATTAAGACGGTCGAGGGCGGCGAGTTCAAATTCCTAACCATGGTAGAGCCGTTCTAAGCCCTGGAGCTTGGGAGGAGAAGAGTATAGCTCTTCTCCTCCCATTTTGCCACTTTCATCCAGCTCTCGCTAAAATCGGGGCGAGGAGAGGACAACAGGATAGCGAGGCTAGAAGGCAAAGGCATGGCCGTCGAATGGGCGCGGGAGCTGGCAAAGGGTAGGGAAGGTCTCATCAGACTAGAGACGGCAGACCCTAACTTTGATACACCACCTCATATCATCGAGGCGGCCAGACGGGCCCTCGATCGAGGCCATACCCACTATACCGACTTTCAGGGTTTGCTCGAGCTTAGGGAGGCCATCGCCGAGAAGTTGGAGGCTGAGGCCGGTGTGTCCTATGATTCCGATACGGAGATCCTCTCACTGGCGGCACCGCCGAGTCCATATATATCGCCATCCATGGCATCATAAATCCTGGCGATGAGGTCATCTTGACCGATCCGACCTATCTTAGCTTTGAACCCTGCGTTATGTTGGCGGGTGGCATAGTTATTGGTGTAAAATTTACAGGAGTAACGCATGAGCCTAAACATGTTCTTGCAGCACTTGGCTAATGGTCTCTCTCTTGGAGGCTTGTATGCATTAATCGCCATTGGCTATACCATGATTTATGGGGTACTTAGGCTCATCAATTTCGCCCACGGCGATGTCTTTATGATGGGCGCATACATCGCTTTTTACGGGGTCGCTATTTTTTCCTTGCCATGGTATGTATCTTTCATTCTGTCAATTGTGTTGAGCGCCATCCTTGGCATGATAGTGGAAAGAGTTGCCTACCGCCCTCTCAGGGATGTGCCCCGGATCTCGGCTCTCATTTCAACAATTGGGGTATCCCTCTTACTGGAGAATGTTGGCGTCGTCGTTTTCGGAGGAAGGCCAAAAGCTTTTCCCCGCCCACCACTTTTCAATCAGGAGTGGAACCTAGGCGGGGTTCGTGTTCTCAGCCTTACTTTCTTCATCATCATGGCATCTCTCGCCTTGCTTATCGCCGTGTTCTATTTGGTGTATAGAACCAAGATGGGTCGGGCTATGAGAGCAGTAGCCTGGGATTTCGAAACAGCCAAGCTTATGGGAATTAATATCAATCAAGTCATCTCCTTTACCTTTGCCATGGGCTCCGCTCTAGCAGCAGCTGGAGCTATTATGTGGAGCATGAAATATCCCCAACTGCTGCCTTTAATGGGGGTAATCCCTGGGCTGAAATGCTTTATTGCCGCGGTTATAGGAGGGATTGGGAGCATCCCTGGAGCCGTGCTAGGCGGATTTCTCCTCGGGATGGGTGAAATCATGGTCGTCGCTTTCCTGCCAGAACTGGCGAACTTTAAATACGCCTTCGCCTTTTTAGCTTTAATTCTGATTCTCCTTTTGAAGCCCAGAGGTCTCCTTGGAAAAGAAATGGGGGAGAAAGCGTAAATGCTTATGAAAAAAAGGGGCAAAAGGGTCTTGACAGCGATAAGTTTATTAGCGCTTTTCCTCCTCTTGTGGTGGGCCGAGGGGCATCTGGATCCCTACATCCGCAGGATTTTAAACCTCATTGCTATAAACATTATTTGGGCCGTGACATTCAACTTAATTTACGGCTATACTGGGCAGTTTTCCCTTGGACATGGAGGCTTCATCGCTATCGGTGCCTATGTCACGGCTCTATTAACCCTGTCGCCAGCCCAGAAGGAGCAGAATTTCTTTCTGCTCCCTTGCGCATGGCCCCTAAATTCTGTTCAATGGCCATTCGTGCCCTCGTTGATAATGGCAATTCTCTTAGCCGGGGTCTTTGGCATTTTGATTGGGATCCCTTCTCTTCAGCTCCATGGCGACTACATGGCTCTCGTGACCCTTGCCTTCAATGAGGTAATCAGGGTTATTAACATGAATTTGCAATCCATAACTAATGGCTCATTGGGCTTGAAGGGGATTCCCGCTTATACGAACCTACTTTGGAGTTATGGATGTGCAATCCTTACTATCTTCATCGTCTGGAAGTTAGGGAATAGCAGCTATGGGAGGGCTTTTAAAGCTATACGAGAAGACGAGGTCGCCGCTGAGACCATCGGGATAAGCGCATTCTATCATAAACTCATGGCTTTCACCATCGCTGCCATGTTCGCTGGCCTAGGCGGAGGGCTCTATGCCAATCTGGTAAGCACCATCGACCCAAATCTCTTTAGTTTCTTGTTATCCTACCAGGTAGTAACCATTGTAGTGCTGGGCGGAGTAGGGAGCATAACCGGGAGTGTCTTGGCCTCGATCCTCTACGTCAGCCTCTTCGAGCTATTGAGGCCCATTGACCAACCCATAACCCTTGGAATTGGTGTAACCATTCCAGGGCGCCCAGGTATGAGGATGGTACTATTTTCCGTCATATTCCTATTGGTTATCCTCTTCTATCGGAGGGGATTGATGGGAACTAACGAATTTTCCTGGGAATGGTTGCTACTAAAGGTGCAGCCAATTAAAAGGATGATGCTTTGGGGAATAAGAAGGGGTAAGGAAACAAATGACGGTTCTAAAGGTGAATAGGTTATCTAAACATTTCGGGGGACTTATTGCCGTCTCTAATTTCAATATTGAGATCGATGAAGGAGAACTGGTAGCACTCATCGGGCCCAACGGGGCGGGAAAGACCACCATTTTTAACATGATAACCGGCTTGTACAAGCCAACAGAAGGCAAAATATACTTTGATGGAAAGGATATCACTGGCATGCGGCCGGATAAGATAGCCGCCCTGGGCATTGCCAGAACTTTTCAGAACATTCGCTTGTTCCCAGAATTGAGCGTCCTCGATAATGTGAAAGTTGGTTACCATTTGCATCTACGGTCTTCGCCCTTTGCCGCTGCTCTGGGCCTGCCAAGCTATGGCAGGGAAGAGGAGCAAATAACCCGAGAATCACTGCAGCTGCTGGAGGCTGTTGGGTTGGCTTACGCGGCTTACGAGCAGGCAGGAGGACTGCCCTATGGGCTGCAGAGAAAGTTAGAGATAGCACGTGCTTTAGCCACTAAACCTAAGTTGTTGCTTTTAGATGAACCCGCTGCTGGTATGAACCCTGGAGAAATCCATGAGTTGATGGATTTTATCTTGAGGATTATGGAGGATTTCGACTTAACTGTATTCCTCATAGAGCATCAAATGAGATTAGTAATGGGCATGTGCCCTAGGATCTTAGTTTTAGACCACGGGATCACCATTGCCGAAGGATCCCCGGAGGAGATTCAGAACGATCCTAGGGTAATCGAAGCTTACTTGGGAACAGAAGAGGAATGAAAAAATCGCTACTTAAGGTTGAAAACCTGCACGTCTATTACGGCGGGATCCATGCTCTTCAGGGCATTTCTCTGGAAGTGCCTGAGGGAGAGATTGTGACCCTTATAGGTGCCAATGGAGCCGGTAAAAGCACAACTCTACGGGCTATCTCAGGTATCGTCAAACCACGGGAAGGTACTATAACCTTTGATGGCGAAGATATAACGGCTCTGCCAGCTTATAAGATCGTGGAAAAGGGCATAGCTATGGTTCCCGAAGGTCGTAAGATACTCGCCAATATGACAACTCTAGAGAATTTGTTGGTAGGGGCTCACAGCAGACGAGACCCTAAGGGTGTGAAGGAAGACTTAGAGTGGATATTCAACCTCTTCCCGGTACTGAAGGAAAGGGCTTCGCAAAGCGCTGGCACCCTCTCTGGAGGGGAGCAGCAGATGCTAGCCCTGGGCCGAGCCTTGATGTCCAGACCTAAGCTGCTGCTGATGGATGAACCATCGCTAGGGCTCGCCCCATTCTTGGTAAAGGAAGTCTTCAAAACCATCGAACAGTTGCACAATGAGGGGAAGACGATCCTTTTAGTCGAGCAGAATGCTCGCGCTGCCCTCCGTATCGCAGACTACGGATATGTCCTGGAAGCCGGCCGGATCGTCCTGCAGGGTACTGGAGAGGAACTGGCCCAAAACGACAGTGTGAGGAAGGCATACCTGGGAGTGAGATAAAGATGAAGCGATGCCCAATGCCATACTGCTGTAAGGTCTGGGCCATCTGCGCGAATACCTCCTCAAACCGGCCTCATACAAGGCATCCAGGGCGTGCCTCAGACCATCTTCATTCAACACCTCGGCGGTAATCCCCGGTCCAATCGGCAGATCAAGGTCAACCGCTTTGTCGGTGAAGAACTCTGGGGTCAGATAAAGAGAGCGATTCACAAACCCAGGGCGTTGATGACCACAGCTTTCACCACTCGCCCAATACTGACTAGCCGTCGTGGGGGCCGGAATCAAGCGGTCGATCTGCTCCACTGGGTCGATGTCATCACAGATGCCAGCCATAATGCCCAAATGGTCCAGCCTGTCTGTGTGATGCCTCATGTCTGTCGTCGAGCACCCTCCTGGAGCGAGGATTGGGAAAAGCCCCCTTTCCAAGAGGACGCCACAAAGTTCCTTTCCTGGCTATGTTAAGGTGCGGAATGTGGGATAACTATAAGTGAGGTGGAAAGTGAGTGAATTAGAAGTTGTAGACCCTGAGATTGCCGCTGCAGTGAGAAACGAGATGATACGCCAGGCCCTCACCATCGAGCTCGTTGCGGCGACGAACTTCGCTAGTCGAGCCGTCCTGGAGGTTCAGAGCAGCGTCTTTGCCCATAAGACCTTGGAGGGATACCTTGGGAGGCGCTATCACGGTGGCCATAAATACGTGGATGTCATCGAGAACCTGGCTATCGAACGCGCTAAGAAGCTCTTTGGAGCAGAGCACGCCAATGTGCAGCCTCACTCCGGGGTAAGCGCTAATATGGCAGTCTTTTTCGCTGCCCTGCAGCCCGGGGACCGCATCCTGGCAATGGATCTGGCCAGCGGCGGGCACCTCTCCCACGGACAATCAGCCTCCTTTAGCGGAAGGTTCTATCGGGCTTCGTTCTATGGCGTGGATCCAGATTCGGAGTTGATAGACTATGACGAGGTGTTAGCCATCGCCTCCAGAGAAAAGCCGAAGATGATCATCTGCGGGGCCAGCGCTTATCCCAGGACCATTAACTTCGCCAAATTCCGCGAGATCGCAGACGAGGTTGGCGCCTACCTCCTGGCTGATGTAGCCCACTACGCCGGGCTTATAGCTGGCGGAGCATATCCCTCCCCGGTTCCCTATGCCGACTTTGTAACTTTTACCACCTATAAGACCATGCGGGGAGCGCGCGGTGGGACAATTCTTTGTAGAAGAGAATTTGCTAGGCAAATAGATCGTGCTGTCTTCCCCGGGGTGCAGGGGTCAATGCATGCACACCTTATAGCTGCCAAGGCAGTGACTTTCCGGATGGCTATGACCGAAGAATTTCGAGTTTACGCTAAACAGGTAGTGGCCAATGCCAGGGCACTGGCCAAGGCACTCCAAGAGCGAGGTTACCGCATCGTCTCCGGCGGGACAGATAGTCACATTGTTCTAGTTGACTTGAGGCCTAAGAAAGTGACAGGCAAGCAGGCCCAAGAGGTCCTGGAAAGCGTAGGCATCGTGACAAATATGAACAGGATTCCTTCCGACCCTCTTGGCCCCAATGTGGCCAGTGGCATAAGACTTGGGAGTTCGGCTATGACTACCAGGGGGTTCCGCGAAGCAGAGATGGAGGAGACCGCCGACATTATTGATGCCGTCCTTTCCCATCCAGATGATGAGAGGGCCTTAGAAAGGGCACGACATAGGGTAAAGGAGCTTTGCCTAAGGTTTCCTCTATACCTAGATCACTGGGAAATGAGCTCTATCAATCATCAACTCAGATAATCACGAATGTCCAAGGTCTAATCACACCTATCGTGGAACGCCCAGCCCCTCGCTGTCCAGGAGGCCTTCCGGTTCTGCCTGGCCATCGCTATGCAAGAGGCGGGCAAGTTCGAGCTGGTAGGTGTAACCCAAGTCGGCGGCCGGACTCATTACGCCTTCAGGTCCATCGCAGGTGACGTGTTCACCGCCGTCCGGCCCGAGATCAGCGAATGGGTAACCATTGTGCTACTGAAATTGCCCGAACTCATCCCCCTTGTCAGTGCCTCTTCAGACGTCGAGGCCGCCATAACCTTCTGCCTCAAACACCTTCGGCACCTTTCCCAGGTATTCGGCAGCCGTGGTCACGGCCTTCCCCTCCCCTCTGGCGGTTTCATAAACCCTCGCCAGCCTCTCTTTGAACCTCGGTTCCCTGCACAGGTGATGATCGAGGATTATCAGCTCCGTTGAAGCCTCCTCGATCACCTCGCAAATGTTATCTATGCACCGCCTCAGGTTGATCTCGCTGAGCAGATACCCCCGGAGATAAGTGGGAGGGCCATCCAAAATCAGGACATCCGGGTCCTCCTCGATCAGCCACCGGGCGTAATCCTCAATATAAATCCCGTTGAGGTCGCTGGAGTGGATGAGCTTCTCGCCACCATAGGTCACCACCGTCGCAATAACCCATCCCAGCCCGGTGTATTCGATGCCGTGGAACAAGGGCCTGCTGAACTTTATCGCCGTCCCGCCGAACCTGAACTCCCTCGAATCGGCCCAGAAGACCCTGCACCCCTCGAAGCTGAGCTCAGGTATCACCCTGTATCTGTTCCATTCAGCGGCCATCCGGCGAAACCTTTTCCTCCCTTTTCGGAGCAGCTCCTCCCTCCGCTCCTGGTAATCCCCGAAATCCTTGCCTCTGGCCAGGGGCAGCTCATCCAGGGGGTCGGGATACTTTCTCTCCTGAGCCTTTCCGCTGTCTCTTATACACATCTCCGAGCCCA
>CBFDTP010000057.1:0-9218 GCA_965612975.1 uncultured Dehalococcoidia bacterium | reverse complement strand
CCATAAGGCCGGCCCTTTATCTATCTGGATCAGGAGTACCGAGCCGAAAATACCGGCGGCGGTGACCAAGGCCAGCGCCAGCCGACTGCCGAGGTTTTCGCGAGGCGGGGGCTGCTGCGTGACTGGCTCCAACCGCAACCGGAGCTCCCCGTTCTCCAGCAGCCTAGTCAGCTGATTTATCCCCCAGGGGAGCGTCTCCACCAAGGTCGCTAGCTCGGCAAAACTGCGGATGAACGATTCTCTCAGGCGGCGTGACGAGAACCGCTGCCGGAGCAATTCCCGTCCGAAGGGCTCGGCGACATCAACAATGCTTAGCTCGGGATCAAGCTGCATAGTCACTGATTCAAGGATGACCAGCGTCCTCGCTAACCGGACAAGCTCGGGGGGTATCCGAACCTGGTATTTGTAAGCTAAGCTGAATGCTTCATTTAGGCATTGTCCGATCGGGATTTGACTGAGTGGGACGTTATAATAGCGGCGTAGCAAACGGGCAATGTCATATCGGAGCGCCCGCAACTCAATTTGCAAAGGGACAAGCCCTATCTCCAGCAGTCCTTGAGCAATCCTGTCCACATCCCGATATTCCAGAGCACGCACAATTTCCACCAACTTCCGCTTCATATCCTCATCTAAGCAGCCGACCATACCAAAGTCCATGAAAACTATGGTCCCGTCACCAGTAACCAGAATATTACCCGGATGGGGATCGGCGTGGAAGAAGCCGTGGATCAGAATTTGGCGCAAGATAGCTCGGGCAAGGTTGGCGGCAATCGTTCTCCGGTCCAGCCCGGACGCTTCAAGCTGGTCAAGGTTGCTGATTTTTATCCCTTGCAGGCGTTCAAGGATAAGAATGCGTCGAGAGGTATACTTCCAGTAAACCTTAGGGATGTATACGCTCGGGTCATCGGCAAAGTTGCGGCGGAACTGCTCAATATTGCGTCCCTCATTCTTGAAGTCAAGCTCCTCATGAACGGTGTGGGCAAACTCCTCCACGATCTCGGTGGGGCGGTATAATTTTCCCCAGTCCGAGTGTCTCTCGGTAAATTGTGCGAGTTCGCGAAGGATTTCGAGATCAGTTTCTATCTTCTGCTCGACTCCTGGCCGCTGGATCTTCACTACCACCTCTTCCCCACCCCATAGTTTGGCCTGGTGTACCTGAGCCAGGGAGGCTGCCGCTAAGGGTTCTGGCTCAAAGGCAGCAAAGATTTCTTCTGGTCGAATGCCAAGCTCAGCCTCCACCAGGGCTCGTACCTCAGCCTGACTAAAAGGAGGCACGGCGTCCTGAAGCTTCTCTAACTCACGAATGAACTGTGGTGGCAGAAGGTCAGGCCGGGTGCTCAGCATCTGCCCAAACTTTACGGCGGTGGGCCCCAACTCCTCTAGTGCTAGCCGCAGTCTTTCCGGTGGGGGCAAAGGCGCCCTTCCGCTAGGGGAGAGCCGGAATACTCGTCGCGGGAAGGGGACAAACCGGTACAACCCCAACCGGTCGAGCACCAGCCCAAAGCCGTGCCGGCTAAGGATATTAGCTACCTCTCGGTAACGGGCTATATGGCGCCTGGCAGCGGTGAAGTATCCTATTCGGATCAAGGCATCTTTTACCCCTGACTAACTTGGTTTAGTCCTTGCCCGGGCTTTTCCTCCAGACGCTCGATCAGCTCGTCAAAAATAGAGCGAGCAGCGAGGAGCATTTCTCGTCCCGCTGACCTGACATGGCGCTCGCTTTCTTCGGGAAGGATTTTGGGCACCCGCACCCGAACGTGGAGCATATCATACTCCTTCCCCTTCTCTCTTTCCACCTCTATCCTTTTCCCCTTCTCCATAGCTTCACCTCCTCTCCCCGGGGTTTTTATCCGATTTTGGTGCCTCCAAGGCGCTACTACTTGTCTGGTAAAGTCCCGAAGGTTACTTTTCCTTTCTGGTTTTACCGCGCGGCTTCTGTCAAACAAACAAAATAATCGCAAAAAACGAAATAATTGGCCAAAAAATTTACTTGCCCCTGAATGCCAAAGCAGCCATTACTTCCTGTGTAAATTCCTGCAGCGTTTCCAGTTTCTCCGGGGGGAGCTCTCGCAACGAGGTCTCATATCTCACTGTATATTCCGAAAGATTGCCGAAGAGCTGCCGACACATCCGGTCAGCAAATACCAGTCCTATGGCCATGCCCGCCAGCATGCCCATGCCTAACCTGCTTAGCGGAGTAGTCAGCAACATTGCGAGCGGATTATGCTCCCCAAATTTATATTTTGCTTCCCGAAGACTGAGCAGAAGGGCAGTAATAACTTCAGCGCAGAACACCAACGGTGAGCGCGCTTCTGGAATCCGAGAAAGCAAATCCTTCAGGAGGCTGCTGTGGTCGGCAGCTTGCCCGCGGCGTAAAGCGGCCAGGATCCGTGCTTTAACCTCTTCCCATTCCTCCTGTTCGACCGTGTCCCCAGCCAGGCGATGGAAAAGCTCCATTGCCTTCGCTGTAGGCGAAAAGCGAAGGCTCGAGCGTCCAGGACCAGCGGCTTCCTTTAAGGTGTACTCTGACCGGACCAGGCCTTTCTGCTCCAGCAGACGGAGCATATCATAAGCTGTAGAGCTGCTAAGGCCCAGCTTACGAGCCACCTCCGAGTAGTGAAAAGGGCGGCAGACCTCCCGGTAAAGGTCAATTGCCTGGCGCAAAAGGCCCTTCTGCCTCCGAGTTAGCTTCACATCGCACCCTTCTTCCCAAAAAACCAAAGAATCTGCTGTGAGTATATCGCCGGCTCAGGTTTTTGTCAATAATTTGAGTTTGTTCAAGTTAAGTAGATCAGCCCCTATAAGTGTGCCCACGGTGCTCCCCCTATGCCCAACAAGCAACCAACTCACGAAGCTTCCCACTGGCATTGAAAACAACCCTTCCATGACCTGGGCAGATAACCTCAATATCGAGTTCGCAAATTCTCCTTATCGAAGCTTGAACCTGCGTTCTATCTTCATCTGCCAGGAAGAAGGCTTCCCTAAGTGACGATCCTCCACGAACGAGATCGCCTACAAAAAGAACCGAGCCATACTGCAGGCTAATGCTTCCGGCGGAATGTCCAGGGGTGTGAATAACTTGAATCGCTCCGATAGTCTCTCCATCATGAACTAAACAATTAATCTCTGGGGTCTGAAGCTTTTTTAAAGCGGTGGCCAAGCTCGAAAGCCAGTTTTTCCAAAAAGGACGACGTTTAGCTTTACCCACTACACAATCGGCATCTGCCGGATGCATGCATACCTCCGCGCCAGTCAACTTTTGGAGCTCTGCTGCACTACCGATGTGATCTATATCGTGATGGGTCAGAAAGATCCGCCTTAAATCAAGGGGGTCAAGGCCTAAAGTGGAAATGTAATTTAAGATCACCTTAGCCTGGCCGGAAATCCCGGTATCTATCACGCTGAGCTCCGGGCGGGCTACCAGGTAGCAGTTACATCCCCTTACTTTCTCGACCAAGTGCACATTGGGATAGAGCTCCAATTTTATTCTCTGCCCTCCTGCTCCTTCTTGGTCTCAGTTTTTTCCAAACGCTCTACCAATTCATCGAAAATGGAACGCACGGCCAAAAGCAATTCCTTTTCCGCCGACCTTACGTGCTGCCCGGCCTGCCTCGGAAGAAGCTTGGGGACCCGCAGCCTGAGATGCAAGACATCGAATTTTTCGCCGCTCTCCCGCTCTACTTCTATCCTTTTTCCCTCAGCCATTTTCCCCTCCGATGAGCTTGAGATTTTGGGGCAACTTGATTTTAAAGCCACCGCATTTTTCCAAAAAAACCAAATAAACCAACTTAAGTATATCTTGCGAGAGTAATTTGTCAAGGGGGCCAATTCTAATGCTCAGACATCGCCTGACACCTTCTGCGAAGTGTCCGAAGGTCAGCTATTGAGCGTCGTCCGCCGGTGTTGTAGAATGGATTGACTCACAGAGGACGAAAGGGGGGTGTAGATCGTTAAAGCGCCGGTCTTAGCTTCGCCCAAGGTGGAAAGGGCGCTCCTGGTGGGCCTGGAGGTAAAAGGGGCGTCAAATTCCTGGCCTCTGGAGGATTCTCTGGAGGAACTTTCCCTATTGGCCCAGACCGCTGGAGCTGAGGTGGCGGGGAAGGTTACTCAGCGGCTGAAGGCCCCTAACCCGGCTTATTTCATCGGTCGGGGGAAGCTGGAGGAAATCCTTTCCTTAAAGGAGGAGCTCAAATACGACCTGGTCATCTTCGACGATGAACTCTCCCCGGCCCAACAGCGGAATCTGGAGCAGGTCCTTGGGGTAAAGGTCATTGACCGCACGGCGCTCATCCTGGATATCTTCGCCAAACGCGCTCAGACGCACGAGGGACGGCTCCAAGTGGAGCTGGCGCAACACGAGTATCTCCTTTCCCGACTTGCCGGGCTCTGGCCCCATCTGGAGCGCCTCGGCGGTGGAATTGGCACAAGGGGCCCGGGTGAGAAGCAGTTAGAGACAGACCGACGCCTCATCGAACGTCGGATTCAGCGGCTTCGAAAGGAGATCGAATCCGTCAGAAAACATCGGGCCCTTTATCGCCGTCGTCGCTCCAAGGCGGGAATCCCCATTGTGGCCCTGGTAGGTTACACCAACGCTGGCAAGAGCACCCTGCTCAATACCCTGGGGCATGCTCACGTCCTCGTGGAGGACAAGCTATTCGCCACCCTTGACCCGGTAACTCGCCGCCTGACCCTGCCGGACGGCCGAAAGGTGCTGCTGACCGACACCGTGGGCTTTATCCAGAAGCTGCCCCCGATGCTGGTCGCCGCCTTCAAGGCCACCCTGGAGGAGCTCTCCGAGGCCGATCTGCTGCTACACCTGGTGGATGTGACCCATAAGAACGCCGTCCAGCAGGCGCGGACGGTGGAGGAGGTGCTGGCCGAGCTGGGACTGGCGCACAAGCCGCGGCTCCTGGCCTTGAACAAGATTGACCTCTTGGCGAATAACACCGGGCTCAGCGGAGAGGAGCTGGTGGATTATTACTTCCGACAGCTTGCGTTACGCCGGAAAAACATCCTCCTTATCTCCGCCGCCAGAGGCTGGGGGCTCCATCGGCTGCTGCAGCGGATTGCTGAGATGCTGGCTGAGAGCCGGAAAGCTTGAGTCTCCAGTCGGTTAAAGCTCCCGGCGGCCTTCAAGGGCTCGGCTCAGGGTAACCTCATCGGCATATTCGAGATCAGCACCTACGGGAAGACCCCGAGCCAGAGAGGTGATCTTGATTCCCAGAGGCGAGATGAGGCGCTGAAGGTACATGGCAGTGGCCTCGCCTTCAAGATTGGGATTGGTGGCCAGGATGACCTCCCTCACCTGGCCGGACTTTAAGCGCTCCAGGAGTTCCTTTATCTTCAAGTCCTCCGGTCCTATCCCCTCCATGGGCGAGAGCGCGCCGTGGAGCACGTGATAGACGCCCCGGTACTGCCCGGTGCGCTCCAGGGCGAGCAGGTCCAGCGGCTCCTCCACCACGCAGATGATGCCCTGATCCCTCTCCGGATTCCGACAGATGGCACAGGGGCTGACATCGGTGAGGTTTTGACAGATGGGGCAGAGGACGATCTTTTCCTTGACGGCGATGATGGCCTCGGCCAGGGAACGAGCCTCCGCCTCCGGGAGGCGGAGTACGTGATAGGCCAGCCGGGCGGCCATCTTTGGCCCAATGCCCGGAAGCTTGTGAAACTCGTCAACGAGGCGAGAAAGAGGTTCGGCGGTGAATTCGCTTCCGGTGGGTAAGCCTTTCATCTTCCCGCCCTCGTCTTGAAATCCTTGATGAGGTCTAAGAGCCTTTTGCTGTAGGGGATCTCTGAGCGATAAAGAAGTTCGCAGGGAAACTCCTTGCACCTGAGGCAGTAATCCACCCCCTTCTTCATCGCACACTCAAGGGCGGGGCAGGTGGCCCCCATCAATTCCTTCAGCTTTTCCAGCCTCTCCCCCACCTTGGGATCCGTCCCGGCAGGACAACCACCGCATTCATTGAGAAGCTCACACACCTCACAGGCCATGCCGCAGGCCGCGGGCATCCTTCCCCCTTAGAAAAGCCCGGGAAACTTTAAGCCGCCGGCCAGTGGCTCAAGGCGCCGAGCCGCTAAGTTTCTGGCCTTCTCCAGAGCCTGGTTGACGGCCGCCAGGATCAGGTCTTCCAGCAGGCTCGCATCCTGCGGGTCAATCACCTCCGGGGCGATCTTGACGGACAGCACCTCCGGTTTTCCGCTCACCTCCACCTTCACCGCCCCGCCTCCCGAACTCCCCTCAAGAACGGCTTCCTCCAGCTCCTGCTGGGCCCGGGCCAGTTTCGCCTGGAGTTCCTGCAATTGCTTCAGGGCCTTCTTGTTTATCATGCTACTCCTCACCGATGATCCTCCCCCCCAGGTCAAGGGCGGCCTTAATGAGGGGGTTTTGCTGGACTTCGTTTTTCCTCTCGCGTTTCAACAGAACGCAGCGAACCTGGTAAGGAACCCCAAATACCTCCTTCAACTTCCGCTCCACCATGCGGCGGTACTTGGGATCCTCGATCTTGCTCTTGTGAAATTCGGCGTAAAAGCCGAGAACCAGCGTATTATCCTGGAGATCAATTGGCTTGCAGAAGCCACGAAGCAGGGCATCGAGGTTGCCTCGGGAGCCCTCCCCCCGACAGGCGTTCACAAAATCGTTCCAGCGCTGACGAATGTGCTCCAGGGCTGAGGTCGGCGAGGAGACCTTGGCCATTTGGGGTTCCTCCTCGGCCGGGGCCGGCTCGCCCTTCTCCTCTGATTCGCCAAGGAGGTCGAGCAGGGCCAGTTCCAGCGGCAGACTCGAATAAGGAGCGAATCGAAAATCTACCTGAGCAAAGGACTTGAGGGCCTGGGAGATCTCCCTCAAACTCACCCCCTTGGCCAGAGACCAGCGCTCCTCCAGTTCCTCGGGAGCGAGCCCGAGCATTTCGCCGGTGCCCGCCTTCACTGCCAGCACCTCATGCAGGTACTCCACCAGGCCTCGGTTGAAGGCCTTGAGGTCTAGGCCTTCGGTAGCCACCCGGTTGATGGTGGCCAGGGCGGCGGGGAGATCCCGGCGCAGAATTTGTTCCGCCAGCTCCTTGATCCGGAGATCGCCACTTATGCCCAGCTCCTGGCGGACCTGCTGAAGCGTTATCCTCGGGCCATGATAAACCAGGAGCTGCTCCAGCAGGTTCTCCGCATCGCGAAGGCTGCCGGTAGCTGCTCGGGCGATGAGCCTCAGTGCTGAGGGCTCTATCTCAATTCCCTCCGCCTCACAGATCTGCTCCAGCCGCTTAATCATCGCCTCCGTGGGAATCCGACGGAAGTCAAACCGCTGACACCGCGAGCTTATGGTGGCCGGGACCTTGTGCACCTCGGTGGTGGCCAGGACGAAGATGACGTAGGGGGGAGGTTCTTCGAGGGTTTTGAGCAGGGCGTTGAAGGCTGGCTCGGTGAGCATATGGACTTCGTCTATGATGTAGACCTTGTACCTGGCCAAGTGGGGGGCGAAGCCCACCTTCTCCCTGAGGTCTCGGATCTCATCTATCCCCCGGTTGGAGGCGGCGTCAATTTCGATGAGATCTAAAGCCCTCCCTTCATTGAAGGCCTGACATATCTCGCAGCGGTTGCACGGCTCACCGGTCTGGTTGTCCAGGCAGTTGACCGCCTTGGCCAGGATACGTCCGGTGCTGGTCTTGCCCGTCCCTCGGGGTCCGTGGAAGAGGTAGGCATGGGCTACCCTACCGGTGGCGATGGCATTGCGCAGGGTGCGGGTCACCGGCTCCTGACCGACCACCTCGGCCAGGGTTTGGGGACGCCATTTGCGGTAGAAGACGGTCATTTCTCCTCAAGCGTGAGCTTCAGAATTTCGGCTTCCCGGGCCCTCATCCGCGGCTCCTTCTCCGGGTCCTCATCCTCGTACCCCAGGAGATGGAGCACCCCATGGATTACTAGAAGGCTCAGCTCCTCCCGAAGCTGGTGTCCCTGTTCCTCGGCCTGCCTCGCCGCCTGGGGGCCGGAGATGATCACCTCCCCAAGATGTCGCCCTCCTTGGGGGAGGGGAGGGAAATCGGGAGTACTCCCATCCAGGGGAAAGGCCAGGACGTCGGTGGTCCGGTCTACACCCCGGTAGGTTCGATTTAGCTCCTCCATCACCTCGTCGGTGGTGACGACCAGGCTCAGTTCCGCCGGGGCCGGCACCCTCTCCGCCGAAAGGGCCTTCATGGCCGCCTTCCTGAGCCAGCTCTTCCTCACCCGGCTGCGGAGGGACTCATCAACTTGGATGGACAGCTTCCACCTTGCCCGACTCATTAAGCCCCAGAGCCCCTGTGGAAACTATATTATAAAAACACTGCTTGAGAGAGGAGTTCAGGGAAAGCAAGATTGGTCAGAACCATCATAACACCGGGAATGAGGAGGGTCAACCCAAAGCGCCTCACTTCAGTCTCAGGGGAAGGCCAGCCACCATGAAGTACACTTCGTCAGCCCGGTCGGCCAGCAGTTGGTTGGCCCTCCCCTGGAGGTCGCGAAATAGGCGGCCTGATTTGTGCTCAGGCACTATCCCCATCCCAACCTCGTTAGAGACGAGGATGAAGCTGGCCCGAGCTTCCTCCATGCATCGGAGGAGCCCTTCCAGCTCGGCCTTCGCCCTTTCCTGCAACTTACCCCCCTCCCCCATCAGGTTTGAGAGAAGGAGAGTCAGACAGTCGATGAGCACCACCTCCTCATCCTTTAGCTCCTGGCTTATTCTCCTCCCGACCTCGAGAGGGGCTTCCAGGGTGCGCCAACTTTCGGGTCGCCTTTTACGGTGTTCCTCAATGCGCTCCCTCATCTCCTCATCCAGGGGCTCGGCCGTGGCGACGAATAAAACCTTTTGACCAAGCTCCTGGGCCAGCCTCAGCGCAAAGCCGCTCTTGCCCGAGCGAGCGCCTCCAAGTATGAGAACGACTTTCCGGGTCATCTTTAAACTCAGAAGATGCTTGGTCCGAGGGCCAGCTTTAAGCCGCCGACGAAGGGGAAGGTCAGCAGGAAGAAGACCTCCATGAACTCGTTCAGGGCCCCGTAAGTGTCACCGGTCTGCCCGCCGAAGCTGCGGCACAGGAGCCAGGCGAGCGCTGAGGTGGCCAGGAGAACCAGCCCCAGCATGATGATTCCCCGGAGTCCCACCAGAGCCAGTGATCCGGCCAGGGCGAAGAGGGTGGCCAGAGCCAGTTCCCTCGCTCCGGTCCCCTGCTTGAAGGCCCACCCCATCC
>CBFDTP010000056.1:0-9505 GCA_965612975.1 uncultured Dehalococcoidia bacterium | reverse complement strand
CCCCCACATTCCCAGCCAGCCCCGGCCTTCCTGGCTCGCCTGATCCTGGAGAACCCAGGGGAGCTGGTGCTCCTCGCCACCGGTCCGCTCACCAACCTTGCCCTGGCCTTTAAATACCACCCAGAGCTACCCCAGTTTCTGAAGAGCTTGGTCATCATGGGAGGGGTTTACGGACTTACTCCCTATGCTAGGGGTAATCAGACTCCCTTTGCCGAGTTCAATATCTGGGAAGACCCCGAAGCTGCCCAGTTGGTATTTGACCAGCCGGTAAGCCTTACGGCGGTGGGCCTCGACGTGACTCAGGATCCCTCAACCTGGCTCCGAAGAGAGCATCTTAAGATTCTCCGCTCCGGTCCGCCGGCGGCGCAGCTCGCTGCCCGGATCGCCACACATGCTATCGAGCGTTGGGGATGCTGTGAGCTGCATGACCCGCTGGCCCTGGCCACCATCATCTGGCCTGAGCTTTTTGAGTTCACCCCTGCCTCGGTGGAGGTCACAACTTGTGGGTTGGAGCGGGGAGGAACTCATCTTGTGCAGCGTGAAGGGGCACCAAAGGTGCAGATAGCCCGTAAAGTCGAAGGGGAGCGTTTTCTGCAGCTCTTCCTCTCAAGGTTGTTGGGGGAATAATGCCGAGACTCCTTGTCAGCGGGGCCATTAACTGGGATACCTGCTTTTACGTTAAGCGCCTGCCATCACCGGGGGAGGAGGTGAAGATAAAGGGAATAAGCCGGGTTTCCGGGGGAACCGGGGCCAACGTGGCCGTGGCGGCGGCCAGAATCCTGGAGCCCGGTGAAGTGGCTCTGGTGGGAGCTCTGGGACAGGATGAGCTGGCGAAGGTTCAGTTGGACCTCCTTGAGAAAGAGGGGGTGGATACCCGACAGGTTAAAATCCTCCCCGGGGAGGAATCGGGTCAGGCCTACATCCTCATCGAGGAGAGCGGGCAGAACATCATCGCTTCATATCTCGGTGCCAATGCCGCCCTCCGGCCGGAGCATCTGGCTGGAGCAGCCGATCTCATTCAGGCCTGCCGAGGAATGGTTCTGACCGATCCTCCTCTGGAGGTGGCCCAGGCGCTACTGGACCTGGCTGCGCAGGCTCAGACCCCGGTCTTCTGGGACCCCGGGATCCTGCTCGAGTTCGCTCGGGAGAGGACGAGAGAACTCCTCGACCGGGTGGATACCCTTTTCCTCAACGAATCCGAGGCCATTGCCCTGCTGGGCGTCTCCGAACCGGAGTCGGCTCTTAAGCAGCTAGAGGCCGGGCCTCTCCACCAGGTGGTGCTCAAACTTGGAGCTCGTGGGGCAGCGTTGCTTGATCCGGGCTCGGCCAAAATCATTCGCCTTCCCGCCCTCCCGCTGGAGAAGCTGGGACTGAGGGTAGCCAGCACGGTTGGCTGCGGGGATGCCTTTGTCGGGGCCTTTGCAGCCTACCGGGTGCTGGGGGCCGAGCCCCGGGAGGCACTGCTCCTGGCCAGCGTGGCTGCCGGACTGAATGCCACCCGGCCGGAAACCCGGGGCAGCCCAGGCCGTCGGGCTCTGGAGGAAGTGGCCCAGCGCGCCCGGGAGCTAGGCTTTGCCCCCGTTGAGGGCTGAAATAGTCAGGTGAGCAAATTAAACCCAAGACCAGGAGGCGGAAGTGAAGATCAAGCAGAACGCTGAGGTTGCTGAGGTGCCTGTTCAGATGGAAGGTGCCAGCGGCGTAACCATGAGGATACTCATCGGACCTGAAGATGGTTCGAACAAGATCATCATGCGCTACTTCAAGGTTCTTCCGGGCGGGCATACCCCACGGCACTCCCACAACTATGAACACCTGGTGAAAATTGAGCGTGGGAGGGGACTGGTAATCGATGAACAGGGCGAGCAGCATGAGGTCAGGACGGGACAGAGCATCTTCGTGGAGCCGAACCGGGAGCATCAATTCCGGAATCCCTTCCCTGAGCCATTTGAGTTCATCTGTATCATCCCTAACCCCGAAACGAAGTGGTCGTAGACCAAAAAGGGCGTCCCATAGAGAGGTCGCCACTACACCCTGTAATCCGTGGTCCTGCGGAAGTACTTACTTCGGGGAAGATTCTGCGTTTTAAAGATAAACAGCCTCTTCTTCTATAGCTTTCCGCGAGAGGCGAGGTGGAAGCCCAACTGAGCGTTCGCTTTGAGGAAGCGACTCACCGGAATTGGCTCTACCGGGGGGTAGCTGTCTTAGGCTTCCTGATAGCGATTGCCCTGAGCTTTGCCTTCCCTTACCACCTGCGTGAGCCCGACTCCTGGGCCTATTACTACGCCATCAAGAACTTCTCCGAGGGTCGGCTGGTGGTGAGTGACCCGCTCCACTGGCAGCAGGTGAGGGAGGCAGAGAAGCAAGGCGGAAAATTGATTCAGTATGTCCGGCTGGAGAATGGCAACTGGGCTTTGGAAAAAGCCCCGGGTTATGTGTTTTTCGTTGTCCCCTTTGAGAAGCTGGGAATCCCTCGAGTGGCCAACGTGGTGCTGGGGGCAGGGGCCCTTCTGGTGATCTACCTGTTCCTGAGGCGACTGCGGGATGAGAAAACTGCCTGTCTAGGTTCCTTGTTGCTGCTTTTCACCCCAGTCAGCCTCATCATGTTTCAGCGGAGCTATATGGCCATGTTTGGGGCCACCGCCTTCCTGGTGATGGGTGGGGGGCTTTATCTCTTCTACACCCTGCAGGAGGAAAGGACGAGCCTGGGGATTCTTTCCTTGGCCGGGCTTTTCCTTAGCTGGTCGATAGCTGCCCGCTATACCAACTTGACCGTGGTTGCGGTGTTTGCCCTCCACTTTCTGGGCACGCGGCTTGCCAGGGTCTGGCGAGGGCAGTGGAGGAACGTGATCAAGGAAGCCTTGTCTCTCGGCTTGGGGGCTCTCCTCCCCTTGGCCGGGCTACTGGCCTACCATACCTATGTTTTTGGCTCCCCCTTTGACTACGGCTATAAGCACAGCCATTTCCCCATTAGGTTTGCCTTCCAATACCTGGGACAGGTCGGGCCGGGCGGGGAGTCCATAGCCCTTCATATCGTTCGGGGCAACCTTAACAATATGCCCGTGCCGCTTTTTCTGGGCTTTCCCCTCCTGACCTTGGCCATTCCGGGCTTGGTCTTCATTCTGAGGCAAAAACTGCTCCGTAGGTCGGCCAATCCCTGGCCGGAGCTATCCCAGCCCGTTCTCCTGTTGCTGCTCGGATGGATCCTTGCTGTGTTTGGCCTCTATCTCCTCTACGAATGGACCAGTCCACCGCCAATAGGGCAGCGCCACTTCATCGTGGTGGATCGTTTTTACCTTCCGGGGCTATTCCCCCTAGTTGTAATTTCCTCCCTGCTGCTGGTGCGGTGGCCTCACAAGCTCGCCCTCTCCCTGCTCGTCCTCCTTTTTGGGATGGGCCTACTGCTTTACGTCCAGACGACCGTCGGTGGGCTCGGTCCTCGGCCAATACGGCACCTTGGCCCCGGGCCAGCCCGTCTGGCTCAGCCTTCTCAATTCCGTGCCCCATCCTCGCAGCTCATCGAAAGGGTGCGCCGGGAGGTCAGGTTCTCCCCCACCAACCCCGGCAACCTTGACCGGCGGCTGCACATCCTCCAGGCCTGGATAAGAGAGCTGAAAAGGCAAGGCTATCCGGTAGAACATGTATTGCCCGCGCCGAAAATGCGAAGGATCGAGGACTTACGTCGAAGAGGTAACCTGCAGCGAGCCTCGATTTTGGTGGATCAGGCCTATAAGGCTCTGGAACAAATGGTGCGGAGATGAGAAGATACGGGCCTCTCCTCGTCTTTGCCCTCGTTCACTTCCTCATCTTCCTTTGGTTCGTCCCCACCACTCCTGCGGGGCAGCCTGGACGCTATATTTTCTTCGAATATGCCTCCAGAGTGATTTACGGTGAACTACCTTACCGAGATTTTTTCTTCGAGTACCCTCCCCTTTCACTCCTCGTCCTCCTTCCGCCCCGTCTTTTTGCCAGTGACCTCCTCAGCTATCTGCAGGCTTTCGTCTGGGAGATGTTGCTGGTTGATTTGCTCGGACTGATGGTGCTCGCCGCCTTTGCCCGAAGCCTGGGTCACTCCATTTGGGGCACGCTCATGATTTACACCCTTATTCTTCTGGCCCTTGGCCCTCTCGTTGGCGGACGCTACGACCTCCTCCCCGCCGTCTTGGTTCTCCTGGCCCTCTATGCCTTCCACCGCCGGTGGAACAATTTTTCCTGGGTCGCCCTAGCCCTGGCTACCATGACCAAGCTCTATCCGGTGGTTCTCGCTCCTCTATTTGCCCTCCCATTGCTCCGAGGCAGAGAATACCCTCGCCTGATCAGAGGAGTGCTGGTGTTCCTTTTCACCCTGGGGCTGATCGCTGCCCCTTGCCTTTGGCTGAGTCCCGAGGGTTTCTGGCACTCCTTCAAATATCATCTGGAGCGGGGCCTGCAGGTGGAGAGCACCTATGCCTCGTTCCTTCTCATAGGGCACACGTTTGGCTCAACCTCCCTCGGGCTGAGCTTTGACCATGGTGCCTGGCACCTCAGTTCACCGTTGGCTGATACCATGGCCAAATTATCCCCCATCTTCATGGGCCTGGCGTTGCTGGTAGTCTACCTGCTCTGCTGGACGAAGGGTGAGGCAACCACCGACGAGGGGGAAATGGTGAATTATGCCCTGCTGGCCGTCCTCGCCTTTATGCTCACCAGCAAGGTACTCTCACCACAATTTCTCATCTGGCTCTCTCCCCTTGTTCCTCTGGTGAGGGGGAGATGGCGTCAGGCCTGCGGGCCGCTTTTCCTCCTCGCCAGCTTTCTAACCCAGTATATCTTCCCCAGCCACTACCCGGACCTAATCCGGGGCGACCCCAAGCTAATTGACGTCTTGCTCTGGCGTAATCTCCTCCTTTTCCTCATGGCCGGCCTCCTCCTTGAGCGGTCTAAATAAAGCTTCTAGCTTTCTATAGGACTTTTTTCCTATTTTTGGGCTAACCCCCTTGCAAATTTTAAAATTATGAGTAAAATACGTTGGCAACATCAATTTCGAGGGGGAGATGAAGGAGAATTATACCGATGAGGCTATAAAGCTGGCCATGCAGGGGCGGTGGGAGGAGGCGGCAGAGCTGAATCGGAGGATAATCGAACTTGCCCCAGAGGATATAGGTGCCTATAATCGCCTCGGGAAGGCGCTGACCGAACTTGGTCGATACGCTGAGGCCCGGGAGGCTTACAGCAAGGTTCTGGAACTCGACCCCAACAACTCAATTGCCCGTAAGAACCTGGAGCGGATCTCCCACCTTGAGCGAGAGGGAGAACCTGTCCCCGGAGGCCGTCGAATCATGCCCCAGATCTTCGTTGAGGAGACTACCAAGGCCAAGGTGGTTGACCTTCATAACCCCGCCCCCCATGAGGTGCTGGCCCGGGTGGCTACTGGGGAGGAGGTCTGTCTCAAAATCCAGGGTCACAAGCTTATCGTCACCACCAGTTCCGGGGAATACCTGGGCGAGGTCGAGCCCCGAATTGGAACCCGCCTCATCGAGCTTCTCAAAGGGGGTAATGAGTATCAGGCAGCCATCGCTAGCCTAAGAGATGGCCAGGCAAAGGTCATCATCCGCGAGACCTTCCAGCATCCCAGCCTTCGCGGTTACCCTTCCTTCCTGCCTCAAGTGGAGGAGGAAATCCGGCCTTACCTCCGGGGCAGTTTGCTGGAGGAGGAATCTGAGGATATTGCGGAGGAAGAGGCCTCCGAATGGGAGGAGGACATGGACTCCCTCATGGATGAGTTTGAGGCTACCCCAGTTCGTCCTTTAATCCAGGAAGATAGCGGGGGGCGGGAGATGCAATGCCTTTCCGAACCCTGACGAGAGGCTGATAGAGAACCGCAAGAAGCTGCTTGAGCATCTACGGCGGGAGATCCGGGATCAGAGGGTTCTCCAGGCGATGGAGCGTGTTCCCCGAGAGCTTTTTGTTCCGCCGGAAAGCCGTAGTTTGGCCTATGAGGATATCCCCCTCCCCATTGGATTGGGCCAGACCATCTCCCAGCCCTATATCGTGGCCCTGATGACTCAGGCCTTGGAGCTTAAAGGCCCGGAGAAGGTGCTGGAACTCGGCACCGGTAGCGGTTACCAGGCGGCCATCCTCGCGGAGCTCGCCAGCCGGGTGGTTACCGTTGAGAGATACCCCCAGCTCATTGATTCGGCCGCCAAGGTGTTGAAAAGCCTGGGATATCACAATATCGAAATACACCTTGCCGAGAGGGTACTGGGCTGGCCCAAGGATGCCCCCTACGACGGCATTGTAGTGACGGCTGCTGCCCCTAGAATACCTCAAGAGCTCTTGGATCAATTGGCTGAGGGAGGTCGGCTGGTGATCCCCGTGGGCTCCCGTTATGAGCAGGATCTGCTCAGGGTGGTGAAGAGGGGTGGGAAGACCGAGGTGGAAAACCTGGGGGCCTGTCGCTTCGTTCCCCTGATAGGGGAGGGAGCCTGGGATGAGGTTGATTCCCTGGATCCAAACCTGTAAAATATGGTGGCTCTCCGAGCTGGGGCGCCTAAACCCTTCAGGGCATGGCACCCAGCCGGTGGATGAGTAAATCCCGAAGGTGCAGGTGGAAACGCCTGCGCCCCCCGTGTTCGGAAAGGAGAGGATGAGTCAGAGTTTAGTAAACTGCTCGGGCGCCCACTTCGGGGCGCCTTTGTTAATGTCCCAAATCTCCGGATTCCCCAATTTCAATTCCCGTAACGGAGGCTTTGCATGAGACAAAGTGGTCGGGCATCTAAGCTTTTCCTGGGTTATCTTTCCAGAAACCAGTTGCTCCTCGCCTTCCTTTTTCTCGGGCTCCTCATCCTGTTCTTTCTCCTGCTCCCGCTTTTCAAAACCATCTTCTCCTCAAGCCCCAGGGTCCTCTTGGACACCCTGCTGGACAAAGAAGTGCGAAGCGCTATCTGGCTCACCGTCTATGCCGCCCTGATCGCCACCCTGGTGGGACTTTTTCTCGGGGTGCCTCTGGCCTATCTTCTGGCCCGCTTCAACTTCCCCGGCAAGAAATTACTTGAGGGGCTCATTGAGGTACCTATTGTGGTACCTCACTCGGCTGCCGGCATCGCCTTGCTATTTGTCTTCGGTCAGCGGTTTCTGCTGGGAAAGGTCTTTAACTTTCTCGGGATTGACTTCGTAGGCACGGTCGCCGGGATAATCATCGCCATGCTTTTCGTCAGCGTCCCCTTCCTTGTGGATTCGGCCAAGGAGGGCTTTAAGGCAGTGGACCCTCGGCTGGAGAAGGTCGCCCGCACCCTGGGCGCCGGCCCCTGGCGGACCTTCTTTCGAGTCTCCTTGCCCCTTGCTTGGCGGAGCATCCTCTCCGGTAGCGTGATGATGTGGGCCCGGGGCGTGAGCGAGTTTGGCGCCGTGCTCATCCTGACCTACCACCCCATGACCGCCCCCATCTTGCTTTGGGAAAGGTTTGAAAGCTTTGGACTGGATTATGCCCGACCGGTGGCCGTCTGGCTTATACTGCTCTGTCTGGTGGTTTTCCTCGCCCTCCGCACTCTTACCGCTCGGGAGAAAGCATGATCAAGCTGAAGAACCTCTGCGTTGACCTGGGAGAATTCCTCCTCGAGGAGGTAAACCTGGAGGTGCGGTCCGGGGAATACTTCATCATCCTCGGGCCCACCGGAGCAGGCAAAACGGTCCTTCTGGAAACCCTCGCCGGACTCTACCCAGCTAAGAGCGGGGAGGTCTGGATAGCTGGCCGGGAGGTTACCTCCCTTGAGCCGGAGAAAAGGGACCTCGGGTTTGTTTACCAGGACTACATGCTTTTTCCCCACCTCTCCGCCCGAGAAAACATCGCCTTCGGCCTAAAATTGCGGGGGAAGTCAGCCAAGGAGATCGAGGCGGTGATAGTCGAGCTTGCCGAACTTCTGGGCATCTCTCATCTTCTCGAGCGCGAGCCAGAGACCTTAAGCGGCGGAGAGAAGCAGAAGATCGCTCTGGCTCGAGCTCTGGCAATAAGGCCAAAGGTTCTGCTTCTCGACGAGCCGCTTTCTGCCCTTGATCCTGAGACCAAAGAGAGGTTGCAGCGAGAGCTTCGGCGGGTACACGACCAGCTTGGCCTCACCACCATCCACGTAACCCACGATTTCGAGGAGGCCATGGCTCTGGGGGATCGAGTAGCGGTCTTGAGCCAGGGGAGAATAGTTCAGGTCGGCACCCCGGTGGAGATCTTCCGTCACCCGAATTCGGAATTTGTGGCCCAGTTTGCCTTGACCCGCAACATCTTCAGTGGGGAGGTGGTGGAGGGGAGGGAAGGCCCGGTCTTCATCACCGAAGGGACTGCCCTGGCGGTGGTTACGGAGCTTCGGGGTAAGCTGCATGCCTCCCTCCGACCGGAGGACATCCTGCTCTCCAAGGAGCCTCTCCTCTCCAGCGCCCGCAACCGGCTTAAAGGAAAGGTGGTTCATATCGCCGACCGCGGCTCGACCCTCTACCTCACCGTGAGGGTGCCCCCGGACTTCACCTGCCTGGTCACGCGGTATTCCTTTGAGGAGATGAACTTAAAGGAGGGCGATGAGGTTTATCTAACCTTCAAGGCCTCAGCAGTACACATTTTTTAAAAGAAAGGAGGAACGATGATCAGGAAGAAAAGGGTATTGCTAAGTCTGCTGGCGCTGGCCTTGTTGCTGACGCTGATGGCCGGCTGTTCCAGGGAGATGGCTACGCCTGCCCCCTCGCCGGGAAAAGCCGTGCTCACCATCTTCCATGCCGGGAGCCTCTCGGTGCCCTTCAAGGAGCTCGAAAGGGAGTTTGAGAAGCTCAATCCCGGCGTAGATGTGCAGCGGGAGTCCTCTTCCAGCGGGGTCGCCATTCGCAAGATTACCGAGCTGGGAAAGAAGGCGGATATACTTGCCTCGGCCGATTACTCCCTCATCCCCGACCTCATGTTCCCCCAGTTCGCCGACTGGTACATCTGCTTCGCTCGAAACTCGATGGTTATCGCCTACACCGAAAAGTCCAAGTTCTCCGAGGAGATAAACTCCGATAATTGGTATGACATCCTAACTTATGAGGGGGTGGAATACGGTCATTCTGACCTTCTCGACCCTTGCGGCTACCGTACCCTGCTCGTCTGGCAACTGGCAGAGGAATACTACAACGTGCCCGGCCTCTACCAGAGGCTTGAGGAGCACTGCCCGCCGGAGAACATCCGCCCCAAATCGGTGGAGCTCATTGCCCTCCTTGAGAGTGGCGAGCTTGACTATGCCTTCGAATACCGCTCGGTGGCCGTGCAACATGGGCTTAAGTTCGTGGAGCTTCCGCCGGAGCTTGATCTTTCCTCCCTTGAATTCGCCGATTTTTATCGCCGGGCGAAGGTGGAGGTCCCGGGGAAGGAGCCAGGGACGACCCTGATTAAGGAAGGCAGGCCCATCGTTTACGGCCTCACCATCCCGAGCAATGCCCCCCATCCTGAGCTGGCTGTAGAATTCCTCAAGTTCCTGCTGAGCGAGAAGGGACAGGCCATTATGGAGCGGAA
>CBFDTP010000055.1:0-9543 GCA_965612975.1 uncultured Dehalococcoidia bacterium | reverse complement strand
TTTCAAGCAGAAGACGGCATACGAGATCATGCCTAGTCTCGTGGGCTCGGAGATGTGTATAAGAGACAGTCCCCACATAGATCCGTGTTGTTAGCAATGTATCCGAGGTCTACCGGGTTAGTTCTGATGGTGTAGGCAGGCATCAAGCGGAAGAGCTTCTGGCGCGTTTTGGCGGTGAACTCAGCGAGCACAAGTCCCTTCCTCTCACAACTGTCAGCGGAGATCATGCCCAACCCGGCAACAAGCGAGACCACTGCAACCCTTCTGCCCCGAGGTGGTGGCTGAAAGGCCAAGGCCTTGGCGCACGAAATGAGCTCGACGAGGCTGTGTGCGACGATGGCACCGAATTGTTTGAAAGCGGAGATGTAGAGGTCGTATCTGCCGGCGAGTGAGCCCGTGTGGGATCTGGCTGCCTCGTCTGCCTTCCGGAACCCTCCTCCTTTGTAGGCCACAATTGGCTTCACTCTACCCACCTCTTTGATGGCCTTCATCATGTCCTTTGGGTTGTCTATTCCTTCTACGTAGAGAGCAACGCTCCTGGTGCCCTCATCCGACGCCAGGTAGTAGAGGATGTCAGCGAAATCGGTGTTGACGCGGTTTCCAAGCCCAATCACTTTGTTGACGCCGATGCCTTCTCTGAGGGCATAGGGCATTATCAGGTGGCACACACCGCCGCTCTGGCTTACCAGAGAAACGGGCCCCTTCCTCAGCTTCGAAAAGGCGGGGGTAAAGCTTGCGTTCAGGTCGGCATCCAGGTTAACCAGGCCAAAGGTGTTTGGCCCGATGACGCGGATGCGTTCCCTAGCGGCGCTCTCAGCCAGCCTATGGTGAAGCTTCTCCCCTTTCTCGAGCTGTGCTTCCCTGAACCCAGCGGTTATCACCACCGCCCCCTTGGCTCCCTTCCTGGCACAGTCGCGTATTGCCTCAATCACCACCTCAGGGGGAACAGCTATTACAGCGAGGTCGATCTTGTCAGGGATGGCCTTAACCGAGGCGTAGACCTTCATACCGAGGAGGGAGCCACCTTTGGGGTTCACCGGGTAGACTTTGCCTTTAAATCCACTGCTCAGAAAGCTCTTGAGTACATGATGCCCCATCTTCTTTGAGCTTTCTGATACCCCAATGAGTGCCACCGACTCAGGGTAGAACACGGATCTGAAGGCTTCGGCGACCTCAAGCCTACGTCGGCTAAAGGCGGTCATGACCACTGGTAAAACCCAGGCAGTGTCAAACTTGCTGGGCAAAGCATAGCTTCCTTCGCTGAACGCTCGGTTGATACCTCTGCCTCCATGGCCCCAGGTTATCGGCTTGATGTTCGTAGAACATCGATAATTCTCGGGAAAATGTATTCCGTTACCTCTCGGTTTGCGCTCCCTCCGTCTATCAGAACGTATTTGCCGCTGGAGATCTTGGCCGAAAACTCTTTCATCTTCCTTGCCAGCTCGATGAAGAAGTCCTCGCTCAGCCCACGACTTCCATAATCATCCCTATGTGTATCATGCCCGGAGAAGTGCAAAATTATCTCTGGCCTGAAGTCCTGCGCCATCTTTAGCCCTTCCTCCACCTTGGCCAGATATTCCTCATCCGACATCCTCCACCCTACGCTGATGCAGATTTTTGAACTCTCTCCTTTCCGAGCTGCAAAAACAGATTGGATCAGTCCCCTGCTGGCTTCCCGGTACATCTTATATCTATCAACTATGCCCATGAACGAACCCTCGGAATTGGTCGTAAGCAACCAATCATTCCCCAAAGGCCTTGCGGAACATCTCGCGGATTTCACTTGGGTTGGACATTGCTCCCCTCGCCGATGTGGCGAAGTATTTCTGGGTCCTGGTATCAACCTCTTGCAGGGTCTGCTTCAGGTGCTGGTAGAATGGCCCCAGGTTTTTGCCTATTGAAAATGTCACCGAGTAGCCCATAAGACAGAGGATGCTCTGATTCCAGGGTGACACATATCCTATTACGGCATCGCCAACAGCTCTGCGATACTCCTTAGCTCCATTGATGTTCCGGCAAACACATGCTCTTCATAGTTCATCCTTCCGTAGGAATCCCAGTTTAGCAAACCCATATTCGGTTGAAATTCCTATCTGCGTGTTTCCCGCAATTAAGCAGGCCTAAGCCAATACCATGTTTTGCCCCCGCCACTTCACCGGCTAGGATGAGTCGGCGGACCGCAGAGCGTTGCCTGTAAAAACTCGGGCAGTCCCCAGCTATTCCCCTTGACAGCTCTGGCAAACCAGGCGTTCGCTTCCTTTAGGGCGGCCTCCCCCTTCTTCCTGCGCTTCTTCGTCTTCCCCTGAGCGGCCGTGAACGCGCCCCAGATTTGCTGGCCCTGAATTGTCATAAGGACATGGAGCGCAACGTGAAGCGCATCGAGAAATTCCTCATTGTAAAGACGTGCTACCGATGTGAGATGGTTCAGGGCAGCAGCTGCCTCCTCGTTCCCCATGCAATTCTCGAGCACAGCCTCATGTAGCCGCATGTGGGCGGCTGGGTTGGGCAAATTCGGGTCGCCTTGAAGAGGTTCTTCTGAGTGGTCAAGGACTTCAACCAGCTCAGGGTGCAGGAACCGGGTTACCGCAAGGGACTTTATAAACGGGCTAGCTTTCCTAAGGTCCTCGGTCTCCTGCTGAGCGAGGGGAGCTAACTCAGGCCGATCCCGGCAAACCTGTAGCAGTGCCTGGGTGACCCTTTCGATCAAGCACTTCCTGTGGCTCCCCGCTGCCCTGGCATGGTTCTCCTGTCTTACTGCCTCCCGGCTCCACAACATCTTCCGGATCTTGGGGCACTCAGATACGTCTATCTCATAGGGGCAGCAAAACTGGGCTCGCTTTTCGCACTCAAGAGGGTCTTCCAGCTGACAGCCATTGTCGTAATTCTCGCATCTTGCACAGATCTGCTCAACAAATTCTATGGGATCCAGGTAGCCCTTCTCCTTTGAACACCTGGCGCAAATTTCCCAGTGCGGGCACTCCCTCTCCTTTTCGACCTTCTCGAAGATGTAGCCACATCCGAGGCACCAGTAAGTGTCGCAGTCGAGACAATGCCCGATCGTTATATCCCTCACCTCCTCGGCCGCTGGGCTGTGCTCACAGTCGAAGGTGTGGTCGCTGCCACACCGAGGGCAGTTCCCAACCATTATCTCCCTGACAAATTGCTCTCGTTCGGCAAGCTCGGGCAGCGGCATAGGCTCATACTCATCACAGGTGTAGCGCTCAAAGATCCCTTTCTCAAAACATTCAGGCATCTTCCGGCAGGTGTCGCACAGGTTCTCTTTTTCTTCCACTGACCCCTCCGCTCCTCTCGATCTTTGCCAGCAGGCAGGTGCTATCTAACAAGGTTCAAAAACGAGTAAGCCGGAGCTTTCGGAACCCTTAAGCCTTCAGTTTGTTGCTGAGCTCCGCCAGCCAATCCAGTGCCCCCCGCGTTGCAACCCAGATTTGTCGGTGGTCGAATGCGTAGTCGACCGCCTCGTTCTCATCCCCAAGGCTGGCCAGGTGGGGCAAGGTCTCGGGAATTTGCTTCTCCCCCAGCAAATAGGCGCGCACATGGGGATTGGCCCTGATTGCCCTAGCGAGTTGGCGTCTTGCTTTCTGACTGTTCCCCTCGCGGGTAAAGGTCAAAAGCGCTCGGGAGAAGAGCCAGGCTGCCGCGTCATCGTCGCCAAACCTGCTGAGGAGCTCCTCTGCGCCGTCCAGGTCGCGGGTCTCGAGGAGGCAGCGCAGGAGCCTGTACCGGATGCCCTGGTTATCGTTGGGGTTGAGACAGAGCATCCCCCGGTAATGCTCAATAGCTGCCTCGCAGTCGCCCAGGAGATGAAGGCAATCTGCCAGGCCCTCGCGGGCTCGCATGTAGGGCCGCGTCTCCACAAGTATCCAGAAGTTCCCGGCCTCCTCCTCAAAGACCTTGGGCCCCAGGGTTTTCTCAGCGGCCTTCATCCCCTTTTCATACCAGTCCCGTGCCTGCTCCAGCGTCTCCGCCGCCTCCTCTGCCAGGATCACGTAGGCATCTGCACAGTCGGGCCAGATTTTGAGGGCTTGCATGGCCAGCTGTATCCGCTCCTTCTTCTCCCTTGGCTCCCATGCCTTGTAGATCAGCTCCTGAGCTCTCTCTGCGGGGGACTTGGGAGACCACTCAGGTAGCTTGCCGCCGCTCGTGGCCTCGCGGAGGAAAGCTTCAAGCTCTTTCTCTGACTCGAATTCCCGACCCTCCACCAGTTGCTTAAGGGCAAGAAGGTCTCGCTCGATCGTTCGGCGCATAAGCACCATGTCCTTATCAGAAAGGGACGCAAGCCGGCTAGTGTCGGTCTTTGAGGCAGTCCGCCCGCAGCAGTTCTTGTACTTCTTGCCGCTGCCACAGGGACACGGGTCGTTTCGTCCAATCTTACGCCTTTCGCGCCTTGACATGCCCGGCCTACATTATAGTGGCTAGGAAGAAAGCAGGCAAGCGGTTGCCGGTTTGCCGAGTTTTTGCAAGCTTACAGCCCATGTTTGACAGCCAGCTTCGAGCCTGGTTAGAATCAGCACGAAATTGGTGGCGGCGCCAGCAATTGGGACTAGCCGCCAATTCTACCCCTACCTAACCTCTCAGCCCTACCGACCGCTAACCTCATCATCCACATAAGCCTGGACTTGCAAATAACTTTTGCCTTCAGGCCGGGGGAGAGAAGAAAACTGCTAGTTTTTCTAATTGGACAAAAGCATCTTTTGTTCCACAATGAAGCTGGAACCTTAACAAACAGCTATCAGCTAGGCCAAGCCGCCAGCTTGGCTTAGTGGTAAACCTCGAAGCTGGCCGAATAGGCCGAAGCTTGGTAACCCTCTAGGCTAACCTAGATGCCTAGCTAGGCCGAAAAGCTGGCGAGGCGATAGCTCATAAGGTTACGGCTTGCTGGCCTAGCAAGCTGGCCTAGCCCCTAGTAAAGGAAAGGGGGGATAGGAATGAACATTGACAGCTTGCTAGTCCAGAGGAACAACGGGAAAGGCCGAGATAGGCGAGTTTGGGGTATTCCACTCGAAGGAATATGGCTCCCGTTCTTCCTAGCCACCAACGCCGAAGGTAAGACGGCCATATCCGCCGAGTCCCTTGGTGCCCCGCTTCGCCTGGCTAAGAACGCCGATGGGTCGGTGAAATTCTCCAAAACTGGACGGCCTATCTTTAGGGTAGCCCCAGAGATAAGTAATCAAGTCCGAGTCATTCGGGAGAATTTCACGGCTCAACTGGAGGCTTACGCCAATTCGGTTATCGGCCAGAAGCCCGAAGAGTATAAGGCCGAAGTTGCCAAGGCTCAAAAGGCGGGAAGGCCGATAATCGAGGCCGATGCCAAGGCTCTCGAAGAGGCTATCGAGGCCATGAAGAAGGCCGAGCTGGAAAAGGCCGTAGCCGAGGCTACCAAGGCCGAAAAGCCGAAGGCCGAAAAGAAGGCCGAGGCCAAGGAACCCGCTATGGCGGGGGCAAAGGCATAAACTAGACTTCGGGGGCTAGGCCAGCACGCCAGGCCAGTAAGCCGAAAGGGGGAAGGATGGCGGATAGGTTCCCAAGATGGGCTACGCCTATCCGACGCCTTATCCTCGCCAAGCTTGCCCTGGAATACCTAGCCCGTCCAGGATGGATTATTGACCTAGAGACTGGCGAGGCATTCCACCCCGAATACTCGGCCAAGGCCGAAGAGCTTATCGCCTACTGGAAAAGCGAGGATAGGCAAGATAGGCGGTTAAGGCTAGAGGCCGAGAGGCGGGAAATACACCAAGTCAATGAGCGTAGGCCGAGGCGTAGCATCTTCGATAAAGAGGTATTTTACTCCAGTCAACCCCTTTACTACCTCGAAGGCTTCGGGGTATCGGCTTTGGAGTTTAAGCCCATTGCCAAGATAAGGTTAGCCTCTAGCTCGGTTAGGCTTTTCATTGACTTGACGGAAGCCCTAAAGCCTTTGAGTAAGAATCAAAGGCGGAAGGCTTTGCGCTATGGCAAGCTAAGCGAGGGAGTCCAAGGGGCAATTAGCTTGGCGGTAAGGAAATACCTAGGCGGATAGGCGACCCGAAAAAGAAAGGGGGACCTCGCCGACAGGCGGGGTCTCTTTGTCTTTTATACCCCTCCGCCTTCTGGCCTCTCCCTGGGGAGTCCCTGGGGAGAGGCCATTTAGTTTATGGGCCCAAATATCCCCGCCTCCTAGCGGCGGGCCTGGGGGAGGCTTTTTGCCTCTGCTGAGAGGGAAAGAAAGGAGGGTTCTATGAGGAAAGGCTTCTGCATCTATAAGGGCTTTTGCTCCCGCAAGAACGGCCAGATGGTTGAGGTTGAGGGGAAGCTTTTCCCCAGATGCCATGTCGCCGGCTTAACCGACTGCCGCTTCTTTATCCCCCTTAACCTTAAGCCCTCAGAGCGGGAACTGGTGCGGCTTTTGAGGTAGGGGATAGAGAGAAATGTATCCCCGGACCGGAGAAGGCCCGATTTTTGCCATTCTGATGCGAGCATGCGATATGACTTTGGCCCGGCCAATCACCATGCGGCGGCCTGCCTCTCCAAGATCCAATTCATCCCTTGGAGGGTAAAGGAAGTTCTCCGCAACAAGGGGCAGTGGGAAGACCTGATCCAGGAACTCTACGCCGCCGCTTGGGAGGCGTACACCCAAGGCCTGGAGATATCTGAGACCTTCAAGCTGGGTGACAGGCGCCTGGGCGAATTCATGAGGGCCTACGGGTTTTCCAAGTATGCCAAGAGGTATGGCATCCGCGAGATCCCCTTTGCCGAGGTCTTCGACTATGAGCTGATTGACAGCAGAGGTCTTTGTGATAAGGGCCTTCCACCTCCTGCTCCTCCTTGCCAGATGACCTTCTACCGCAGTAGCTCGAAGCCGGAGGAATGCGATGAAAAGGTATTGGCCTGTCTCAAGAAGTACCCTGGAGGGCTTACCAGGAGTATGATAGCCTGCCGGCTGCTTCTTCCTGTGAAAGAGGTGGAGTGCTGCCTCAAAAGGCTGGTTGAAAAGGGACTGGTGGCCGAGGTAAAAAGGCAGAACACCAGGGGGAGGCCCTTTACTCCTCTCTATGTGGCAACCGAATATCCCCGGCCAAAGAGTGTAATGGCAGCCCACGAAAGAGATGAAAGGATAAGGCATGCCTACTTCGTTGAGGGCAAGAGCATAAAGCAAATTGCCAAGGAATTCCATCACAGCAAGCAGACCGTGAGAGCTGCTATCAGAGGAGGCAAACAGAGGTAATGAGTGAAAGATGGACAAAGCTTGCAAAAGCCGAGGGGATAGATGTCCCCGAGAACTGCGAGGTCTGCCTCTTTGACCGGAGAAATTTCCCCCGGTTCTTCATAAGAGACGTGGGCGGATGGCTTGTCCGCTGGCTGAGGCAGGAAGAGGAGCAGAGGCTCCTCAAATACCTCAACTGGGAGGGATAGGAGATGTACTCCGAATGGCTGGACTCCCTCCTCCAGAGGCCGAGAATGGACCTCCAAAGGTTGGTTACGGATCGGGAGGAAGTCGTCATAGTGGCAACTCTCAGGAGGATGGTGGTCCTTTACCGGGGAAGTGAAGAGGTCGAATTCTCCAGGGTTCCTTCCAGGAGGGTGGACAAACTCCTGGAGGAAGTGCGGTCGAGAAATCCGCAGGTCGAAGAGACGACGATCTGAGGCGAAACCGTGGGTTTATGGTCGGCAGGGGTTGGCCGCCCTGCCCTGATGAGCCAGGCCAGAAAGGAGGTGATCCTGATGGAGGAAACCATAGTCGACAAGGTGAAGGAAATGACCGATGAAGAACTCATTGGTGATTTCCAAGCTACCTACCACTGTGTTCATGTAGCCGAGTGCTTCAGTACCAAAGACTTGGCATGGCTCGAGATAGAAGCTAGGGAACTTGAGCGAAGGGGCTACCGCATAGAGCCGGCAGTCAATATCGTGAAGGAAGAGGAAGAAGAGACATAAGTAAAGCTAAGGGGAAAGGGGGTGATTCAAATGGCGGAGCGGTATCTGTTGCTCGAAAGCCACCCGAACTTCCCGACTGATTGCTGGGTGGCTAAGATAGGCACACGGCAGGAGATACAGGAGTATATCCGTGGGAGCGTGGAGAGGGGTGAAGAAGATTACCTTGATTTTGTCGTACCCCTCGAGGAGGGGGCAAAAATTGAGGAAATAGACGAGTGGCTGCCGGAACAAGAGTAGCAGGGGATAATAAACAAGCAACAGAAGGAGGAGGAGATGGATGTCTACTGTAAGCGGTGTGGTGAGCCGTGGGACCTCTACGGGGTCCAGCATGAGTTTACCCCCGAGGAAAGGGATCGCTTCTGGAAAGGCGAGGGCTGTCCTTCATGCTACGGAATGCAGCCCTGCGACCGACCGGAGGAATGCGAGGACTGCCCCTACTACGACGGGATATCCTGCACTGCTGGCAAAATGAAAGCCTTGACCAGGCGCCCTTTCCGGGCCGAACTGACGGGCATGCTCCACGAGGTCCTGGGAGAGGATCTCGACGGCCTGGCCGCAGAGCTTGAGGACGCCGAATTTCTCCTCGGCAAGGAATTCTGGGAATAGGAAAGGAGGTGATTAAGATGGCAAGGTGCCCAAAGTGCGGTAGGGAAATAGACCACCTCAATTGCTGGTCCCTGGAGTGGGTGAAAAGGAGCTACTGGGTAAATGACGATGGTGAAGGTGAGTGGAGCAGCAGTAAGGACTGGGTGAGCACTGACAACGACGATGAGTACGAGTGCCCGTGGTGTTGTGAGGTTCTATTCCACTCCGAGGAAGAGGCCAGAGAATTTCTGGCCGGGCAGAGTGCCCTAGCTAAAAACTAAGGGGGTTTGAGATGGAAAAAGAAAGAAAAACCTGCGAGGAACGGATAGACAACGAGCTAGAGGACAGAATTGAGGACATCAAGGAAATAGTTGAAAGCGAAGACCCAGTAGAGGCAATCAACGAGTATGCCCTGGCTCTCTCAAAAACAGTTAACTACAAATTGGAGCTGTCATGGGGAGGCCCTCAAGACTACTTTATCTTTGAGTACGACCTTGACAGCAAAGAACTGGTAGGTATCACCTATCACTTCCTCGACTGGTTTGATGGAGCAGAGAGGATAATATCGCCAAGGTCAAAGGAATGGGAAATCCTGGAGCAGCTCTTTTACTCTTGCATCCTGATTGAATAAACAGAGCTGGAAAGGAGGTCGGGAGTGAAAGGGGGGTTCCATAAAAGACAAAGGCTACCGGCTGGTGGCGGATAGCTGCTGGGCAAGCCGATAGCCTTTTTCCTTGAGGAGGCGCCCATAACTATTATAGCACATCCGGGAAATGATTTTTACTCCTGGAATTGCGTAATAATTTTTGTTACCGAAGATGGTATTATTGAATCAAAAATAAGGTTACCGGAGGCGGGATGGCACAGCGGAGCATCAGGGAATATGCTGAGGTGATGCGTCGCCGGTACCTGAAGGCCGACCGTAGCGAAAAAGGCCGTCTGCTGGATCAGTTTGTCCAGGTCACCGGATATCACCGCAAGTCAGCCATCCGGATTCTGCTTGGGAGGAGGGGAAGTTCCTCAAGT
>CBFDTP010000054.1:0-9932 GCA_965612975.1 uncultured Dehalococcoidia bacterium | reverse complement strand
AATGATACGGCGACCACCGAGATCTACACCTAAGCCTTCGTCGGCAGCGTCAGATGTGTATAAGAGACAGGTCTGGTCGGTGGCAGCCACCCGAAGCTCAAACCTCCCCTGTTTCAGTCCCACATCCGGCAGCTCCACCTGCCAAGTACGGGTGGCCAAAACCTCCCCCTCCAGTTCTTCATGAGTGGCCGCAGCGCAGTAAATCGTCTCGGTCTTCGTCTTCGACTTCTGCCTTACGGCCCGGTAGGCTGACTTGCCATCCACCGTGTAGACCCGGTACAAAGGAGTCACCGCCGAGACGGACTTTTCCGAGTCGGAGTTCGGGTCATAGTACTTAGCCCCAAAGAGCTGGCTTAGGTCAACCGTGACCTCCCTTATCGAGGGGGCTCGTGACACCTCCACCTTTAGAATGAGGGGTGAGCCCTGGGGCTGAGGCCCAAACTGCACCACCGAGGGGTTAGCCCTGGCACCCAACACCAGCGAGCTCTGAGCTTGGGCCGCTGCTGGTGCGAAGACCAAGGAGAGAAACAAGCCGATTAACATAAGCGATAAAACTGCACTCCTCTTCATCTCACCCCCTTACCTTAGCCAGGCATTGGCGAAGTTGTTCATGCCTCTTCATAAGCTTTTAAAAACTCCTCCCGCTTTATTCCTGATTGCCGGCAAATAGTTCTCAGTGTCGAACCTTTTATCCTCTCATGGTTCGGCATGGTCAAAGGAGTCTTAGTCCCGTTCGGATTTTCCCTCACCATTGAGATATGTTCTCCTATTCTAACTACCTTGAATCCGAGATTTTCGAGCGCTTTTATGACCTTACGCTTAGGAGCATCTCTTGGGAACTTCATTACACCGCCACTTCTGCAACAAAGGTTTCAATGATTTCCTCAGTTTCAAATATCTCTCTTCCAAAGGTTTCCATGTGAAATTTAATAGCCGACTTTACATCCGCAAGTGCTTCCTCATAAGTATCACCTTCACCAACCACTACGCCTTTTAGCCCCAAAGGATATGCCACATATCCTTCGGGATGTTTTTCAACGATTATCTTTAATTGGCGCATTTCTCCTCACCTCCTCTCCTGTTATTTATTTCCGACTTTGCGCCTACACAAGCATGTTCAGGTCACAACTTGCCCTAAATCGAAATCGCACTCATCCGCGAGGCCTGAATACCAGCCGACTATTCTTCCTCCTTTTCCTCCTCGATCGCTCTTTTGGGACGATGAAACAGGAAGATCAGGGCCAGCCCAGCCACCGCCAGGATCAAGGCCAGGATCGGGATCACCGCCCCGCCCGGTGCCCCAGGCCCTGGTGGGCCAGGATCGCCTTTTTCACCCTTAGGGCCGGGATCGCCTTTGGGGCCAGGATCGCCTTTTTCACCCTTCTCACCCTTTGGACCAGGAGCCCCCGGCTTCCCCTCAGGAAGATAGAGGGTCAGCACCCCGGTGTTAAGGTCATAGGAGCTACGGGCTTTTTCTCCATATGGCAAGGTAACCGTCTCGACCTTGGTTATCCCCGCCACCGGCAAAACGGTGAAGATGGCCTCAGCCACCCTTGGCGGGCTGCCGGAGTCCGCCACCGTTATTCGGTAGCTTCCAACCTCCGTCGTGGGCGCCACCACTGTGGCAATGAAGGCTCCCATGCTATCGGTCACCACCCTGGTCGGAATCGTGGGCAGTGCTTTTCCCTCCCAGCTAATCGTCACCGGGAGGTAGGGGTTGAAGTTGCTCCCGGAGACGATGATCGGGCCAAGTCCTTTGGGCGGGTTGAGGGTCAACGTCGGGGGCTTCTCCGGTGATGGGGGTGGGGTGGTGCCCACGAGGTTGACCTCCTTGTTCTGGCCCATCTCCCAGACGCCAGAACCGGCCAAAACGTCTCTTGTGGTTATGGTGAACCTGACCGTCTTGCCGGTATAATCACCCACAACCTTCAGGCTGTATCGCCCGTCTGTTGTGGTCGTCTCAGCCACCTGTTTCCCATCCACCCAGGCCTTGACGACCGTCCCATCAGGGGCCGGCTGCCTATCCAGAATCACCGAACCATAAAAGCCACAGACCATTGGCTGGGCCCAGCTCACGGCGGGCATCAGAAACAATACCGCCGCCACCAAAGCCAGAAGAACTTTTGCCTTTCGCATGGCTCCTCCTCTTCAAGGTCGTTTGAATAACTATACAATGCCCAACAAGCTTATGGCAAGCTTGCCTCATCAAATACAAATTGAGCGGCGCCACCTGGCGCCGCTCAATTTCTTAATCTACCACAGCCGGCTCTTTACTCTGCCTTCGGGGCCTTCGGACGGAACACAAAGACGCAGATTATGGCGATCACCGAAAGCACGATGGCGATTATCGGCAGAGCTGCTCCGCCCGGAGCACCCGGTCCCTGTGGACCCTGAGGTCCCTGTGGCCCTTGTGGACCCTGAGGTCCCTGTGGCCCAGCAGGCCCCGCAGGTCCGGCAGGTCCCGCAGGCCCGGCAGGCCCGGCCTCTCCAGGCTCGCCCTTGGGGATGTAGAGATGCAGAGTCCCGGTCTTCGAGTCGAAGATGACGCCGGCTTCCTTACCCGCCTCGATGGTGTGGGCCTTTACGTCCTTAATCACCATCCCCGCCGGGGCTACCGAAGCCACTTCAAAGGTTGCCTCGGCCGATCTCTCAGCGGCATCGGTTGCCGTGATGGTGTATTTGCCCGGGGTGGTGGTCGGCACGGTAATGGCCGCGGTGAAGGAGCCTTGCTTGTCGGCCGTCAGTTTCTCCGGGACGGTGGCCATCGCCTCCCCTTCCCAGCTAATGGTTATGGCTGAGTTGGGGGTAAAATTAACTCCGGTGACGATGACCGTCCCCACACCCTTCTCAGGCTTGAGTGTTATGGCTGCTGGCTCCGCCGGGATGGTGACGCCGGCCAGATCCAGCTTCTTCACCTCTCCGGCCTCCCAGAGGACCGAGCCAGCGGAGAAGTCTTCATCGGTTACGGTAAACTCAACGGTCTTTCCAGAGTAATCACCAGCGACGTCCAGTTGGTAACTTGAGCCACTGGTGGTGGTGCTCGCCACTTCCTCTCCCTCAATCCAGGCCTTCACCGTGGTACCGTCGGCGACTGGGTCCCCGTCCAGGGTTACCGAACCGTAGAATCGGCAAACCTGTGGCTGCGCGAAGGCACTGATCGGGATGAACAGAAGGGCGAGCAAGGCCAGCGCTGCTAAGGTTATCTTCAGTTTCGACATCTATCCCTCCTTTCGACCTATTTCAACCCTTTTTCCCTACAAAAACTTCGGAGAATGCAAAGCCTCGAACTTATGTCAGGTCAGGGGGTGGCGCCCAAGGGGCGCCACCCCTTTCTAATCACTAAGTTTAGCCGAGCCAGCCGATGAGGTTCCAGCCCGCCTTCAGGTCATAGGTGTGGCCACCATAGATCAGCGTGCAGTCCTCGGTCACCTGGATCCAGTAGCCCTTGCCCTGCTCCAGGCTGGCCAGGTCGCTGACCTCCGGGGCGGACACATCGTAGAGCTTCCAGGACTGGGTCGTCGCATCGAAGCCCCAGACCTTGGTGTATTTACCCTCGATGGACTTCAGGCCGGTGCTCACGCTCACTGCAGCCGCAGTTATGGTGAAGTTGGCCGTCTGCGGAGCTGCCGTCCCTACAGTCGCGGTAACTGTGGCCACCCCGGTGCCAATGGCCGGGACAACAAATGTAGCAGTGAAGTTGCCCAGCGCATCGGTGATCACTGAAGGTATCGGGGTGACGTTCGCCGTCCCAATGGTCAGGCTGGAGAGCGTGCTGTAAGCAGGGAACCCGGTGCCGGTGACAGTGACCACAGTGCCCGCCGGTCCACTGGTGGGCGATAGGCTGATGCTGGGGCCGATGACCGTGAAGGAAGCCTTGCCCACAGCGCCCAGGCTATCAGTGGCTGTCAGCGTGCCCGCACCAGCAGCAGCACTGCCAGGGATGGTGATCTGGCACACGAAGCTGCCGTCCGAACCAATGGTGACACCACCGGAAGGCAAGACGTTAAAGGCACTCTTCGCATAGTCCGTGAAGGTCAGCGAAGCAAGTGTAACGGTCGTGGTGGTGGTACTCGGGTTAAACCCGCTGCCAGTCACCGTCACCCAGGTGCCAGTAACCCCTTCGGTGGGGTCAAGAGTAACGCTGGCCGCCGTCACATCGAAAGTTGTCGTGGCTGACTTGGTATCCGAAGCGGTGGCCTTGACCTGCTTGGTCCCGGCGCTCTGCCCGGCGGGAACGGCGATCCTGGCCCTGAACTTACCGGTGGTGCTAACTTCACCGCCAGTGGCATTACCACCGGTATAGGTCTCCCCGGTGATGGCCACAAAGGTCGGCGTCACGACGTTACCGGCAAACGTGATCTGGGTGATCGTGGTGCCAGCAGTGAAACCACTGCCGTCGATCGTCACCGTGCTGCCCACCGGACCGCTGGTCGGGTCAACGGTTATGCCAGGTATGAAGCTGAAGCTGGCCATGTTATTCGCGATGTTACCGGCACCGTCCAGGGCCGAAACGGTGCCCTGAGCATTCATGGTGCAGGTTATGGTGGCACTACCCTTCTCATCAGTGCTCCCCGTGCCGACAAGCGTGCCCGAAAGCACATCAGTGACGGAGTCACCAACCGTTCCACTTGCATCAGCATCGGTTATGCCGGCATACACATCGAGTGAAACACCGCCAGCGAATCCAGTTGCCGAAACGGTAGCCGATGACCCCTTGGGACCACTCGTGGGGCTTATCTTGACGGTGGACTGAACCGTAAAGTTAGCGTAGGCGTTATTGACCCCATCGGTCACCTTAACTGCATTGGTATGGGCCCCATAAGTGGCCTCGGGGACAGCGAAGGAAAAGGTGGCCGCGCCAGTGCTGTCAGTCTTCACCGTGGCCGGCGCTGTGGTTACCTGCTCACCAAGGAAATAACAGGTAAGGTAAGAGTCCGCAGCAAAGCCGCTTGCGGTCACTGTTATTGGCGTTCCCACGGCTGCCGAGCTGGCCGACAGGCTGATGCTAGCAGCTGCCGACACGGGCACAGCCAGAGCCGCACAAAGGCTCACTACCAGTGCCAAAGCAGCGAACAGCGAAATAAGCTTCTGTTTTGCGCTCATCCGGTCATCCTCCTTTCCATGTATAGTCTTTTAGTCCTTGCAGTCAGCAATCCGTAATCCCGACTCGACCTTTTTCCTCCTTTCCTGATCTCTCACCTCCTTTCTTTTTAACTAGCTAGATTCTACATTGTTCATCTCTAAAAGTTTTTCTGGCTCTCACCTCCCTCCAGGTTTTTAAGGTACAAGAAACCAGGCCCGTTGGCCTTTTCTCATTAATATAGACGAACATCGGGAGCAAAATGTTCCACTTTCACCCCAGGATGTCCTGTGTCTTGAGCTCAAGCTCGGGGAAGGATTCAGGGGAGAGCTTCTCACCGCGGTGAAGAGTTACTGCTTTAAGATAGCCCTGCGGAGAGGGGCTGCGGTAGACCTCCACCCTTTCCCCCTCCAGGTTTATAAGCCAGACTTCCAGAATTCTCGCTTTGGCGTAAAGGGGGACTTTTATCTGCCGGTCATATTCGGCCGAGGTCTCCGCCACTTCGACGACCAGAAGAACGTCCTCCGGCCCAGGGTGGGCCGAGGCGTAAAAATCCTCCCGAGGCCGGAGCAGGGTCAAATCAGGCTGTGGCTCAGAATGTTCCCCCAGACGAATGGGATTCTGGACCCATATAATAGCCCTTCTACTTATTTGCTCCGAAAATAAGTGGGTTAGCCTTCCCACAATGGCAGCATGCTTACTTCCAATAGGTGTCATTTCCACGATCTCCCCTTCAATAAGTTCCACCCGGTCGTCCTCGCCGAGAATGCCGGCCTGGGCCATGCGGTGGTATTCCTCTACCGTAAAGAGCCGCTTTACTATTTGAACTGCCATTTTAAACCCCTTGCTTTACGAGCCATACAATTCCGGGCCCTTTGGCCCTCTCCTAATAATAACACGGACGAACACCCGGAGCAAAACGTTCCACTTTTGGCCATAAGCGCTGGGGTTCTTGCGCCCCGAGGTTGGGAAGTTTATACTTTATCTGGTCAGGTATGGAAAGTGAGCCAAGGCTCTAAACTTGCGTTTTGTGGTCCCTTTATAATAACCCTTTCGGTGCCGCTTGTCTATTATGGTGTCCTCACCAATAAAGCCCTTTTAAGCTGGCTTGGGGTGGGAGTTTCCTTTCTTGTCGCCCTCTTCTTCAGCCGATACCAGCCCTCTTCGAGGTTTCCCCTATTTCCGGAGGAAAATCCAAGCGGCTCAAGCCGATCTAGGTGGGTCGTCCTGCCCGGTTGGCTCAAGGCCAGGCCGTTTGACCTAGCCTTCCTCTTCCTCCTCATCGGCGCCCTGACCGGCCTTTTCTCCTCCCCAGACTTCTCTTTGAGCCTGAGAGCCTTTCAGACCTTCATCGCCTGCCTGGCACTGTATTGCTTCTTCTCCGCCTATCCCCACACGAAGGGGCTTCTTAAAGGGATGTACCTCGGCGGAGTGGTGATAACCCTGCTATATGCTGGCTTCTTTGGCCTGGGACAGGGACTGCCGCCCTATCTGGAAGGTTCCTGGGTTGCCGCTTTATCCGAACGGCTCTCCCTCCCACCACCCCCCGATTGGCTCATCGGTCAATCGAGTTTGCTGGCCTCACACGGCCTCTGGCTCGCCCTCGCCATGTTCACCGCCATTTCCCTCGGGCTGGCTCTGTTTGGCCCGGGCCTTCGGCTCAAGATACCAGCTGCCCTTCTCGCCATCTTTCTGGGGTACCCCTGTTTCCTCCTCAGCCGCCTCTCCGTATTAAGGCTCTTCGCCGGCGAGAGCCTTCGCGGGAGGATACCTCTTTGGCTCACTACGCTAGATGCTCTGAAGGAGAAGCCCCTCCAGGGCCTGGGGCTGGGGTGTTGGGCAACCCGCTTCAACGTCGGTCAGGGAGAGGCAGCAAGCTGGGGGATCACCCATCCCCATAATGCCTATATCGAACTCTGGTCCGACCTAGGTATTCCCGGGCTCATAGGGATATTTCTCTTCCTGGCCGCTTTCATCTATGTTGGGTTGAAGATCCTCCCCGCCAAAAGAGGGGCGCTTTATGGCGCGGGCCTGGGCCTGGTGCTGGCGGTGCTCATCTCGCTGGTGGTTGGCCTGGTGGATACCGCTCCATTTGGCACGGCAGTGGTTGGCCGACATCTCTATTCCTTTGTGCTCACCCCCGCCCTCTTCCTTCTGGCCGGCTGCCTGACGGCGGTAAAGAGGGAACTCGAAGGAACCCACTCCCCCTAACTGCATTTACAGGGCTCTCAAGCTATGATATAATTTGGCGAGTTAAAATGATAACCGAGGAAAGGAAGAGGGAGATCATCAAGCAATTCCAAGCCCACGAGAAGGATACGGGTTCCGTAGAGGTCCAGGTTGCCCTGCTGACCGAGCGGATAAAGCGGCTCACCGAGCATCTGCGGGTCCACCGACATGATTTCCATACTCGGAGGGGATTGCTCAAGCTGGTGGGACAGCGGAGGCGCCTTCTGCGCTATCTTAGTCGCACTGCCCCGGAGCGTTACCAGGCTCTGGTTGCCCAGCTTGGGCTTCGGAAGTAGCCCGGCTCCCGAAGTGATAGGAGGTAGAGACCATGCCATCTTTCCAGACTGAGATTGGGGGGAGAGTACTATCTATCGAAACCGGTAAGTTTGCCGGCCAGGCCAATGGCGCAGTCACCGTTAGCTACGGAGAGACGGTGGTGCTGGTCACCGCCTGCATGGGTCGAAATCCTCGCCCCGATGTGGACTTTCTCCCTTTAACGGTGGATTACGAGGAACGACTTTATGCTGCCGGCAAGATACCTGGCAGCTTTTTCCGCCGGGAGGGCCGTCCCGGGGAGGAGGCCATTCTGGCCGCCCGATTGACTGACCGCCCTCTGCGCCCCCTGTTTCCCAAGGGCCTCCGCCATGACGTGCAAATCGTGGTCACGGTCCTCTCCGCCGATCAGGAGAATGAACCGGAGATACTTTCCATCATTGGAGCCTCGGCCGCCCTGGGCATCTCCGACATCCCCTTCGACGGGCCGGTGGGGGCTACCCGGGTAGGCTATATTGATGGCGAGTTCATCCTGAACCCCACCTTCAGTCAGCTCACCGAGAGCGCCCTGGACCTGGTGGTGGCTGGAACCAAGGAAGCCGTGGTGATGATCGAGGCCGGGGCTCGAGAGGTGCCAGAGGAGATCATCCTCGAGGCGGTCAAATTCGGGCAAGAGGCCAATCAAGCGGTCATCCATCTGCAGGAGGACTTCATCCAAACCTGTGGCAAGCTAAAGCGCCAGATTCAGGTTGAGGAATTACCCCCAGAGCTTGAGGCCAAGGTAGAGGAATGGCTGCAAAACCGATTCCCCCAAGGCGTTCTTCAGGATGGACTCAACCGGGAGGAGGCTTGGGAAGCCGTACGGGAGGAACTCCTGGAGGAATTTGGCTCAGATTTCTCCGAGCAACAGCTCGCTTCTGCCTTCGAGTCCTGCCTCAGAAAGGAGGTAAGGACAAGCATCCTGGAGAAGGGCCAACGCCCCAGTGGCCGGGGACTTGCGGATATCCGTCCCATAAGCTGTGAAGTGGGCACGCTCCCTCGCACCCATGGATCAGGGCTCTTTACCCGAGGTAAGACTCAAGTTCTGACCATTACCACCCTTGGCTCGCCAAGGGAGGAGCAGATAATTGACAGCATCAGCCGTGAGGAGTACAAGCGCTTTATGCACCACTATAATTTTCCTCCCTTCAGCACCGGCGAGACCAGACGGATGTCCGGGCCGGGGCGCAGAGAGATCGGACATGGGGCCCTGGCCGAGAGGGCTCTTCTGCCCGTCATCCCCGATGAGTCCGAGTTTCCCTACACCATTCGACTCGTCTCCGAGGTTCTGAGTTCCAATGGGAGCACTTCCATGGCCAGCGTCTGCGGCGGGAGCCTTTCGCTCATGGACGCCGGCGTCCCCATAAAGGCACCGGTAGCCGGGATCGCCATGGGTCTGGTCACCGGCGAGGATGGACGCTATGCCATCCTGAGCGATATCGAAGGGGTGGAGGATCACTTTGGCGACATGGACTTTAAGGTCGCCGGCACGGAAAAGGGGGTGACTGCCATCCAGATGGACCTCAAGATGAGGGGCATCGGCTTTGATATCATTAAGGATGCCCTCAAGCAGGCGCGTGAGGGCCGGCTTTTCATCCTCAGCCGCATGAAGGAAACCATCAGCGAGAGTCGGCCTCAGCTCAGCAAGTATGCCCCCAAGATAACCAAGATAACCATCGACCCGGACAAGATTCGCCAGGTGATCGGCCCTGGCGGACGGACCATCCGGGCCATCACTGAGGAAACCAAGACCACGATAGAGATAGATAATGACGGCACCATCCTCATCGGCTCAACCGACGAGGAAGCCACCAGGAGAGCGATCCAGATAATCGAGGATCTGACCCAGGAGGTGGAGGTCGGCGGACTCTACACCGGCAGGGTCACCCGGATCACCGACTTCGGTGCCTTCGTGGAGATATTCCCGGGCAAGGAGGGCCTAGTTCACATCAGCGAATTGGCCGACTATCACGTGTCACGCGTGGAGGACGTGGTCAAGCCGGGCGATGAGATCATGGTAGCAGTCATCGGCATCGACCCGCTGGGAAGGATAAAGCTTTCCCGGAAAGCGGTGTTCGAGAAGCTTTCACAGATTCCCCGAGCCAGGGTGGGCACTTCAAGGGAGGGGGTGGAGCGCCACGGGCCCCGGTCGCGCCGGCCCCGAGGAAATCCGCCAGGCCCCCGGGGAAGGGGCAAATGAGTCCGATAAAGGTTCTGGTGCACGGAGCTCTGGGGAGGATGGGAGGAGAGGTGGCCGTGGCAGCTGTCTCTTATACACATCTGACGCTGCCGACGAAGGCTTAGGTGTAGA
>CBFDTP010000053.1:0-10251 GCA_965612975.1 uncultured Dehalococcoidia bacterium | reverse complement strand
TTTCAAGCAGAAGACGGCATACGAGATCATGCCTAGTCTCGTGGGCTCGGAGATGTGTATAAGAGACAGGCGGTGGGGTGATGAGGATGACCTCCTCCACCCCAGCTACCCGGGCCGGGATGACGGTCATGAGCACGGTTGAGGGATAGGAGGCCACTCCCCCCGGAACGTAAATCCCCACCCTCTCCAGAGGTCTCTTGAGCCAGCTTAGCCCCTTTCCCAGTTCGCCGCTGAGCCAGCGCTCTGCTTGAGCCCGGTGGAAGGAGCCAATGCGCTTGGCGGCGAGCTCAAGGGCCTGGAGCACCTCCGGAGCTACATCTCGCCGGGCAGCTTTCAGTTCCTCCGGGCTTACCTCAAGCTGGGTTAGCCGAACTCCGTCCAAAAGTTCGGTATATTCTCGAAGGGCAGCATCACCCCTCTCCCTCACCGCCTGGATTATTCGCTCCACCACCTCCTCCACCTCGAGCTCCTGGCCAAAGGTCTCCCTCAGGCGCTGCTTCAGATGCCTGGAGGCCTCTGGCAGGCGAGGTCGCCGGCGGTTGAGATAGGACTTAGCCTCCTCTAGGTCATAGATCATCTGCATCTCGGGTTCCCCGGCAGAGGATTTCAGCTACTCGGCCCACCTCCTCTCGACGTAACTCCTCCCGGTGGCCGATTAAACAGGCCGACGATTCGAAGAGCGTATCTATAATCTTAAGCCCGTGCTTGGCTAGGGTCTTTCCGGTCTGGGTGTTCTCGATCAGGAGATCAGCATCCTCGGGGAGGAAGGCCTCGGTGGCTCCCCAGGTGGGAATCACCTTGTAGGGGGCCAAGTGATTTTCGCGGGCATATCTGTCGGCCAGGTTGACGTACTCGGAGGCAATTCGAAGGAACTCAAGTTTGCCGCTCTGGAGCAGAGCTCGAAGCTCCCTGACGCTCTCCACCTTGAGTTCCTGGCTCACCACGGCCACGAGTCTCACCCGGCCGAATCCGAGCTCGGCCACCTCCTCCACCGGGCTGGAGGGGAAGCGAGCCAGGTGATCCAAGAGCCAGTCCTTCCCGGTGATCGCCAGGCTGAAATTGCGGTTGGCTACCTGAAGTGGCATGTCCTGTGGCCGGACGACCTTGATCGCCAGGCCAGGAAGCTTGGCCGTGGGCCGACGCACGAACGAGGAAGCCGAGTATCCCTGAAGCTCAAGCCCAGCCCTCTCCAGAAACCTTGAAGTGGGAGCCTGCTGATGCCCATCGGGCAGGGCCAGGTAGATCAGGCCTTCTTGATCAGGTGGACAGCCCACTGGGGGGCTTGGCGGTGGGGATTCCTGATCTTCAGACTTCAGCGCGACCCGGTAAAGGGCTGAGAGCAGGCGGCCAAGGTTTTTCTTTTCCAGGCTCTCCCGATTGGCGAGGAGGAAGGCCTCACCATCCAGGATTTCCCTCAGGGGAACCAAATTCAGCTCCAGGAGCTCCTCAGCGGAGCTGGCGGAAACGAGGGCCAGCTCGGCTTGTTCAGGAGGGTAAGCTTCGGCCGCCCCCCATACCGGGAAAACCCTGAAGTTTGCCAGGCGCAGCCTCAGAGAGAAAGCCTCGGCCAGGTTGGGATACTCGCTCACCAGTCGAACCGGCCCCACCCTCTTGTTCAGATCCTCCAGGGACTGCTGGTTGGAGAATGAACTGGAGGCCACGAAAAGCCGGCGTTTTCCATAGCCTAGTCCCCGGAGCTTGATCACCGCCTCGCTGGGATACTTGACCAGCAATTCCTCCACCCAATCGAGCCCGCAGATCCCGAGGTCATAATTCCCGATGGCCACCTGTACGGCGATGTCCTTCTCGTGAAAAACTTTGGCGAAGAGGTCGGGACAAACTTGGGACTTCAGGCGGTAGAGCCGGTTCCCCTGCTCGTAATCGCTGAAATCAAGCCCGGCCCTTCTCAGAAAGTTGCTGGTGGCCCGTTGTAATCGTCCTTTAGGCAGTGCCAGCTTTAACCTCACCTTCGCCCCCAAGAATGCACTCACCCGATTCTAACACCAACCATAGCTGGCATCAAGCCCAGCATTAGTTATACCGAGGACAGGGGGTAAGCGGAAGCTGTTGGGCTGAAAGAGGGGTTTAGCTGGCAAACCTCTCGAGGACCTCTTGGAAGCTCATCAGCTCTTGATAGCTCATCATGGTGCTCATGGCGCGGTTATCCGTTTCGATCCCCGCCTCCTGAACCGCAGCCACCGGGGTTAGCCCCCCAAGGAGCACCAGTCCCACCCGATCAAGTCCTACCGGAACCTCACAAACTGGCTCGCTGACCTCCCCCAAGGCTATCACCCCACCAAAGCCACACTCACGAAGTCCCTCGATCACCTCTTCGGCCAGCGGTCGGGATGGTGCCGGGATCTCCCGGAAGTTCGCCAAAAGCTTCCCTTCCCCCGACCGCACCACTCCCCGGACATCGGTCATCTTCGCCCGGATGAAGGCCTCAGAGGGGTCCAGTGAGGAGCCGGAGTAATAAATGAGATCCACAAAGCGCAGCGGCGCGCCGTTTCGGATCTGCAATATGCCGCCGAATTTCGAGTCCAGGGGTATCCCCGCCTTGAGAAGACACCCATTGATGACAATGCTGCAAACGGTGGCGAAGCCGGCCTTCCCTTCGGGGACGACGATTTCCCCCAGCCGACCCCCTTCCTCAGCCAGACCGACCTTTTGGCTCACGCAAAGGCCGGCCTGGAAGACTGGCCTCATGAGCTGAAGAGCTCGGCGGAACTTGTCCTTAGGGAAAAAGGAGATGTTCATCGGAACGGACCCGGTACGCTTTCTCCAATCGAAGGTGGTTTGGAAGGCAAGCAGTTCTATCTTGGCGATGACGAAGCCGACCTTATCCCCCACCAGGGCGTTCTTGAGCTCCTCCCTCCCCTGGGGGGTGATCAGCCGACCATTTCTTCCCACCGGCCTGGTAAGCCCTCGCTCATCCAGCAGCTTGAGGTGATACCGTACCGCCCGCTCACTGAGTTCGATGCCAGATCTTCTCAGCCGACGGGCAATGGCGGTCGAACCCAGGGGCTCAGAGACCTCAGCCAAGGCCTTTAATATGGCGATGACCTTCCGTTCTACATCCTGTCCCGCTAGGTTTTTCATCCCTCAGATGTCGGCAAAGATTTGCCGATTTCCAGAATAACCGGTATGGCGCAATTTGTCAACCAGAGGTCTTCGGAGGCTTTGTACTTGTGGAAGCTCTCGGGCTTGAATGAACTTGACCGTCCGAAACTTGAGGCTTGGAGTTTGGGGTTTTAAGCCCTTTTATGGCCTTCCTTCAGTTTCTCCAAGGTCTCCGCCAGTGACAGACCCTTCCACTCCTGGCCGGCCTTCCCCTGAAGGTCGAAAAGCAACTCCTCGCCCTGCCTTTTCAAGCAGACGACCCAGTCAAAGTCGGCTGCCTCGAGTGCGCCCGCCTCCAGCTCAACCACCCACCCCTCCGAGCGCAGCCGCCGGGCAAACTCAAAGGTTACCCCGGCATCCTCGCCGAAGGTGAGATGACTTCTCAGGAGGATTCGCTCGGCTTCTGGTGGGGGCTGGAGGAAGTTCATGAGCCTATCGAGATACAGAGCGAAGCCGGCGGCCGGAACCTTCCTCCCCCCAATCAGGGGAATCAACTCATCGTATCGGCCTCCTCCTCCCACCACCTCGGTCCCGGCTCGAAACTGGAAGACGGTACCGGTGTAATACTCAAACTCCTGACCCAAGGCGAAGTCAACCTGGTAGGCCGCGCCGGCCTGGTCAAGCAGCTTGGCTACCTGAGCCAGGTCCGCTGCATATCTGGCGAGGTGAGGCAGGGTGGAGAAGAGCAGCCCTTTGAGGTTTTCCAGGAATCCGTGGGCCGCCTTCCTCACGTTTAGCAAAAGGGACAGCACCTCAGCCACTTCAGGGGAGCGAGAGCGTACTCGGTCAACCACGTCGCCGTCTCCCTGCAGGATCTGCTGGAGCAAATCGGCCTCTTCCTCTTTCCCCAAGGCCAGCTCCTCCACCAGACCGCGCAACAGACCCAGGTGGGATAGTCGGAACTCCGCTCGAAGCTCGAGTCGGTTCAGGATCTCCTGGGTTAACATGAGGAGCTCGGCCTCCCCCTGAGGCTCTGATCCGCCGATGAGCTCCGCCCCACACTGCCACCTCTCCCGCTCCTCTCCCTCAAAGCTGAAGGTGTTTTCAACGTAGAAAAGTCTGGCCAGAGGCAGGTGGGAGAGGTTCTCAACGTAGAGCCGAGCGGTGGGGATGGTTCCGTCGGGTCGCAGGACCACCCTCTCACCGCTCCAGCCATCCCAGTCCAGGAAGGAATAGACCCGGCTCAATCTTGCCGGGCTGAGGGTTCCGGCGGAGGTGAAAAGGTGGAGGTATTCCAGGGTGGGCGTGCGTATCTCCCGGTAGCCCCAACTTTGGCAGCAGGAGCGGAAGACCTCCTCGATCTGCCGGAAAAGGACCATATCCTGCGGCAGCAAGTCCCTCGTCCCTTTGCAGCGCGGCACCTTCATCGGAAGTCCAATATCTCCAGCCTCAGCAGCCTCTCTCCTCCCCAGTCATCTACCCCTAAATTATAGACGATGTCAACCGAGGAAGTCACTTGCTCACTTAAACTTCCCAGGTCGAAGCCGATGGCCTCCCAGCTGATCTCCCCCTCCCTCAACTTCAACTTCAGATGTTCACCGTTCTCCCCCACCCGCTGGCAGTCCATCACCGTTACCCCCCGGCTGAGGAAGGTGGGCACGGGATTGCCTGGACCAAAGGGCTCGAGCCTTTCCAGGAGGCGAAAGACCTCTCCGTTGAGGGAGGAGAGCGGGATCTCGGCGTCGATTGGGATGGACGGCTGAAGATCAAGGCCTCCCAGCCTCCGGAGAGCTATTTGAGTGAGCCTTTTGTGGAGCTGCTCCACGTTTGATGTAGGCAGGATAAATCCGGCTGCTTGAGCATGTCCCCCGAAGCGGGTGAGAAGCTCCCGACACTCGGATAGGGCAGCGAGGACATCGAACTCGGGAATGCTACGGCAACTTCCCTGACTCGTTTCCTCGCCCAGCTCGAGGACCACCGCTGGTCGGTAGAACTTCTCCACCAGTTTTGAGGCCACCAGCCCATTCACGCCCGCGGGGAAGTTCTCGTCGCCGACTATCAGGATGGGTGCCTCGACCGGGAGTCCCAGCTTCCGCTCCGCCATTTCCAGAACCTTTTCGGTGAGGCTCCGACGCTCGGCATTGGTTCGCTCAAGCCTGGCAGCCAGTTCGCTGGCCTCCGAGGTCGAGGTGGCTACCAGCAAGGCATAGGCTTCGGAGGCGTGATCTACTCTGCCCGCGGCGTTGAGGCGCGGGGCCAACGTATGGGAGATGGCCTGTGTGTCAACCCTCTTAACGCCGGCCTGGCTCTTGAGCTCCTGAATCCCGGGCCGGTGGGACTCGTTCAGCACCTCGAGCCCTTTCCTCACCAGGTAGCGATTTTCTCGGGTCAGCGGAACCAGGTCGGCCACCGTGCCCAGGGCGACCAAGTCGAGCAATTCATCAGGGCTTCTTCTGCCAGTGGCCTCATACAGGGCCTGAAGCAGTTTGAAGGCCACCCCCACGCCAGCAAGTTCCCGAGTGGGATAGGACGAATCCTCTCGCTGGGGATTGACCACCGCCAGGGCGGGAGGGAGGTGAGAGGTGGGCCGGTGGTGGTCGGTGATGATGAGGTCCAGACCCTTGGCCCGAGCTTCCTCCACCTCGCGGTGATCTCCGGTACCGCAGTCGACGGTGATGACGAGACTGGCTCCCTGAAGACGCACCTCCTCCAAGGCAGAGCAGCTCAACCCATGCCCCTCCTGCCGGTGGGGGATATAGGCAAAGACCCGACCCCCGAGCTGAGACAGCCCCTCGGTGAGCACCGTGGTGGCGGTCACGCCATCGGCATCGAAATCGCCATAGATGGCGATGAGCTCTCGGTTGAGCACGGCGCGCAGAATTCGGGCGACGGCCTTGGCAATATCTGGCAGGAGTTGAGGATCCCCCTGCAGGCGTTCATCGGCGGCCAGGAAGGGCTCCACCTCGGAGGGGGTAGTTACGCCTCGGTTGAAGAGCAGGTGAGTGAGCAAAGGGGGTAGGTGGCAATCCTTAAGAACTCCCTCAGGTGGTGGGGGGAGCAACTTCCACTTCTTCATCTGGGTTGACCAACATCCCCAGGCTGGCCTCTCCCAAAGCCAGCCGGGTACCATACTATTTTAGGCTTGAACGTCTCACAAAACAAGAAGTTGCCGGAGCCCGGCTCCGGCAACTTCTCAGCACATTTTCCAGGCTTAGACCTCCCGGAACTCCCCTTCTATGGTGCCCTCCTCCCCACCGGGCTTCCCCTCTCCTTCAGGAGGCTTTTGCTCCCCGGTGGCGCCCGTCTGCTGGTAGATGGCCGCCCCGGCCTGTTGCAGCGCTTGAGAGAGTTCCTGGGTGGTTCGCCTTATCTCGTTTACGTCCTTGCCTGAGAGGGCATTGCGGCAGGCTGAGATCTTGTCCTCCACCTCCTTCTTCACCCCGGCGGGGATCTTGTCGCCCTGTTCGCGCAGCGTCCGCTCCGCGGTGTAGATCATGCTGTCCGCTGCATTGCGGGCCTCAGCTTCCTCCCGCTTGCGGCGATCCTCCTCGGCGTACCTCTCCGCCTCCTGCCTCATCCGCTCAACTTCCTCCTTGGTCAAACCGCTGGAGGCGGTGATGGTGACCTTCTGCTCCTTGCCGGTAGCCTTATCTCGGGCCTTAACGTTGAGGATGCCGTTAGCATCGATGTCAAAGGTCACCTCAATTTGCGGCACGCCTCGCGGAGCCGGAGGGATGCCGTCCAGGATGAAGCGGGCCAGGGTGCGGTTGTCGGCCGCCATGGGACGCTCCCCCTGGATAACGTGTATCTCCACGCTGGTCTGATTGTCGGTGGCCGTGGTGAAGATCTGCGACTTGGAGGTCGGAATGGTGGTGTTCCGCGGGATCAGAGGGGTAGCTACCCCTCCCAGCGTCTCGATGCCCAGGGTGAGTGGGGTGACATCCAGCAGGAGAATTTCCTTTACTTCCCCTTTCAGCACCCCGGCCTGGATGGCAGCTCCCATGGCCACCACCTCATCCGGGTTGATTCCCTTATGTGGCTCCTTGCCGAAGAACTCCTTTACCTTTTGCTGAACCAGGGGCATGCGCGTCATCCCGCCGACCAGGATGATGTTGTCTATCTGCTCCGGCCTGAGCTTGGCGTCCTCTAATGCCTGGCGGCAGGGCCCGAGGGTTCGTTCCACCAGGTCCATCACCAGTTGCTCCAGCTTGGCCCGGGTGAGGGTGATGTTGAGGTGCTTGGGCCCGGAGGCATCAGCCGTGATGAAGGGAAGGTTTATCTCCGTCTGGAGCACGGTTGAGAGCTCACACTTGGCCTTCTCGGCGGCCTCCTTAAGACGTTGCATGGCCATGCGGTCCTGCCGCAGGTCAATTCCCTGGTCCTTCTTAAACTCGTCGCAGAGCCAGTTCACGATGCGCATGTCAAAGTCTTCACCGCCGAGGTGGGTATCTCCGGCAGTGGCCTTCACCTGGAAGGTGCCCTCCCCGATCTCCAGGATGGAGATATCAAAGGTGCCTCCGCCGAGGTCATAGACGGCGACGGTCTCCTCCTTTTTCTTATCCAGGCCGTACGCCAGGGCGGCGGCCGTGGGCTCGTTGATGATGCGCAGTACATTGAGTCCCGCAATTGTGCCGGCGTCCTTGGTCGCCTGCCGCTGGCTGTCGTTGAAGTAGGCCGGCACGGTAATAACCGCATCGGTCACCTTCTCGCCCAGATAAGCCTCCGCATCTGCCTTGAGCTTCTGGAGGATCATGGCGGAGATCTCGGGCGGGCTGTATTCCCGACCGCCCATCACCACCCGCACATCATCATGTGGGCCCCGGACGACCTTGTAGGTCATCCGCTTGGCATCCTCCTCCACCGGCAACTCGCGTTCCACCGGCTCTCCCCACCTCCGCCCCATGAACCGCTTAATGTTGTAGATGGTGTTCTCCGGATTGACGATCTGCTGGCGCTTGGCCAACAGCCCGACCAGTCTCTCCCCATTCTTGCTGATGGCCACCACGGAAGGGCAGGTATTACCTCCCTCAGCCGTGGGGATCACCTTCGGCTCTCCTCCCTCGAGCACCGCTACCTCGCTCAGGGTGGTGCCCAAATCAATGCCAACTGCTCGACCCATCTTACCCCTCCTTCTCCTCTTTATTTCCTTTGCCCACCTTCACCATGGCAGGACGGATTACCCGATCATGGAATTTATAGCCCTTCTGCAGCTCAGCCAGCACCTTCCCCTCCTCCCCCTCCTCGTAGAGGACTGCCTCATGAAGGCTGGGGTCAAAATCCTTCCCCTCAGCCTCGATGGCGGAAAGGCCGTGAGCTTCCAGGATGCTGAGGAACTTGCGGTATATCAGCCTTATTCCCTCAACCCAGGTAAGCCCGGCAAGCTTTCCTGAGGCATTATCCAGGGCGCGCTCTAGGTCATCGATCACCGGCAGGAGGCTGGCCACCAGTTCAGCGTTGGCAAACTTGGTCACCTCCTCCTTCTCCCTCTCGGCACGCTTCTTGAAGTTGCTGAAATCGGCCTGAACCCGCTGCCAGCTGGCCAGATACTCGCTGGCCTTGGCCCTTTCCTCCTCCAAGGCCTTCTTCAGTAACTTAATATCCTCCGCCTCAGCAAGTTCGGTTGCTTGGGCTTTCTCCTCTTCCGCCAAGATCCACCTCCTGTCATCCATAAAGCTCGGCGATCAACTCGCTCATGATGTCCGAGAGGAAACGAACGGCCGAAAAGGCCTGCTCATAGGGCAGTCGCAAGGGCCCGACCACCCCGATGGCCCCGCTGGCGCGGTCCGGTAGACCATAGCTCCCCAGGATCAAGGCGCAATTGCGCATCGCTTCCTCCGGATTCTCACTCCCGATGACTGCCCGTGGTTTATCGCTTAAGGGTATCCGCGAGATGAGCGACTTAAACCGATGGCGCTCCTCCAGGAGTTCAGCGATCTGCAGCGCCAGCTCCTTCCGGGAAAATTCCGGCTGCTGCAGCATATGCCGCAGCCCCTCGAGGTATAGCTCCTCGTACTCCGTCTCCTCCGCCTCCATGAGCTCCACCACCACCTCCCTCACCTTCTCCTCCACTGGTGAGAGCTCGGCCTTTTTCTCCCTGATCTCCCAGGCAGTCAGCCCGGCGAAGAGCTCATTGAGCCGCCGAGAGATGCGGCTCAGCTCCTCCTGGGAGAGGGCCTGCTCCAAAACCAGGGTTTGTTCCTTTAGCTTGGCCTCGCGCAGAAGGAGGATCAGGAGGACGAGGAAGTCCCGTATCGAGATGAGCTCCAGGTGCTTGAACTTTGGCTGGGAGAGACGGGGATAGGTGATGAAGGCCGCCGCACGTAGCATTCGGGAGAGCACCGCGGTGGCCAGTCGAAACCACTCCTCAATCTCCCGAGCCACCTGATAGAACTGGTGTCGGATGAGCGTCTGCAACTCCTCCGGGAGCTCTTCCTCCTCCATCAGGAGCTCGACATAATAGCGGTACCCCTTCTCCGAGGGAATTCGCCCAGCCGAGGTATGAGGCTGAATGACATACCCCCCCTCCTCCAGCCGAGCCATCTCCTGTCGGATGGTGGCCGGACTAACCCCCAGATTGTACTTCTGCGCCAGGATCTTCGAGGCCACCGGCATGACCGTGGCCACGTACTCCCGTATCAGGCTCTTCAGTATCCGGCCTTCTCGTTCGGTCAGCATCGCCTTTTCCCCCAGCATTTTAGCACTCTCCACCTGAGAGTGCTAATCATACTTTAGCACCTTCGGAGGCCTTTGTCAACTTGTTAACCATTAGACGCGGAGATGGTTGACGATCAAGCTTCCGGCGGATATAATGGGAGGCGTGAGGCAGGTCATACTGCGGGCGCTGCGCCGCGGCGGTCCGGTCTCCGGCGAGGAGCTGGCCCGAGAGGCCGGCGTTAGCCGAACGGCCGTCTGGAAGCATATAGCTAGACTCCGTCGGGAGGGGTATGAGATCTCCTCCTCACCGGGGGTGGGCTACTACCTCAAGGGCTCCCGGGATGTCCTGCTCCCCGAAGATTTAGCCGAGGTGGCTGGAGGGAAGTGGCTGGTGATTTTCCATCGGGAGCTTGCCTCCACCCAGGAGGTCGCCCGGAAGCTGGCCCTCGAGGGGGCGGGCGAGGGGACCTGTCTCTTATACACATCTCCGAGCCCACGAGACTAGGCATGATCTCGTATGCCGTCTTCTGCTTGAAA
>CBFDTP010000052.1:0-10371 GCA_965612975.1 uncultured Dehalococcoidia bacterium | reverse complement strand
CTTCGTCGGCAGCGTCAGATGTGTATAAGAGACAGGCTTCGGGCTCCGGTGGTCTTAATAATAGATGTGGCCCGGATGTCGGGCAGCGCAGCGGCCATCGCTTTGGGATACCAGAGGCTTGACCCGAAGGTGAGATTGGCCGGCGTTATCTTCAATAACGTAGGAAGTCCCTCTCACTTTAAATGGGCGAGGGAAGCGGTGGAGGATACGGTCGGGGTTCGGGTATTCGGCTACCTGCCCAAGGAAGGCGAACTCAGCCTCCCGGAGAGGCATCTCGGACTTATTCCGGCCGCTGAGAAGGAGGGTTTAGGCGAGCGTATAAATAAGGTGCGGGAGAAGGTAAGCTCAACGGTGGATATAGAAGGGCTTTTGGATTTGGCAAGATCGGCCGAGCCCCTGCCCAAAACCGGGCCGAAGCTTTTCCCCGAGGGGAAGGGAAAAAGGGCAAAGCTTGCCGTCGCCCTCGATAAGGCCTTCAGCTTCTACTACCAGGATAACCTCGACCTGCTGAACGCCTGGGGAGCGGAGCTTTGCTTTGTTAGCCCTCTTCATGACAGGGGTCTCCCGACCGATATACAGGGTTTTTATCTCGGCGGTGGGTTTCCCGAGATATATGCCGGGGAACTTGAGGCAAACCAGGCATTCAAGAGGGAGCTAAAGGAAGCGGCGGAGGCCGGGATGCCGATTTATGCCGAATGTGGTGGGCTGATGTATCTCTCAGAAGGTATCGTAGATTTCGAGGGCCATAAATACCGCATGGCCGGCCTTGTTCCCGGCCGGGCAAGGATGCAGGGAAGCCGGGCAAGGATGGGCTATGCCCTGGCGAAGGTGCTTCAGGATAATATCTTGTTATCCGGAGGGGAGGAGGTGAGAGGACACATGTTTCACTGGTCAAAGCTGGAGGGGCCGACGGAAAAGAGGGCAGCCTACTTGATTCTGGAGCCAAGGCAAGGATTTGAAGGTTTTGTCCTTGGCCCCAGATCGAATATCCTGGCCTCATATCTTCATCTTCACTTCGCCAGCAAACCTTCCCTCGCCTCCAACTTCATAAAGTCAGCTTCGTCCTGGGGCAGAAATGAGGGCTAAGACCTTAATGGTGCAAGGGACTTCCTCCTCGGTGGGCAAAAGCGTTCTGGTTGCCGCCCTTTGCCGCATCTTCAAACAAGACGGATTTCGGGTGGCACCCTTTAAGGCCCAGAACATGGCCCTCAACTCCTTTGCCACTAGGGAAGGGGGAGAGATAGGGCGGGCTCAGGCCGTCCAAGCCGAGGCTGCCAGGATAGAGCCATCGGTTGACATGAATCCGGTTTTGCTGAAGCCGGAAGGGGAGGGAAGCTCTCAGCTCATCGTTCAAGGGAAGGTGGTGGGAAAAAGCTCGGCCTCAAGTTACTATCGAGATTCCGGAAAGCTCCTAAAGGCGGTGAGGGAATCCCTGGAGCGCCTTCTCTCAAGCTTTGAGATCGTCGTCATCGAAGGAGCGGGAAGCCCGGCAGAGATAAATCTCAAGAAAAGGGAAATAGTCAACATGAGGGTGGCCCAAATGGCAAAATCGCCGGTCATCCTGGTGGGCGACATAGATCGGGGAGGGGTCTTTGCCTCCCTCATCGGAATGCTTGAGCTTCTGGATGTTCAGACATAAGTTCGGACATCACCTAACACTACCTGCGAGAATGAGAGGTAAGCTCGTTGCATGACCTCCTGGGCGCTCTCTTTAGCCAATCGAATTCCTTGCTTAAGGAAGATAAAGAGCCCAGAGTACAACCTCCGCTTCCTTCCCTGGTACACCCGGTCTCGAAGCTCTTCCCCAATCAGGAGAGCTATAGCATAAGCCAGCGATACCAGGGCTACTACCTTTTCCATGTTCTCCTTCTCCTTGTTCATGATCTTGTCCAGCCTGAGCAGGCCTTTAGATCCCGAAAGCTTTCCTCTATCTTCATCCTGGCCCGGTAAATCTGCAATGCCTCCTCAGGTTCTAAGTTAGTGATCAACCATAAAGGTTCTCTGAACCTATCCTTCCAAACCCCCAACGGGTTAACTTTGACTTTCCCTTTGTAATATACCCCTTTAAATTTCACCTTCTCCCCGGGACAGATGCAGAAGTTTACCCTCTCTCCCTCTTGGGTCAGTATTGTTGGATTGGTGCCGGTATTCAATCTAACAACAAATCCCATGCCTTCCCGAACCATCTCCTCGAAGAAGCCTTCGTAACTGAATTCCCGATCTAAGACAAGTGTCTTTTCCCCCCAAGACTTCCTTCAGCATGCTCAAGGCTCTCAAGTGTTCCAAATTCCTGGGGGTATTCTCCGAGCTTATCGTCCTCGAGGAGTAGGTGACGAAGCTGAAGGGTATTGCCCGGCCCCGGTAGGGAAAGCCAGTGGCAGCAACACAAACCCCAATGTTTTGCCATCCGCTAGCTGGCCTACGTACTCAGTCCTTCTGGCTTGCTTTCTCTCTATCTCCGTTGGGTCACCCAGAACAAACGGGGCTTGCTCACAGGCAAGGCGAAGGAGAGCTTTTCGGGGCTCACTAGCGTCTAAAAACCTCTGGATGCTTTTATAGCTAGCCTCCGGGTTCCCTCCCATGGCATATGAGATCTCCGAGAGACGGGGGGACTGAGCCTCCAGAATCGCTTTGAGGATACGTGCTGCCTTCCGCGACTCTTCTGGCTTATCAAAACATTCAGCAGTAAATTTCTGCATATGGTCCAAACTTACCTTTCTTCTTATGTTCTTACTTCTGCGCATGATTCACCTCCTGTAATTTAAGACTGCCAGAACTTACAGGAGGTTCCTTGTCCGAACTCATGTCCTAAGCTGAGCAGAATTCACTTGACAAATTAGCTTAACACTTGTTATTAATGTAATGACCATGCCTGGTCTGGCTCATGAGGCTCTCTTCTACTTTGGCCCCCTAGGGGGGACGGGAGAGCTCATGGCTTAGCCAGGAACCAAACCAAGAGCCCTGAACCCCCTTTAGGCTTGACCTAAAGGGGGTTCTTTTAATGGGAAGGGTGGGGGAGGCGTACTAACTTGAAGAGGCCCAGAGGGGTGCCATGCGTGGTTTGTTCGTGAGGGAACTCAGCGAGGAGGAAAGGGAAGCCCTCCTCTCCATGCTGGATTCACCGGCGGGTCTGCGGGCCAGGATCATCCTCCTGAGCGAGGAGGGGAAGAAAGCCAGGGAGATCGCTGCGGTTACCGGGCTGACGATCGGGACGTGCCGCAAATGGATTCGCGCCTTTAACCGGGGACGTGTGGCGGCCTTAAGCTCGAGGCCGGCGCATCCGGTGATTTATTCATTGCCGGCTGAGGTGAAAGAGAGGCTGACACAGCTGGCGCTGACACCCCCACGGCAGCTTGGCCTTCCCCAGGACTACTGGTCGCTTCGCAAGCTGGCCCGGTACCTGGCTGAGGAAATGGCTGGGGATGACTGTCCAGCGGTAAGGATAAGCCACGAGGCGGTGAGGGCAGCGCTGAAGGAGAGGGGGATCCGCCTGCCCCGGAGGAAGAGGCAATCGAACCGCCAGGAACCGGATTTGAGAGGTGATGGGGCCGAGCCCAGCCCAGGATGCCCCAGGTATGCCAGACGGCCGACCAGGGGCCAAGGATTAAGAAAAATTGGTATAGCGGCACAGGAGGAGAAGCCATGACCATTGCTGAGATGCTTGCCCGCAATGCCCGCATGTATCCTGACGACCTGGCCCTGATTGAGCTTGCTCCCAGTCGGAACTTGCGGAGAGCGATCACCTGGAAGGAATTCGATGAGCAGGCCAATCGAGTAGCCCAAGCCCTGGTGGCCAGGGGGATTGGCAAGGGTGATCGAGTCCTGCACCTTATGATGAACTCCATAAACTGGCTGGTGGCCTACTTCGGCATCATCAGAACCGGGGCCTGGGTGGTGCCCCTCAGCTTCCGCTTCACCGGGCGAGATATTAAGTACTGCGCGGATATCGCCGAGCCCAGGGCGATGATCCTGGGGGAGGAATTCGTCGAGAGGGTCAAAGCCGTTCGCCCTCAGCTGCCCATAGAGCACTATCTTTTTGTTGGCCCAGATCCTCCCGAGGGGATGGAGTCCTTTGAGGAGGCGCTGGCCGCCTCTCGTCCTGACCCGGTGCCCGTTGAACTGAAGGATGAGGATGAGTGTGGCCTTTACTTCACCTCGGGCACCACTGGCGCTCCCAAGCCAATACTGCTCACTCACAAGAACATGGAGTGCGCGGCGATAACCGAGAATGTCCACCATCGCCAGCAGCACGAGGACAACTTCATCCTCATCCCGCCCCTGTATCATTGCGGGTCCAAGATGCACTGGTTTGGCAGCCTGATCGTTGGCGGACGAGCTACCCTTCTGCTGGAGTTCAGCCCCAGGAACCTGTTTGAGGCTATTCATCGGGAGAGGGGCACGGTGGTGTTTCTCCTGGTGCCCTGGCTTCATGACATCCTTCAGGCGCTGGACAGCGGTGAGTTGAGGAAGGAGGACTACGATTTAAGCTGCTGGAGGCTGACCCACATTGGGGCTCAGCCTGTACCGCCCAGCCTGGTGAGGCGCTGGAAGGAGTACTTCCCCAGCATGCAGTATGATACCAACTATGGGCTGAGCGAGGCCACCGGCCCCGGCTGCGTCCACCTGGGAATTGAGAACGAGCACAAGCTGGGGGCCATTGGGAAGCCAGGTTTTAACTGGGAGGCTCGCATAGTTGACGATGAGGGCCGGGATGTTCCCCCAGGGGAAGTAGGGGAGCTCATCGTCCGCGGAAACGGGGTGATGAAGGGCTACTACAAGAACCCCGAGCGAACAGATGAGGTCATCCGGGATGGCTGGCTCTACACCGGCGATATGGCCCGGAAGGACGAGGAGGGGTTCATCTACCTCGTGGACCGCAAGAAGGACGTCATCATCAGCGGTGGGGAGAACATCTACCCGGTGGAGGTGGAGGAAGTCTTACAGGGTCACCCCAAGGTCAAGGATGTGGGAGTCATCGGCCTGCCGGACGAAAGGCTGGGGGAGATAGTCACCGCCGTAATTGAGCCCCGGCCGGGGGAGAAGCTGACTCAGGAGGAGGTAGAGGCCTTCTGTGAGCAAGCGCTGCCCCGCTACAAACGCCCCCGGCTCATCATCTTCGACCGGGTGCTGCGAAGCCCTACCGGCAAGATAGAAAAGCCCAGGATGCGGCAAAAATACTGGGGAAGCGCCAGACCCTTTGGCCTCAACGAATAATGCCTTGAGGCTGGCTGTAGCCTGACCATGGCACACCCAGGCGCTCATAAGGGCGCTGAAGGACATCGCTCCGAGCTTCTAAGGGTGCCTCCCGCTTCTCAAGAGGGCTGGTACGGGTTGCAAATCTGGGTCGCAGGGGTAAAATAGCTGGCGGAGTCGATCAGGGTTCAGATCGGGCACTGGTCCCAGGTGAAGAAGTAAAGTTGACGGTCGTGCTAACGGTCAGCAGCTGCGAAATAAGGGGTCCCGAAGCAAAATCTGCTTTCGACCCGGGGTTTCCCTTCGTTCGCCAGTCGTTCACTAAATGAGCCTCAACCCCTTATCCTCTCCTCCTGGATGGGGCTAACTTCCCATTTTCTCTTGTGGCGGGGAGCTCGGGATCTGTCGACCAGGCTATGAACATCGTATTTTGATTCCCTGAAGCGCTTAAGCCACTTGTGGAAGGTTTTCCTGGAGATGCCAAAGTGCTGGGCAGTCAGGGTGGCATTCCCTCCGGTGGCGGCATAGTAAAAGACCATCCACTCCACCCTTAATCTCTCTCGAGGGGTAAGACACAAGAGGTCGGCCACCTTCCTCCAGAGCTCAGTCCTATCCCTCAGGACAATGGGCTTTCTCCTAAAGAAGTAGAGGCCGGCTGACTTCCTCATCCTGGTAACTCCTCATGGTAAGTTGAAACCTCTACCCAAATCATACCATGAGTGTTACCCATCTATCTCAGCCTCCGCACCTACTTGCAGCCTTCAGACTTTGTTGTAATCTATGATGACAGGGCCTTGGGCTAGGTGGCGAGGCTAAAGGCCAGTTTGAAGGTTCGGCCTATTGTATGGTTCGGCCCACCATGATCTGATTTGCACCAGAAAGCCTCCGCAAACTTCCCTTGGAGATCCCAGACATTGATGGAGGAGGACTATACCCAGCAGAGGTTGACAAAGAGAGGGAAGGTGGTGGAGAATATAGCTTGGGCCGCTCTCCGGCCTATTGGAGGTGTTGAACTTGAATCGCGAGGATTTAGAACCCCTTTTCCACCCCCGTTCAATTGCTCTGGTTGGGATCACCACTAATCCGAAGCACTGGACCAGAACCTTTTTGGATGCCCTGCTTGAGTTTCAATTTGAGGGGCCACTTTATCTGGTCAATCCAAGAGGTGGTGAGATCCGGGGGCTTAAGGTCTACAGAAGGCTGGAGGATATCCCTGATGTCATAGATTATGTCATCAGCACGGTTCCGGCCTCGGTGGCTCCGGAATTGGTTGAAGCCTGTGCTGCCAGAGGGGTGAGAGCAATACACTTTTGCACCGCAGGCTTTAGTGAGACCGGGGAGGAAAGAGGGCTGAGACTGGAAGCTGAGCTGGCGGAAATTTCTCGAAGGGCAGGGGTCAGGATCATAGGGCCCAATTGTATGGGCATCTACTGTCCCCGGTCGCGGCTTTCCTTCGACGGGGGCTTTCCCCGGGAAGCTGGCCCGGTGGCCTTTATCGGCCAGAGTGGGGGTAACACCATCTATTTAGTGAGGCAGGCAGCACAGCGAGGAGTTAGGTTCAGCAAGGTTATAAGTTTTGGGAATGCCTGCGATCTCGATGAGAGCGATTTCCTCGAATACCTGACTTCTGACCCGGACAGCCGAATACTGGCCCTCTACGTTGAGGGGGTTAAGGATGGGAGGAGATTTCGCCAGACGCTGGAGGAGGCAGCCAGGAAAAAGGTTGTTATATTGCTTAAGGGAGGAGTTACCGAGGGTGGCGTCCGGGCAGTCGCCAGCCATACGGGGGCCCTCGCCGGAAATGAAGTTGCTTGGGATGCCCTGTGTAAACAGTCAGGCGTGCTACGGGTACATTCCCTGGAGGAGATGGTAGATGTTCTGGTCACCGCTTCATTCCTTCCCCTCCCCAGAGGGAGAAATGTCGCCCTGGTAGGGCATGGGGGTGGAGCCAGTGTGCTGATAACTGATGAGTTTGAGAGAAACGGGCTTAGGGTTCCGCTGCTTCCCCAGGAAGTTCGGGAACAGCTACTTGAGTTCACGCCGGCCACCGGCAATATCTTGCGCAACCCGATTGATTACTCCCAGACCTTCACCGAGCCTGGGAAGCTGGCCCGGGCGGTGGAGATCATCTCAAGATGGGAAGGAATCGACCTTATAATTGGGTTTTTAATTCTTGGCCAAACTCCCTGGAGCACCAGGGGCCGAGTCATACAGCTTGGCGATGAGCTGCTGAAGGCGAAGGAGCTCATCTCAAAGCCAATGGCCATGGTGCTCGAGCCGAGCATCCTGCCGGAGGAGGTGAGGGACATCTTCTCCCTTATTGAGAGGTTCGTTTCCGCTCAGGTACCCGTCTACTATTCCTTCGCCCGGGCGGCCCGGGCCATTAGCCTGGTCTTGAGCCATCAGGAGCGCACGGCAGACCTCTTGGCTAGGTTGCCTCATTGATGACCTTAAAACGGCACGGCGAGCCTCTTCAATCAAGTTGCAGCTTTATCTTGCCGATGTTACAATTATTATGCTGCGTGGTGGCTGGTTTAGCTCTTGAACCTTAACAGTTAGCAGTCAGGAAAAGCCAAGTAGACCGGGTGGCCGCGGGAAGCCTGAGAGCTTCCTGAGGAAAGTCCGAGCTCCACCGGGCAGGATGCTGGGTAACGCCCAGGCAGGGTGACCTGCGGAAAGTGCCACAGAAACCAAACCGCCAGCGGCCCCAGGGAATAAGTGCAAGGACTTAATTCCCCGGGGTGCGGGCAAGGGTGAAAAGGTGAGGTAAGAGCTCACCGCTCCCCGGGTGACCGGGGTGGCGGGCAAACCCCATCCGGAGCAAGGCCAAGCGGAGGACGTAGGGCTCAGCCCTAGGGGTGCCCGGCCCAGTAAGCCTTTTGGGCTTCCGTCCTCGGGTGGGCCGCTTGAGGCGATGGGCAACCATCGTCCCAGAGAAATGGCCACCGCCCTCATTTGGGGGTACAGAACTCGGCTTATAGGTCTACTTGGCTTTTCTTGGGTTTGGAGATCATGATGGGACGCGTTGCCGTTATCGTGGTGGATATGCTGAGGGATAATATCGAGGTTCCCCCACCGGTGGGAATTGGGGAGGAGGGGCGGAGGATAGTCCCCAATATAAAGCGATTGCTTGAGTTTGCTCGGGGAAAAGGGCTTCTCATCGTCTTTGCCAACGATAGCTTTCTCCCCGAGGACTTCATCTTCCAGGGAACCAGGATGGAGCCCCACTGTCTGGCCGGGACCGAGGGCGCGCAGGTGATCTCCGAGCTTGAGCCCCAGGATTCGGATCTCGTGCTTCCTAAGCGGAGGTTCAGCGCCTTCTGGGGCACCGGCCTGGAAAAACTCCTGCGGGAGCGCGGAGTGGACACCATCGCCGTGACCGGCGTCTCCACCCCCTTTTGCGTCCTGACCACGGCTCTGGACGGCATCTGCCACGATTTTCGAGTTATCATCTTAGAGGACTGTTGTGCTGCCTACCGAAGGGAAGCACATGAGGCGGTGGTGAACCTTTATCGGCGAACGGCAGTCTATCCCCTCCTTCAGGTGATGACCTCGGAGCAATTCCTCGCCAGCCTGTAGCCGGAATTGCACTCCGGGCCGCAGAATGCTAAAATTCGGCCGATGGTTCTCTCTGATAGGTCCATCTGGGAGGAGATAGACCGGGGTCGGATTGTCATTCGCCCCCTCGACCCCGCTTCCATCCAGCCGGCCAGCGTGGATCTCCGACTCGACCGCCAACTCCTCGTCTTTAAGAGCTGGCGCCAGCCGTATTACATCGATGTCAGACAGAATCCACAGGACTTGAACGAACTCGTGGAGCTAAAGGAGGATGAGCCCTTCCTCCTCAGCCCGGGTGAGTTCGTCCTGGCCAGCACGCTGGAGTGGATTGAGCTCCCCGATGACATCGTGGGTCGGCTGGAGGGTAAAAGCTCCCTGGGCCGGATCGGGCTCCTGATCCATTCGACGGCCGGCTACGTGGACCCTGGCTGGCGAGGGCACCTCACCTTGGAGCTCTCCAACGTGGCCAAACTCCCCATTACCCTGTACTACGGGATGAAGATCGGGCAGATTTCCTTCTTACGGCTGAGCTCGCCGGCGGAGAACCTCTATGGTTCTCCCAAGCTGGGGAGTAAGTATCAGGGGCAAACTGCCCCTACCCCGAGCCGATTCTATCGGGAGTTTGAGCCTCGCCCTGGGATGAATTCAGGGCCTGATTCGACCTGAGACTGATGGACTACATGGCCCGTGCCCTCGAACTCGCCCGCCAGGCCCTGGGGAAGGTGAGTCCCAATCCGGCGGTGGGGGCGGTGATAGTAAAAGGAGGGCGAATTGTGGGAGAAGGGTACACCCAGCCCCCGGGTCAGGATCATGCCGAGATAGTGGCCTTGAAACAGGCGGGTGAAGAGGCCAAAGACGCCACCATGTACGTCACCCTGGAGCCCTGCTGTTTCTTCGGCCGCACCCCACCCTGCACTCAGGCGATCATCGAGAGTGGTATAAGGGAGGTGCATCTCGCCATGCTCGATCCCAACCCCCGGGTCTCCGGTCGGGGGCGGGCCCAGCTCGAGTCGGCTCAGATAAGGACCTACCTTGGAGAACACGAGGAGGAGGCCCGGGAACTGAACGAGGCCTACATCAAATTCATCACCACCGGTCTCCCCTTTGTGATCGCCAAGTTTGCCATGAGCCTGGATGGGAAAATTGCCACCCGGACGTTCAACTCTAAATGGATCAGCTCGGAGGCCTCAAGGGAATGGGTCCATCGGCTTCGGGGGGTGGTTGACGCGGTGATGGTGGGGGTAAACACGGTGATTCAGGACGACCCTGAGCTCACCGCCAGGGCTGGCGCGGAGCGCCAGCCCCTTCGAATAGTGGTGGACAGCCGGGGTCATACCCCCCTCACTGCCAAGCTCCTTCGCCAGCCCGGGAGGACTTTGCTCGCCACCACCTCCTCCATCGAGCTTGTCAAGGCCAATCAGTACACCGAGGCGGGGGCCGAGGTCCTCCTCCTTCCGCCGCGAAATGGGCTGGTTGACCTTCCGGCACTGCTCCGGGAGCTGGGCCAGCGGGAGATCACCAGCGTTCTGGTGGAAGGTGGAGGAACGCTGCTGGGGTCGCTCTTCGATCTTAAGCTGGTGGACAAGGTGCTGGCCTTTATCTCCCCGCTCATCATTGGAG
>CBFDTP010000051.1:0-10526 GCA_965612975.1 uncultured Dehalococcoidia bacterium | reverse complement strand
GATTATGCATTTGTTGGGTATCCAACTTTTGCATAATGCGGCTAACTTGACTTTGGCTAGCTGTTACATCGCTGTGGTCGGCCACCTCCTGCTGTGTCCATCCCAGCTTTATGAGCCTAACTAGTGCTAGTCTACCACCTCCCTTATCACCTCCCGGGCGGTCGGGTTCCCCTTTCCCGGCCGCCGGGCCCAGCTTCAGCCGCTTGCCAGAACCCCCTTTAGGCTTGACCTAAAGGGGTTCAGCCGGCCTCCGCTCACCCACGGCGTAAGCCTGGGCCCGATCTCAAGGCTATCGCCCCACGGAGCAATGTCGGGGTCTCCCCTTCCTTGTCTTTCTTTGAGGCCCGCACCGGTGCTGTCTTCGTACCGGTGAGCCCAAGCTCTTTCAAAACGGCCCAGACCCTGCGGATGCTGCTGCCAACCTCAGCTGCTATCTCCCTCAACGTCCAGCCGCGAGACCTGAGTTCCACGATTTGCTCGACGCTGTATCTCGGCCTTCGTGGGCGTGCCCCAAAGCCGAAGTTCCGGCCGACAAATTTGCCCCAGCAGGCACGGCTGCAATAGTAACCTCCGGTCTTCATCTCCCTCAGCCGGCTTGCAGGTCGGTAGAACTCCTTGCCGCACACAGCACAGACCAGCTTAACTCTGTGATTCCTTCGCGTGCTGGCGTAGCATGCCCAGCAGAGACCTGTGCTTCGCCAATGAGAAGGCGATCAAACCCCGGTGGCCTAGATCTATCCAAGACCCCGTTTGGTTTGAATGCTCCCTACTCCTCGACCTTGGCTTCCTTCTCCAGCAGCTGTGCCAGGGCCTTGTATCCCTCTGCCCCAAAGGAGCGGAACTGCATGGCCAAGAGTTGCGAGAACTTAAACCCCTTGGAGTTGATCCAGTCCCGGTGAATTTTGTCCCCGCGGCCTACCATGTGGCGGGCAAGGTCGAGGGCGGTAGTGGAGTACTTGTTGCAAACCGGGCACTTATACTTCATAATCTCAGCCTCGCTGCTTGTTTCCCTTTTCCTTAAGTGCTCGAAAGACTTTCTCCGGGGTTATGGGTAGCTCCTTTATGCGTACCCCGACGGCCCGGTACACCGCATTGGCGAGGGCACCAGCGGTGGGGTTGGTAAGCCCCTCCCCGGCCTCCTTGGCCCCAAAGGGCCCCTCCGGCTCGTAAGTGTAAATTTCCATTACCGCGGTCTTGGGCATGTCCAGGGCGCGAATAAGCTTGTAGTCTGCTATCGAAGGATTCAATATCTTTCCCTCATCCATTGGCTGCTCTTCGCAATACCCGAAGCCGGCGGCCATAGCTATTGCTCCCTCCAGCTGTCCTTCAATGCCTACAGGATTAATCACTGTGCCGCTGTCGTGGGCGGTGACCGCGTTCACCAGCCTATAGCGGCCGGTCTCCGGGTCAACCTCCACCTCGACAGCCTGCACGCCGAAGCTATAGGCCGGCGAGATCATGCCCTTGCGGTGGGGGGTGTAGTACCCCCGGCCGATGATGGCCTGGCCGTCCCTGCCCCGGATGGCCTCCCTCACCACATCGAAGTAGGAGAGGCCCCTTTCCGGGCGGTCAACCAGGTGCACCCAGCGGTCTTTGATGTCCAGGTCGTAGACGATGTTGGCGCCGAGCCTGGCAGCGGCAAACTCGAGAAGCTGGCGTTTGGCGTCGGCAGCGGCCATCCTCACTGCATTCCCGTTCATTAGCGTCTCCCGGCTACCCCAGGCCCCCAGGTCAGGTGGACAGATGCCGGTATCGGCAGCATGGATCCGCACATCCTCAAGCCGCACGCCAAGCTCCTCGGCACAGATCATGCTGAGGGTAGTATCTGAGCCCTGGCCAATGTCGCAGGCACCGGTGAAGAGGTCTACCTTGCCATCGATGTTGAGGCGCACCATGGCTGCCGAGAAGGCGTATGGGGTATCGAACCAGTTGAAAATCCCTCCGGACATAAACCCGTAAGCCGCCAGGCCTATGCCATGGTTTGGCGGTAACTCACCCCGGCTCTTGATCCATTCCTCGATCTTATCGAGACACTGGTGCAGGCCACAGCTCTGGATATAGGCCTGGCCGGGAACCTCATAATTGGGAGTCATCCCGTTCTTGCGCCTTATCTCAATTGGGTCTATCCCCAGATCGTCGGCCACCATGTCTATTTGAGATTCGGTGGCGAAGGTAGCCTGAGGGGCTCCGAACCCGCGCATGGCCGAGGTGGGTGCCGTATTGGTGTAAACCCGGTAGGCATCGCACCGATAGTTCGGAAACTTGTAAGGGAAGGAGGAAAAGAAACCGGCCAGGTAGAGGGCAGTAGCTCCCATGGCGGTGTAAGCTCCACCCTCGGTGATTATTCGCACCTCCTTGGCCAGCAGGGTGCCGTCCTTCTTTGCCCCGATCTTGCTGAAGATATACATCGGGGTGCGACGCTTGGTGGCGGTGAATTCCTCATCGCGACTCAGCACGATCTTCACCGGGCGCCTGGTCTTCATCGAGAGCAGCGCAGCGCAGAACTGAGCCGAGTCAAGCTCGAATTTGCTGCCAAAACCACCCCCGGTGTGCATCTTGATCACCCGAATATCACCCTCCCTCATGTCCAGGATGTCTGCCAGCAGCCGCTGGATGTAGTACGACGACTGAGTGGAGGTCCAGACGGTGAGCTTATTGTTGTAGTCATAGTGGGCCACGGCGCAGTGAGTCTCCATGCATACGTGGGCCTGAGAGGGGGTCTTGAAGACGTCCTCCCGGATGTAGTCGCACTGCTTGAAGGCTTCATCAACATCGCCCCACTCGATGTGTCGGGTCACGTTGATGTTTAGCTCCACCCCCTCGTGGATCTGAGGCGCATCCTCCTTTATGGCCTCCAGCGGGTCAAACACGGCGGGCAGGGGCTCATACTCCACCTCGATAAGCTCTAGGGCCTCCTCGGCCGTGTCCTCATCTATCGCAGCCACGGCGGCCACCGGATCTCCGATGTAGCGCACCTTGGTGCGGCAGAGGATCTCCTCATCGCAAAGTTCCGGGAAGCGGCGCCAGATCCCCTGCTTGCGCCCCTTGGTGTCCTTTCCGGTGACCACCGCCTTGACGCCGGGGAGCCTCTCTGCCTTGCTGGTATCGATATTGAGGATCTTCGCATGCGGGTGGGGGCTGCGCAGGATCTTCCCGTAGAGCATGTTGGGCAACACCAGGTCGAAGGTATACTTGGCACTGCCGGTCACCTTTTCCGGGCCGTCAACTCGCCAGACCCGTTGGCCGATCACGCTGTACTTGCTCATCTCTCCTCCTTGTATTGTCCTTTGGCTACCGCCATGATCGCCCGGACTATGCTGTTGTAGCCGGTGCAGCGGCAGACGTTCCCCTGGATTGCCTCCCTGATCTCCTCCTCGGATGGGCTGGGATTCTCGTCGAGGAGCGCCTTGGCCGACATCAGCATTCCGGGGGTACAGAACCCGCACTGAAACGCCCCATAGTCGAGGAATGCCCGCTGCAGTGGGTGAAGTTGTTCGCCTTCGGCCAGGCCCTCCACGGTGAGGATTTCGGCACCGTTCGCCTGCAGGGCCAGGATGGAGCAGGATTTGACCGCCATCCCGTTGAGGATGACCGTGCAGGATCCACACGAACCGGAGTTGCAACCACGCTTGGTCCCGGTGAGACCAAGCTCGTTTCTGAGCACCTCCACGAGCAGCGCCTTGGGCTTGACATAGAGCTCGTACGACTGACCGTTTACCGTTAACTTCAGCTGCTTCTTCACCTTCCCCCCTTTACCGTTGTTGCGCCCGCCTCAGGGCCTCTCTTCCCACCCGGGGCACCAGAACCCTGATGACCTCACGCCGATATTCCGCCGACGCCTGGATGTCCGATATCGGCTCGGCTTCCTCGGCAGCCGCCTCACCGGCCTTCTTTAGCAACTCCTCGGTGACTTCCTTTCCACGAAGGACCTCTTCCGCCTCCCTTGCCCTGAGCGGCGTAGGTGCTGAGCCGCCCAAAGCTATGCGAACGTCCTGGCAAACGTCGTCCGGAGACAGCGTGATGGAAACCCCGACACCTACCATGCCCATATCATTTTCAATGATGTTGAACTTGGTGTAGGCGGCCCCCGTTCGCGGCGTCGGCGGGGGCACTCGAATCTCAGTGAGCAGCTCGCCGGGCTCGAGAGCTGTCTCAAAGTAGTCCAAGGTGAAGTCCTCCACCGGCAGGGTTCTCGTCCCTCTCAGGCTGCTCAGCTTGAGAGTGCCCTTGAGGATGATCAGCACCGGGGCCGGGTCTCCGGCGGGGTCTCCGTGACAGAGATTGCCGCCGATGGTGCCCCAGTTCCTGGTCTGAACCGAGGCCAGCTTCCTCTCCATCTCCGCCAGCACCCGGTAGCCATCCCTCATAAGGGGAGATCTCTCGATGGCCCGGTGAGTGGTCAACGCTCCGATTTTCAGCCCTTCCTCCGCGTCGAACTGGAGGTAATTCAGCTCCTTGATGCCCTTGATGTCTATCAGGTAGCGGGGGGTAACCAGCCCCTGCCGCATCAGGATGAGTAGCGACTGACCACCGGCAATCACTTTGCAGTCATCCCGGTACTTGTCGAGGAGGGTAAGGGCCTCGTTCAGGGTCGTCGGCGCAAAGTACTCGAAGTCCCGGATCATTTCTGCCCTCCCTTCTCCTGCAGCCAGGACTTCAGCTTCTCCTGCAGGTTACGAACGAACTCATCCCCCACGGACTTAACCTTGGCCCGCAGGATGCGCTCGCCGAAGGTCGCCAGTCGTCCCACCAGCCTTACGTCCGAGCGGTAGGCTATCCTTACCTCATCTGAGCCCAGCTCACTTAGCGTGATGGTCGTCTCCTGGCTGAAGGTACCGGCCTTGTGCACCTCCTCGCCCTGGCCGATTGCCCGGATATGCCTTGGCGGCTCAAGCTCGGCGAGCCTGGTGGTAAACCTGAGCGTTGCCGATATCGGTCCGACCTTCTGTTTCACCACGCTCTCGTAGGTTCGGTCATCAAGCCGCTCCACCTTTTCCGCCCCCGGTATGCAAGAGGCCAGCGTTCCCGGCTCGAGCAGGAAGTCCCAGACCTCCTTGATGGGAGCCTTCAGCGTGAAATCGCCTTCGATGATCACTCCTGCCCTCCTTTCGCTAGTTTCCGCCACTCCTGAAGTATGGGCTCAAACGGGTCCACGGCCTTAGGCGGCCGAAGCAGCGGTATCTTTTCCAGCCTGACTTTGTCACTCCTGCCGCGTTGCTGATCGCCTTCACCCTGGATATACCCCCGGTAGCGGGTGTTGAAGCAGAGATAGTAGTGGCGGCCCCGGTACACCGGGCAGTCGCGGCAGAGCTTTCCCGAAAAAGGACAGATCATTTTTCTCTTGGCCACGGCATCACCTCACTCACCTTGGGACCCTCCCAGTCCTTCACCGGCTTCATCCACTCCGCCTTTTCCACAAACTCGTCATGGGCCAGCGGCACCGGCGGGTGACAGACCCAGTTGGGGTCGAAGGCTCGCTTTATCTTCAGCAGCCACTCATGGTAGTTGGGCCCGTATTTAGGGCCGGTGAGGAAGAGCGGCTGATGGGGCCCCAGCAGAGCGGTGTAGAAACGCTCCCGAATGTTCATCTTGGCCGTCTCTACATAAAAGTGATCTACCGGATCGGTGTCCTCATCCTGATCCCAGTAGACCAGGAATTCGGAGTAACCCTGGTGGCCCAGTTCGAAGCTCTGGAACCACCCCGGGTCCCCATAATCGGGCATAAGTGGCGGGGTGTACTTCCTCTTGAGGTCGGCGTAGTACTCCCCGTGTGCGGTGGCCTGAGAAAGGGACTCAATAACGTAGTCCACCGAGACATAAGAACCACACATGAGCCACATGCCGGCCGAGTCGGCGTTCTTCAGCCAGGATTCGTCCGTCGGCCGGGTTCGCCGGGGGATGCCACCAAGCTCCTGCATGATGTCGTTGAGGACGTTTTCGTCGTAGCGCATCTGTTCCTCGGAGGTGTAGCCGATGAGCAGCACGCGGATGATGTGGAAGCTCCTGATGGTCTCCTCGTTTTCCTTTCCCCAGAGCTCCCAGAACTCCTCCTTGGACTCCGCCTTGGCGATGGCCCGCCAGAAAAGTGGCACCTTGGTCACCGCGCCGGCAATCTCAGCTTTGGCGATTTCGTACATTGCCTTCACTTGCGCTTCTTTGCTCGGCAACTGATAGTTCAGCCACTTGATCCTGTTCAGCGGCAGCTGCAATGCCGTATTTGGCGAAACACCCGTGGGGACAAGGGGCTCCGGCTGGAAGGGAAGGGTTTTGATGGCCATCCTGGTCACGATGCCCAGACAGCCCCGCAGCCCGGTGTAACCACGGAGCAAACCCCTGAGGTCGGGGCCAATGCCCTCCCCCCAGAAGGGGTCATCACCGACGGCCAGCGAGCCCAGACGCACCAGTTCACCATCGGGGAGCACCAGCTCGGTCCCAAGAATCCTCCGGTGGGGCAGTCCGATACGGTGGCTGAGCGGGGACCAGCCGTCCCCAATGAGGTTGGCGATGGCCGAGGCCTGAGATCCCCCACCTCCGATCACCACATAGGCCCCCTTGTTGAAGCACTCCTGCTGGATGGGGGAGTAGATCACCCCTGGCCCGACGACGACGTAGAAGTGTCTCTCGTCCATTTCGAAGTAATCCATCCGCTTCAGATCCAGGAGAAGTTCATCGTCCATATGGCAATGGGAACGGGGGCCATAGAACCCTGTACTGTAGGGGACATACGGGACATTGTACCTGTTACACACCTTGACGACGAGCTGTACCTCCTCCGTCGTCTTGGGCATGCAGACGGCGTCAGGGACCCTGGTCATCACCCTCTCATACCCCAGCCCGCATTCATACCCGCCCGGCCCCGCCCGGTACCCCTCGCAGATAACGGGGTCATCGGTGAAATAGTCCTCGCCTACAATCGCCTCTATCGCTCTTTTTGCCTCTTTCTTAATCGCCATCCTGACCTCCTTCTATGCCCCCAAGGGCCGAAGCCACCAGCTCCGTGATGTCCATGACCCTGATGCCGGTTTGTTTGTCCTTGAGGTTCTCGGTGAAGTTTTCCTTGCACCAGGGGCAGGCGGTGACCAGAACTTCGGCACCCACATCCATCACCTCTTCAAGACGGTGGCTGGCGGCAAATGAGGCAAGTTCGGGGAAGGCTTCCTTTGTGCCCCTGCCGGCACCGCAGCAGAAGGCGTTCTCCCGGGTTCGGGGCATCTCCACGAATTTGCCGCCCGGAATGGCATTGAGAACGGCTCGCGCCTGAGAATATAGCCCTCCCTGCCCCCGGCGCCTCTTCAGAGGTGGGCTCACCATTCCCATCCAGCCCCTCTCCCCGCTCCAGGGGATCCAGGGGTCACACAGCCGGCTGATGCTGCAGGCATCGTGGTAGGTGAACCGCACGTTCTGGGGTTGGGTCAAAGACAATTTGCCCTCTTTGAGGGCGTCATCCATTACCTCTATGATGTGTTTTACTTCAAACCCCAGGTCGGAGGTAGCGAGGTTCAGCATCTTGGGATAGTCAACCTTCCACATCCGATATCCTTCAGCGCAGCTCGTCACCACCCTCTTGATGCCCTTCTCTCGAACAACCTGAATGTTCCGCTCCGCCAACTTCTTTGCCTCATCAAACATGCCGACGGAATAAAGGACGTTGCCGCAGCACCATTCATCCTCCATCAGGGTGAAAGGTATCCCCAGCATATTGAGAATCCTGGCGGTGGAGAGGGCGATCTCCTGGCTCACAAAGGATGAGGCACAGCCCACAAAATAGAGCACGTCTGCCCTATCGGCAACCTTTACCTCGCTCCTGAGCCATTTCCCTCGGTTCTCGTTTGGCGCCCCGAAGCGATTGTGACGCTGCAGGATGTTTTCCACCACCCGCCTGTGTTGCGGGAGTGGGGCCGCACCCTCCTTTACCGCCTTTATGCGCAGCGATTCCAGGGCGAGCTCTATCTCGAGGTCGAGATTCCTCTTGCAGCCAACATCACACGCACCGCAGAGGGTGCAGGCATAAAGCACCTCAAGCATGGTGTCATTGAAGGTGAGCCTTCCCTCCTGTAAGGCAACGCCAAGCCTCATCTTGCCGGGTGCCCCATAGGTGTCCCATTTCTTCCAGGTCATGCTGGGACACCTGGTGGTGAACCTGATGCCCGGCATATAGGTGTGCTCCACCCAGTAGCAGCCCTTACACTTGATGCACCTGGTCATATCATAAATGAAATTGCCCACCTCGGTTACATCGAGGCTAACCTTGCCCTTCGCAACGCGCATCCTTCCTCCTTAGAAACACAGATTTCCCGGGTTCATAACGTTCCTCGGATCGAAGATGCTCTTCAGCTTCTTCAGGGTCATCGTGTAACTGGCGGCCTTCTCGTAAACCATCTTGGCCAGCTCCCCGTAGGGCCTGGTGAAGAAGGCCCCGTTCTTGAACATCTCGTGCGAGGCCTTGCTGAACAGCCTCTCGACCACCGCCCTCTCCGGCTCAGCCGACGGATCGTAGAAGAGGTCGAACTCAAGCTGGCAGGCGCGGTTGTGCTCGATGGGCTGAACGTAGATGCCCACTTCCCTCATCGGGTAGTCCAGACCAGCAGCAACATCTTTCATGATCTCGATAAATTGTGGCACCCTCATCGGCCTGGTGATGAAGAAAAGGCTCTGACACCTCCCCTTTTTCCGGTGCTTCCAGTAAGTAACATCCTCAGGCCACGGCGAGCGCAGGAGGTTGAGCATCTTCCTGCCCGAGCCGGCCAGCCCGGGCAGGTCTTCCCAGAGGACAATCCTGGGGAATTCATTCTTAACCACGCTTCTCAGGAAGTTTTCCTCATAGGCGATCTTCTCCTCCGGCCTCCTCCTGAGTCCGCTGATAACGAGGATGAGGGTCCACGGAGGCAGCTTTGCCTCCACCGCAGGGATGTCCTTATCGTCTTCAGCCAGGAGAAGTGCCAGGTCCACGCTGTTCAGAATAAGGCACTCCTGTCCAATTCTCCTGGGCAGTATGCGATAGAGGAAATCAATCAGGTAGGAGAGGTCGTCGGACGGAGAGAAGAAGACCTTGTCTAGCCGGGGGATTGACTCGATCTTGAGGCTCATCCAGGTGACGATCCCGAACGTGCCCTGCGCCCCCTGGATAAATCGGTAGAAGTCAATGCCCGGCCCTGATGGGTTGACCCCTCGCGACTTTGATTCCGGGAAGCCGCTTACACTGGCGGAGCCGCAGCGGAAGATCTCCCCCGTGGGCCAGACCACCTCCACCGACTGCATGGGCTCCCCGTAGTCGTAAACCACATTTGTGGGAACTTCCCTCTCCAGGGTGTCGGTGAGCACCGACCGTTCCGGGTGGGGGCAGAGGGGCATGATAACCCTCATGTCGTAGGACTTAAGCTCCTCGACGAGCTGCCTCCAGGTAACCCCGGCCTCAAAGCGAACAAATCGATTTTCGGTGTCCACCTCGTGAATTTTTTCCATCGACGAGAGGTCAACCACAATCCCGCCCTGTTTGGGGACGGTGGCCCCGTAAAAGTGGACCCGGGAGCTTACCGGGATAAGGGGCACATTGCACTCATTGGCTGCCTTGACGATCTGGCCAACCTGTGCTGCCGTTGTGGGCCAGACAACGGCGTCGGGGGTTGAGGGGCGGCAGAGGCTGAAGTCCGAAGCATAACGGACGAGGTCCTCCTCCCGGGCGCTCACCCTCTCTTGGCCTACGACTTCCTGCAACCTTTGCAGTATTTCCATGCTTGCCTCCTGTCTTCTCTCAACTACCCCGGCCGAGTCCCTCGGCCCGGGCACGCGGAAGCTCCTAAGATTGGGGTTAAAGGTGACGAGAGCCTGGCCCAGCCCCTGGATTGCTCTGCATCTCGACACCCTCCAGGAGCACCTGCCAGTAGCGGAGAGCAAACTCCAGTAACTGTCTTTTAGCATCAGCTGCTGCCCGGCGGCTCGCCTCCCGGGCAAGCAGTGTTACCCTCCCGTAGCTTCCTGGGCCGACGCGTATATAGCCGGTGTCTACCCTCTTAAGCCGACCCCCTAGCTCCTCGGCAACTATCTGACTCTGGCTCGCCGCGTCGTCGCTCCCTGCCGTGCCACGCCCGCATTCCAAATTAAAGTAGGCCCTTGGTGCGTCGCTGCGCCGCTCACCTCATCTTAGCACACCAAGTCCCGGGGTGTCTGGGGCTCTTTATCGACTGCCCGGAGGCTGGCTCATTGCTTTTCCGTCCTCAGCGCCTTCAGGAGCTTCTCCGGCGTGACTGGCACCTCCTTGACCCATACCCCCGTAGCATGGTGAATGGCACTCACCACCGCCGGTAAGGTGCTCACGATGCTCCCCTCGGAGGCCTCCTTGGCACCGAATGGCCCGTCGGGGTCATCGGTAACCACGTCTATAAGCTTTATCTTCGGCACATCCGTGGCCAGCGGCATCTTGTAGTCCAGGAAGGTCCGATTCAATGTGCGGCCGTTCTCCATGCGCAACTCTTCTGACAGTGCGTAGCCCCTGTCTCTTATACACATCTCCGAGCCCACGAGACTAG
>CBFDTP010000050.1:0-10669 GCA_965612975.1 uncultured Dehalococcoidia bacterium | reverse complement strand
CGTATACCGCTCCCGCCTTCAGGGTGGGGAAGATGTATTGTGTCACGAACTCCTCACGAAGGTCCCGCATAATGTACTTGGAAGCGCCGGTGGCGAGGGCTTTTTCCTCCAGTCCTTCCAGCTCCTCTCCCTGCCCAATGTTGGTGCAGAAGGCGATCACCTCACAGCCGTAGTTTTCCTTCAGCCAGGGGATGATGATGGAGGTATCCAGTCCTCCGGAGTAAGCCAACACGACCTTCTTCACTTCTTTCTTATCCATGCCACTTACCTCCTAAAAATGGCTTTATGAGATGGATTTGGGCAAAAAGAGCTTGGAACAATTTCATTATGGCTTGGGAACGGGAATGGAGGGAGATAAGAAATTTCTAGGCGCGCCTGAGGCGCCTTCGAGGGAAGGAGATGTGTTCGTCGCAGCCGATAAGTAACCTTAACATGACCTTTGTCTGACGTAGTGTACCAAAACGCTTTGAGGAAATCAAGCAAGGTTTCACCAAAGGGTCCAGCTCATGTCTTTTTAGAAATGGCGATTCGGGCTAAGCCAACTGTCTTCTTTTGGTTATCCAGAGACTCAAAAGGAAACAGACTACTAGGTAGATTACCATTGCAAGAATGGATAGGCCGATATCCGGAGCCTTAAGGATTTCAGGCGACATACCAGCAGTAGGCACTCCTCCCATCATGAGGGCCTCGTATCCGCCATAAACGGTGACGATGGTGTCACCGGCTTTAGACAAGAGAAACCAGTTTGGTTGACCAGCTAGGGTGAGAACCCCGTCAAGAACCCCGGAAATGATCATGATGAAAACAAGCGTTATGACGGTGGCACCCATGGCTCCTTTCGATATTGAGCTAAAGAGGAAGGTTAAGGAGAGAACACTGACAGCGAAAAGGAGGCACAGTCCAAATGATTTAGCCGTTTCAACTGGGACGTTTCCATATATTGCCAAGAGGGAAATACCGATAATCGCATATGCCAGGACCGTAAGCAGTATTAAGGCGGCAATGCAGGCGATATATTTCCCTGTTACCAGTGTAGTTCGCCTAACCGGGTTGGGGAAAAGAATATAACCGGTTTTTCTTTCAAACTCCCCGGCTATGGCGTCCCCGGCAAAGAAGACTGCCCCAAGCGTGGCAAGGCTTGGCCCAATTGAAAGGAGGGCGGCCATTATCATCACACTATCTGGATAGCCCTCACCTAATGCTGGCAAACTGATGAGAATTGCCAGTTCGGCGAGGACTATGATCCCGAGAATCCAGTACAGTCGCTTTCTTCGAAGGTGCTTCAGGAATTCATACCAGGTGACTACCCTTAGCTTCTCGAATTCACTCATTGGGCTGCTCCGTCAGCCTGAGGTAAGCCTGCTCGAGGGACTGGTATTTCTTCTCCAGTTGAGCAATGTCGTCGTAGGCGAGTAACTGTCCGCGATCTATCATGGCCACCTTCTTACATATCTGGGCAACTTCAACGAGTTGATGTGAGGCGAGAAAAACCGTTTTCTCCTTGCCCACTCTCTCAATGATCTCACGAAATTCCACCACACCTCTGGGGTCGATCCCCAGAGGTGGCTCATCGAGTATCAGAACTGGTGGATCATGCAGCAAGGCCTGTGCCAGGGCCAGGCGCTGTTTCATCCCCCGGGAGAACTTTTCTATTTTGACGGTGCTCCATTGCTCAAGCCTGACCAGGTGGATCACTTCCTTTATCCGGTGCTTCAACCCTTCCCCTCGCATTCCGCGCAACCTTCCGAGGTAACTGAGGGTTTCTTCAGGTGTGAGGAAGGGATAAAACTCCGGCGTCTCCACATGGCACCGATTTTCGAAAGTGCCTGCTCTGGCTTCTCCACCACGTTGATGCCATCGATATAAGCGGCACCGGAAGAGGGACGGAGGAGTCCGCACAGAATCTTAATGGTTGTGCTCTTGCCGGCGCCGTTGGGGCCGAGGAGTCCAACATTTTCGCTCTCTGCTACACTTAAGCACAGGTTATCAAGGGCGAGAAATCGATTGTAATATTTGCTCAGGTTCTGGATGACAATGGATGCACGCACTCTATCTCCCCGGGTAAAACTCAGCGGCAATATTCTGCCACATCTCCTATGACTGATGCAACAAATACCTGCTGGCAGAGGCGAGGAGGTTTAATACCCTACCTGTCGGAGGAAAGCCGAGTTTTCCCGCCACTTGGGTCGGGTCTTGACCCACAACTCCAAGTAGACCGGCCGTCCCAAGAGCGCTTCGATCTCCTCTCGAGCCAGGAGCCCTACCTGTTTGAGCGCCTGTCCGCCTCGTCCAATGAGGATTTTCTTCTGGGAGTCCTTGTTCACGTAGATCACTGCCCTGATGAAGTCCTTGTTCCTTCCCTCTTTGGGCCGAGCTTCCTGAAACTCCTCGATCTCCACCGCCGTATGATAGGGGATCTCCTCCCCGTAGAGATGATAGATCTTCTCCCGGATGATCTCCGCTACCAGGAAACGTTCCGGCCGGTCCGTTAGCTGGTCTGGCGGATACAGGGGCTCTCCCTCTGGCAGGTAGCGCACGATGAGATCCTGCAGGAGTTCCAGCCCGTCCCCTTTCAGGGCACTGATGGGGACGATCTCGGCGAAGTTGTGACCTTGGCGGTAGACGTCTATTATGGGCAGGAGGTCGGCTTTTTTCACCAGGTCGACCTTGTTAATGGCCAGGATAGCCGGCTTGCTCATCTGGCGAAGGCGCTCTATGAGACGCTGCTCAATATCTCCTGGCGGGTGTGGTTCCACCATCAGCACTATGAGATCAGCCTCCTTCATTGCCTCGTGGATCCGGGCCAGCATCCGTTCGTCCAGCAGATCACGAGCATGTTGCATTGCCCCGGGGGTGTCCAGGAAGATTGCCTGGTAGTTCTCCGTGCTGAGGATACCCCTCACCTTGTGGCGGGTAGTTTGGGCCTTGGGGGAGACGATGGAGAGTTTAAACTGGAGCAGTTGGTTCAGTAGGGTGGATTTCCCCACGTTGGGTCGGCCTATAATGGCCACGAATCCCGAGCGGAAGGAATCCTGGCCCTGTTCTGGCCGAGGCTTCCCCAGGCTGGCAAGGGGAGCAACATCTTTTGTCCCATGTTCCGCCACATTTATTAGTTTACCCCATGTCGGATTGCTTTAAAAATGAGAGGAGAAACCTTAGGTGGAAAGGAAGTGAAAAGATCGCTTTTAGTGGCTCAAGTTCAACGCGTATCCGCAAGACCCTTCACTCCGGCTCTAACAGTACAAGTTGAAGAAATTTGGGCCTCTTAATTAACTCCCCAAAAGTCTTAAGACTTTTGGGGACCCTAAATTGTCCCCCACAAAATCCTTGGATTTTGTGGGGTTTTCTTAATAGGCCTCGCGAAGGAGGTCTTCCATCTCCCGAACCAAGGTGAGGCTCTCCTCCTCAGTGAGCTCTAAGCCTTTCTCCACTTTCTCTAGGTAATCATCTATCCGGGGGCTTTGCCGCCTGATCTCAGCTATTCGCCTCTCCTGCTCCTCTGCCCTCTGGCGACATCGGGATAGATCCACCTGCAGGTCCAGAACCTGACAGAGGCTCTTCAGCATAACTTCCATCATTCGAGGGTCTTCCCGATTGGCCAGGTAGAAGGGAACCTCTCCCCAAAGGCTCACGGCGCGGAGGTCACGCCTTTTCGCCAGCCAGAGCAGGAAGCCATTCATCGAGGTGGAGCCGTGGTAGCTTACAAAGCTAAGCGAATGGTAAGAGAGCTCTTCTCGAAGCTCCGGGCGGTTGAAGACCGCCAGCACCCGACGCCTCTCCAGGTGACCGATCCGGGACACCAATCCTCCGACGGTGTAAATCCGGCGAACCTTAAATTCCTCAGCGAGGTCGAGGAGCAGGCTGAGGAATTCGTACTGGGCCTGGGCTGGCTGGGTACTGTGAAAGAGAATGAGGTTGGACTTCTCGGAGAAGTAAAGGGTGGGGGTGGGGAACTCCACTACATCGTTCTCTATGGAGACGGCACCAAGGGGGAAGTATCCCAGAGGGCTGAGGCGACAGAACTCCTCCACTTTAAGCTCCTGGCGGAGGTAAGTTATAATGCCAGCTCCTAAAGCGCCGGCATCGGGCTCCCAGCCTACCAGCAAACGTGGCTGGTGAAATTTCGGCTTGCGCAGGAATCTGACCTTATCCATCGGCCTTTAACTTTGTTCCCCCTTTCCTTTCTTGAAGAACTCCTCGATCTCCTTGAGAATCTTTTCCTTGTCTCGCTCAGTTATTGGTCCGGCCTGTGGTGCCGCTGTCTTCAGCTTATCCAGTTCGTTTCTCACCTCAGGAGGCAGGCTCTGGTAGAGTCGCTCGATCTCGCGGTCAGCTTGCTCGGCGTAGAACCCGATCTCGCCCATATCAATGCGAACGCCCAGCACTGCGGTGAGGACGTTGAGGATAGCCCGGGAAGCCTTGGGATACTGGAGGGGAAAGTGAGCGATATAGACTGGTATCTCGCCCAGGAAGCAAACTCCCTCCATGTTTCTTTCCCGCGCTACACCTATAAGGACGCCATTTAGGCCGGTAATGTTTCCGCTGCCCCTCCGCTCCTCCAGATCGCTCAACAATACCACATTGTACCTTTTCAGCTCCGGCAGGAGTTTAGGACTGTTGGGTACGGCCCAGATTCTTGGCTCCAGCGAGTGATGAACCGAGGCCACAGCGGCAGCGGCGGTATAGACACGCCTGACCCCGAACTTCTCAGCCACGTCAAGGATTAAATTAGCCATGGCATAGATCTTGGCTTCTTCATGTGGTTGGGCCTCTCCGAGGAAGAAAATAAGGTCCGGTTCGCCCTTGTAATAGTAAAAGGTACCCTCGGGAAACTCCATGTCTCGGAGAAGTCCTCCCTCGATCAGGATCTTCCGAGGGAAGAAGAAGGGCTCAGGATTGATCTCGGCAAGTTTTTTGGCCCGGAGCTTGGCCCGAAGATAGTTGACTGCGGTCAGGCCGATATTGGCTATGCCGGGCCAGCCCGCAACCAAAACGGGACTTTTGAGCCGAGGCCGGCTGTAGAACCTTACTTCTGTTTTGCTTCTCTTCATCTACGCACTTTCCTTTCTTAGCTTGAGATAGTCCTCTACCACTACCTCCCCCAATCGGAAGGGGGTGGTGAAAAAGACCCGCCCCAGATTTCGACGGGCCAGGCTTGAGGCAAGCTGTCTGAGCCGGGGTGTCTCATCCAGCATAATTATATTAAGGCCAATGTTCTGCTGGCGGTAGAGCCAGGCTTCCTCCAGGAGGCCTAGGGCGGCCTGCTCAAAGCCTACATAGGCTCCGTTCTCCATATTCGGCTCAGCATCGGTGATAAGGTAGGCCTGCCGGGAACCCTTCTCCCCCGTCACCGCCTCGCGGAAGGTCCTGAGTGCCGAGCGGATATCGGTGGCTCCTCCGCTCATGACCTCGTTGACGATGGCCCAGGGAGAGATTTGACGTGCTCTTTCGGAGAAGGTATAGACCAGGAGCTTGTCCTTAGGCTCGCGGCGGATGAGCTCAGAGAGCGCTAGGGCAGTTTCTATAGCTGCTTCAAGCTTGTAACCGTTTCGCATGGAACCGCTCTCATCGATGATGATGCCGGCGCAGAGCTTTGTTTGGTGAACCTCCTCGTGCACCTCGAAGTCGGCTAACTCAAGCCGAAGTTTGCCACATCTTTCCAGGGCATTTAAGGCAGTCTTTTCCACATCGACCAGGGAATAGTCGTCACCAAATTCGTAATTCCGGGTGTACAGAGAGAGCTCAGCCCCAAAGCCAGCCTTTTCCACGGGGTGAGAGCCGACATCCCGGCCGGTCAGGTGGCGGAGAATGCGCTCTAGGATGCCCGCTGCCAGTCGGCGAGCGCCCTTGGAGGTGATGCGGATCTTGCCGTCTTCAATCTCAATATAGCCTTCCTGCTCATATTCCTGAAGGATCTCTTTGACATCTCCCTCGCCGACCCCGGGAGACCTCCACCTAAGACTTCTTATCTTATCCTGCAGCTCTTTTCTGAACTCATCTTGAAGTATGCGACCAGCCAACTCCTCCACTGAACTACCCTCGAGGAGCTTATCCATGATTTCGAAGGAGAGGTTCTCCTCATATTGCTGGAGCAGGTTTTCATACCCCTCAAGTCTGGCCCTCTCCTCCTGTTCTCGGGCCTCCTTGATTTTTCTCAAGGCCTGTCCTAGGGGACTGTCGGGACGCTGCTGGGAGCGCCGGGCAATATCTCGCAGGGAGCGCCCGGCGAGCTGAGCGAGCTCCCGAAGTAGCTCGCCTTCCGATCTGAGCTCACATCGGTCGCAGAATTCCCTCAGCGGGTAGCTCAACGCCGACCTCCAAATTTCTCCGGCACGAACAGGTTGTTCAGCCTGCTTCGTTCCAGGGTCTTCTGATGGAGAGCTAAATTGGCCAGGAACTCCAAGGCGGAGAAATTGGCCTCCTCCTGAGCCTGTTGATCCTTTGGAAGGTGATCCACCTCTTCTGATTTTCGCTTCATTTGTTGGATAAGCTGGGCCAGTTCCTGGTACTGGTTGAGGAGCTCGTTCGGCAGCCTACCCGGGGGGAGGTTGGACTCGGAGAACAGGGAGGCAAGGTCCTGGGCCAGCCGGCTGGAGTTATATTCACCCAGCAAGCTCCCATCCTTAAGGTCTTCCAGGACATTCCACAGGAAATCAGCCGTCAGCTCATCCCCCAGTTTGAAAGTCTTCTTGGGGTTATCCAGGTCGATGAGGTCAGCCCGAAGGCCTACCCTTCCTCGGAGGGCGAGCCTGAGTCCATAATAGGCGTGGCGCAGGTTGGCCACCTGCTGATTTTCCAGTTCTACGCTGGCATAGGTGTGGTCGAGAGCCTTGTTGCTGGCCCGAATGCTGGCCTTTTTCTCCACGTAAGGGCAGATGCGACTGTATCTGACCGACTTGTTCAGCAGATCTACAATCCACCAGGGAACGATGGCGCGACGCTCTATTTCCCCGAGGGTGGGGTAGGGTGGTTCCTCCTCAGAACTCGGCTCAACATAGGGCCTTATTTTAAAGGTTTCCTGGAGCATTATCTGACGCTCAACCTCTTCCTCAGGCAGGTCCATGTAGATCGGTTCCAGGCGATCCAGAAGCGGGCGAGGTATCTCGTTCACGTGAGCGAAACCTCGCGGATTGCCGGTGGCAATGAGCACCAGGTCCAGTGGATGTTCCCAGTTGTATTCCTCCAGAATGGCCTTCTTTTCCTCGAGGATGGGGTGGAGGAGAACCTGGACCTTGGTGCGGATGGCGGGAAGCTCGTCTACGAAGAGTATCCCCCGGTTGGCTCGAAACACCCCGGTCCCGGTAAATACTCGAGGGTCGGAAGGGCTTGAACCCTTGGCGATGGCCTGAATGTCCTTAAGTCCAAGCAACTTAGCCTCATTGGTGTATTCATTGCCCTGAATTCGAGAGAACCGCTGGGAGCCGGGGATGAAGTCGATTCCGAACTCCTTTACCGGGTCTTTTGCCCCTCGGCAGCGCGGACAGAGGAATTCTCGAGGCCACTTAGGGTCGTCGTGGTAGGGACAGCCGCGAATAAAGGGGACGCGCGGCAGCAGCCTGGTGAGCGAGCGAGCCAGTCTAGTCTTGCCGGTGCCCTCCTCGGAGATAAGGTAGGGGTGGGCTCCCGATAGAAGGGCTCGTACTACATCCGCCTTGGTCTCCTCACGCCCGTCGATCTCCGGCAGGAGAGGCTCCCCCCGCCTTATCTTTCGAAGAAGGGTGCCTCTTAGCTGGTAAGCCACGGGCAAGGGGAGGTAACCCTCCAGGTCGAAACTGGACTTACCTCCCGAAGTGGGGTAAGATTTCTTTAGGAATCGGCCAAACATGTCTTTATCGACCTTGATCCCCAAGTTGGGCGGCTAAGGGTTTTAGGTTTTATCTGGCAATCCAGGGGAGGCAATGTTTGGAATCCCAACACTGGTTCGAATCTTGAAATACCTCCGCGACGAGGCCACACCACACACCTACGAAGATATTATCAGCGAAACCTTGGCGAGTCAAGGCAATGCCGAGAAGGCCTTGGCCAAGCTGGTGGAGAGTGGGGTAGTGCAGGCTGAGGGAGGGCTTTACCGCTATATTCCGACATCCAAGGCGGAGGAATTCTGCCAGAAGCTCTTCGCTCTCTATGAGCAAGTGCTGCAGCGACCACGCTTAGAGCTGCTCTTGCGGGGGATTCTCTCACAGAGTGCCCCCCGTTACTTCTTCCGGAAGGCCACCTTGATGGAGATGCTGGAAAGGGAAGGGTTTTCCTCTCAAGAGGTAGCTCAGAAGATTGAGGAGGAGATTGAGATGGGGTATATTAGCCAGCTTAAGCTTGTCTTCGTGACCAAGTTCCCCTTCTCGCCCCCTGTTTACGTGCCCCTAGGTTATATTTCCCACTTCGGGCCGGTTCCATCTCGAGAGTATGAGGCCTTAAGGGAGTACTCTCAGATCAGGGGACTGAACTTTCTGGAGGAAGAGTATCTGCAGGCGGACTATCCTCTTGAACTGGCGGAATTGGGGCAGGAGTATTTGGAAAACGAGGCGGGCGAGATCTTGGAGAGGCTGAGGGAGGAGGCCTTCCGCCAGTGGTATGGCTTGAGGAGGTAAAGGCTTCACTGGCAGGCTACCTTAGCTGAGATGCTCCTTGAAGAGTTGGGCCCCGCTTTGAAAGAGTTCCTTTAGCTTCTCCGCCTGCTGGCGAAGGTATTTCATTGGTCCCAGGGCAGTTTCACCAAGATAGCGAAGTCGGTGGTAACGGATTCTCACCAGGTGGCTGGGGGAGAAGGTTTGAATTTGAGCCAGTTCCTGAAGCAGAAGGTTGCGGAGAAGCCGGGCGGCCTCGGCATGGTTGGCATGGGCTCCTCCCCCGGGCTCAGGAACTATGAGGTCAACTATGCCAAACTCCCGACATTCGGCGGCAGTTAGCTTCAGAGCTGGGGCAAGCTCCTGTGCTTTAGCCGGATCACGGTAAAAGATGGAGGCAGCTCTCTCCGGCGAGATCACCGTGAGATAGGCATTCTCCAGCATCAAGACGCGGTCGGCCAGGCTCAGGGCCAGGGCGGCTTCGCTTCCTCCCTGACCGATGATCACCGAGATGACCGGGGTAGGCAGGTCGGAGAGGAGGGCCATGGTAGAGGCAATGGCGTGACCAATTCCCTTTTCTTCAGCCTCCGGCCCCGGATAAGCCCCCGCGGTGTCGATGAAATTTATGAGTGGGAGGTTAAATTTGGCCGCCAGCCGCATGGCCCTTTGAGCCTTGCGAAAGCCCTCCGGGCCTATTCGTCCTTCATTGCGGTCGCGCTGCTGTCCGATCACCACCACTGCCTCCCCGCCGATCTCCGCCAGGCCGCAGATCAATGCGGGATCATCTCCGGACACGCGATCCCCGCGCAGTTCGACGAAGTTGAAGGCGATCCGGGACATGAAGTCCAGGAAGGTAGGGCGCTGTTCATGTCGGGCAAGTTGCACTGCCTGCCAGGGTTGTTCTTGGGCATGAAGAGGGGCAAAGTAGGGCTTGGCCTTCTTCCGCATTCCCAGGCGATACCGGGGGGTGAGGAGGTCAAGCAGGATGGAGATCAAGTGCCGCTGCTCAGTCCGTTCGGCGATCTGGTCAATCAGGCCGTGCTGCAGATGCGCCTCAGCCGTGTGGCCCTTCTCTGGAGAGGTCTCGCCAGCCTCCTCCTCTATTACCCTTAGGGGGGCGAAGCCTAACAGAGCCCCGGGCTCGGCGATGATGATATCTCCCAGGTTGGCCAGACTGGCGTAAACCTCGCCGGTGGTGGGATTGCTGAGGAGACAGATCAGGGGCAGCTTGTGATTCTGGAAATTCCTGGCTGTAGCAGCTACCTTGCCCATTTGAATCAGGGAGAGCACTCCCTCCTCCACCCGACAGCCACTGGAGGAAACCACCAGAACCATCGGCAGTCGGTGTCTCAAGGCGAACTCAAGGGCTCGAGCCAGCTTTTCCCCAGCCACCACCCCCAGGCTGCCTCCCATGAAGCCGAAATCCAGCACGGCCAGGACGACCGGATTTCCACCGATGGAGCAGCTACCCGTCAGGGCTGCCTCGGTAAGTCCGCTCTTCCTCTGTGCCTCCTGGAGCCGCTGTTGGTAGGGTAGATTGCTTTCCAGTTGCAGGAATTCTGGGGTGGTCAGCCTCCGGTCGAGTTCCTTGAAGCTTTCTGGGTCAACCAACAAGCTCACCCTTTTCCAGGCCGGGAGGTAATGATGAAACCGGCAGGTATCGCAAATCCGATAGATATGGTAAAGTTCAGCCTGAGAGAGGTCAGCACCACAGTGGAGACAGCGAGCCTCCTCAGGAGGTTCCTCCGGGGGAAGTGGTGGGGTGATTCCCTCCGGCTCCTGCAGCTTCAGTTTACGCCGCTCCAGGTAATAGGCCAGCAGCGAGATCAGCTCTCTCATTCCTCTCCGAGTTCTTCAGCCCCTCTGGTTACCAGCCCCTCATCCTCCAGCTGTTCCATCAGCCTAGCTGCTCGAGGATACCCAATGTGCAGCCGGCGTTGAAGCAACGAGATGGAGAGACGGGGATTTTCCCGGGCCAGTTCCCGGGCGCGTTCAAGGAAGGGATCGAGTTCTATTTTCTCCACCGGTAGGGAGGAAAACTCCTGAGCTATGCGATCTGTCTCTTATACACATCTCCGAGCCCACGAGACTAGGCATGATCTCGT
>CBFDTP010000049.1:0-10752 GCA_965612975.1 uncultured Dehalococcoidia bacterium | reverse complement strand
TTCAAGCAGAAGACGGCATACGAGATCATGCCTAGTCTCGTGGGCTCGGAGATGTGTATAAGAGACAGACCTTGAACTCAAAGCTCTCCACTGCCTTAAAGATGAGCGCTATTCCCCAAGTAGAAAGGGAAGATCTCCATCGTGGTTACAGGATAATTGTAGTTGAGGGGAAGCAGCGACCGCAACCCGGCTTAACCACTTCAGAGAGCGGCTAGAACTTGATCCTGAAGGTCGCTATCTGGAAAGGCCTTAACCTTATCTCCTTGCCAACCGGCTCTTCCCTCTCCTCCAGGACATTGGAGGCCAGCATTTCCTTTGGCCTTTGCCAGAGATTAAAGCACAGGTTGGCGACCTCGCCGGAGGCCTCATAGCATCTAAGTACCACGCAGGTTCCGTCCTCCGACCGCTTCAGGCGTGAAAGCACCACGGTCTCCGGAAGGCTCACCAGGGAGAACTCCCCACCGGGCAATCTCCGTGACGAGCGCCTACCACTGCGGTTTCCATTCGCAACATAGGCTATCGGCGGATTGGCAAAGCTCAGGGCCTTGATCCAGATTTTATTTTCTCGCCAACTGCCCTGGTGAGGGTAGACCGCAAAGCGGAATTCGTAGTCCCTTTCCAGCTCCAGGGCATCCATAACCGGAACCACGGGCCCCTTGTCGCCGTGGGAGAGCAGGCTCACTGACCTCAGAAGGGTGAGGAAGACATTTCCCCTATCCATCTGGTAGCCGGGGATCCCTTGGGTGAAGACCGCCACCCCACGCTCTCCGTCACCGTAATCCAGCCAGTCCTCCAGAGGATAATCCCGAGGTTCCTCCTCCCTTTCAATGGCCCCAAAAGCCGTGCCGGCCACGCATTTCCCATCGGGGATCCCGGTGTCAATCCTCGCCCTGACCCTTATATGGGGGAAGTTCGACCTCAGCCGGATGATGAACTCAACCCAGGGGATTCCCCGGTACAGACGAGCCTCTTTCTCCAGCTCCATCAGCTTTTGACGGTAGAACTCCACCTCGAGGCCATCCTTGAGCCGGTAAGGCCAGAAGCAGCCATAAACTTCCTCTTTAACGCTTATTTTCCGACAGACCTCGCCTTCCTCGACCTTTATCCCGGCAACCTTGAAGAGGGGGGTGTTAGGTGACCTCTCCCCCTCAGCCCCGACCAGGCCGATGAGCTCCCTGGAGATGTCCCGGTGCTCGTAAACCGAACCGAGTTCATTTTCCAGCTCCAGGCTTATTTCCCTCACCACCTCATTCCCCTCGGCGTCGAGCACCCGGTACCTCCCGCTCTCCGGGCTGACCTCCACCCTAAGGTGCTCGTTCTCGATCGAACTTCCATTGGAGATGACCTTGCCCGTGGAGATGGACCTTCGGGAACAAATCGGATGGACCTTATAGCCCAGGGGTGGCACTTTAGTCACCAGGCCTATCCTGGCCCGTCTTAGTCCCTGCTCGTCCCTCTTCTCCTCGACCAACTCCCACCCCGCACCCTCGATTGCGAGGTCAGCGGAATCTTCCCCATCCTCAAGGTCAACCTCCGCCTCGATGTAGCCGGTGACCTCGAAGCTGTGAGGATTAAACAGGACCAACTTCCTTCCCCGGTCGGGAATCCGGGAGGTCAAATAGCTCAGCGAGCTGTCCAGCAAAGGTTTAAGGGTAGCCTTTAGGGCATTTAGCTCCTCTCTGACCCCGTCGTAGACCTCATCTATGGAGGTACCGGTGACCACATCATGGAAGGCGAGGAAAAAGACCCGGTCCCAGGCCCGACTGAGTTCTTCCTTCGGGTAGGGCTTGCCCAGGAGCCAGGCAAGCGTGGTGAATTTCTCCGCATTGAGGAGCAAGTTCCTGACCTGGAAGTACTCGGACTTCAGCCACATTCGGGTGCTCCAGACGCCGTCAAATACCCTATCCCCGTGATACATCTCCCCTTTTTCGACCCCAAGTTTGCTGCCCTCCCTCTCCAAAGCTTGGAAGAATTCCCTCGGGGAGGCTATTTTTATCTCGTAGCCGTTTCTCCGAGCGTTCAGATCCTCGATCGCCCGGAACAGCCTCTCAGGGAAGGGGCAGCCACCTATGCCGCAGGGCAGGAGAATGTATCTGGTCGCGGCGTAATTCCGGAGCTCAGCGATGTTCTCCTCGAGTTCCTCGGCGAAGAGCCCTGCGCGGTAGCCATGTCGAGAGGCAAAATAGTGGCTCAGGATTCTCGTCCCGTCCAGGCCTTCCCACCAGAACTCGCTCTTGCTCTTTCTGAGATCCAGCCCCCGCCCAAATGCCAGCCAGCGGTATCCAGCATCGCGATAAATCTGGGGCGTCTGAGCATTCAGCCCGAATGAGTCAGCTATCCAGCCGACTTCAACATCTAGGCCCAGCTTTTCCCTAACGTACTTCTTTCCCCGTACTATCCCGGATATGAGAACTTCCCCGCCGGGCAGGAAGGAGTCCAGCATCAGGTACTGGCCGTCAACCACCTCGATCCGGTCTTCGGCGGCCAGGCGTTTAATCTTCTCAAAGAGCTCTGGGTCCAGCGACTCAACTTCCTCAAGCTGGTAGGCATCCTCAATGCCAAACCGGAATTCGGGGAAGAGGGAGCAGAGCTCCACTGCCTGTCGAAGAAGCCTGAGGTTAATATAGGAGTAGTCCGCCCGGTTAAACTTCCAGACGATGTCGTAGTGGAAGACCGGGAAGAAAATGACCTGCCTGATAGCTTCTTGGGTATCCTTTCTATTTCGCAAACCAACCTCCGTTTGTTCACAAGTTGCTCATTATCCTCTTTTTACAAGTCTATTAAACGCCGCTGCACCTCCTGGTCAATCCCGCTTTAGTACTACCTCCCCCCTGGTACCTTGGTACCCAACCACACCCGGCTGTGATTTCTCTGAGCCACGCGAAAACTTCGTGGGCTAAAGGGGGTGGGAGAAGCTCGCAAAGGCCCATGGAGTTCGGGAAGGTGCGGGTAAGGGAAATACATTACGGGCTTCTCTTCACCTCGGATAAAGCGAGGGGGTGATGTCTGGGGCTCGAAGTTGAATCCGAAATCAGACCGCCTTCAAGCTTGGGAAAAGTGGGGAAGGGGGGACTCGAACCCCCACGCCTTGCGGCACATGATCCTAAGTCATGCTCGTCTGCCAATTCCGACACTTCCCCGAATTCCCTCAAATTATATTTTACCATCTTCCTCGATGCTTTGCTCCATGCCAATAGGGCAGCACTTAAGGATAGAGGTAAGCCACTGCAGTGACCCGGGCTTTCTGATCGAAGGAAATCCTGGCCCGCAGACCTCTCACCTGAAGCCTCTCAGTTAGAATCCCTTTCCCCGCCGGTACATCTATGACTTCAAGCTCAATCCAGTCTGAGGAAGCTGGGTCAGGGCCGGCATCGATCTCCACCTTCAGTTTCCCCTGCTGGTCAGATTTGAAATAAACCTCAAATGCATCCCAGCCAAGGGTGGAAATCACCGCTGAGCTGCCGGCTTCAATATGCGCCTTGTTCCAGATAACCTGCCGGGAGCGGTCCCGGCTTGTCGTGGTTAAGGCTATTTCGCGGGATGAAACGTAGTCCACCTTGGCTGTCTGCGTTCCTTTCCCTCCTAGGGCATGAGCTAGGGTCTGATAGTCATATCCAGAGGTATCCCAGGCGGTAGTATAGGCCACCCCATTGTAGAGCGGAGCACAGCCAGTAATGCCTCCATAGGCATTCTGGGCCAGCCTCTTGGGATAGAGGCCCTCCTGCAAAAGCCAGAGTGAGCCCCAGCCATAGCGATGACCGGTGCAGGCCAGCAGGTTGGGGCTGTAGGGCTGAACGGTGTTGGTCAGCCACTGGAGCCGGAGCACCGGGGCATCCAGTCGGATGAGCTTAGTATTCTCCGAGGGCGGCATGTCCCAGGTAACCCAGATCCAGCCGTCGGCATCCCCCAGATAAACCCGGTGTTCAGGGTTCATGAAGGGCTTGGCCAAGCTGAAGAATCCCACATTGTAGAACGTGTGCGACCATTGTCCAGCTCCCGGGTCGTAATGTAGGATGATGCCTTTTGGACTGGGGTCTCCTGGCTCATTGACCTGCCCTACCGCCCAGAGGTGCCCAAACCATTCAATGGCACCTCCAATGCGGTAAGACCCTTCCCTGACCGTGTAGACAAGTTCCCAAGACTCACCGCTTAAACTCCGTGCTCGGAATACCTTGGTCTGTCCATGTTCGTCATCGGCGACAAACACGTAGAGCTGGCTCAGCTCGTCGCTAGGCACGAAGTGAAAGATACAATAGGCCTCCCCGAAAAAGTCGGCCACCTTAATCGCCTGGAATCTCTCGCCATCGTCTGAGCGGAAGACGTAGGGGCAGTACTTACCCCTCGCATCTATGGCAAAGCCGGCAAAGAAGAGCTTGCTCTTTTCCCCCTTGTATTCCTGGGTCACACAGGAGCCCCAGCAGGTAGCCCGCCAATGGTCAGATTTCCTTTCATAGGGATGCCGATAGAGGAGGCTGACCTCTTGCGAGATCGGATCCAGCCTATAAATTCTTCCCTGGGGCCCGTTAAAGAAGAAAAGCCCTCCCTTAAAGGGCACGAGTTCGCAGAACTCGCAGTAGCCGGTCTCTTCTTCATCCCGAGCCACGAAGAGAGGCCCTCTCTCACCAAGACTGAACCGGCTTACCTGGCCCTCCTCCTTCAGCTTGGATTTTAGCTGCTGAACAAAGCCTGAGGTCAGCCTCAAATATAGGTTCCCCCAGGCCTTAGCTGGCTCGATAGAAGTGCTCTCATGCCACTCATTCCAGGTGTTGATGAAGACCACGTCAGGCTGAAAATCGAGCACCCTTTGCCATTGCCTGCGGTAAAGCTCTCCGCCCTCTCGGCTTATAACCGTGCCTGGTTGTTTCATGATGGTGTCATCATAGCCAGGGAACACGCTGGCCACCTTGAGGCCGCTCTTACAACGGTAGAGGATGTCCTGCATCGGACATTGAGGATTAGCCCCGGCCTGACATGCAGGGTTATACATGGCACAGAGGTCAAAGGCCAAGCAATCCCTGGTGTTTAGGCTCCAAAAGCTGACCTCCACGCCGGTGTCGCTTGCGATTTGCTCCCTTACTTCTTCGAAGAAAAGGGTGTAGTCGGCCTCGCTGGCCCGGCTGTCGATGAAGGCATAGCAGGCGACCACCGGCCGGCCCCGCCACCGGAGGTATTTCCCAGGGTAAGGCTTGTAAAAGGTGTTCACAACGTAATCCAGGGTGTTGACGAAGGCCTTCCTGTAAGCCGGGTTGTCCAGCTCAGCCCGGGTGTACCAGGCCTGGGAACCATCCTCTGAAGTGACCTGTTCCACCATGATGGCCAGCTTGAAATTTTCAGGGCATACCTGGAAGACCTTCTGAGCATTTTTATCCTCCCCCCTTCCAGGACCCCACCAGGAGATCAGGAAGCCATCAATGCCAACCTCTTTCGCCCAAGAGATGTGTTGTCGGATAGCCTCCGGGTCTCCCGAATCATAGCAGCCGAGCAGTGGTTCATAAACAGCCCCCCAACCATCAGTGTGCTCCGGTGCTCCATACCAAACGTAGTAATAAGCCAGAACGAGCGGGGTTGAGAACTCGGTCCCGGCCATGGTGTCGGAGGCGAGGTTCACACTAAGAGCTGATGGTTTTTCTACCGAGTTAGCCGTCGCCGGCCCACCCAGCCACACAGCGCCGCCGAATATAAGGGCAACCATCAGGACTGCAAGTGCCTTCCTCATGTTACCTCCCTTCCGAGTTTTCCTTCCGAAGCATTTGCCAGTCGGACGAAAGGTTCTGCTTAATAAGCCGGATAAATTCCTCCGGGCCGACTACCCGCACATCCGGATTGAACAAGTCCACCACTTGCTTGACCTCGTTCAAGCTCATGGTCCAGGGATGGACGGTGACCACCGAATAGCCCTGGATGCTGTGAGGATCAGCAGGCAGGGCATTGATAGCAGCGGCGACGGAAGCTGGGTCGCCCCCATCCTCACCACCCCAGAGCTTGAACCGGGCCGAGACAAAGGGTTTACCGTTCACAAAGATGATGTCTCCTTTTCGACCAGCGTAGTCATCATACCAGAGCCAGAACCCGCCGATGACGCTTGACAGGGCAGCGTAAGGCTCAAGCTTTTCCTGGCAGAATCCGTGATAGTCCACGTCGAGCAGACAGATTATCCCCAGGTCGGCTTCCTCAAGGTACCGATTTAGCCTGGCAGCCTCATCTCTCAGATGGGGGAGGTGGGAGGGATAAAAATATCCTCTACCGGAAGGGCCACAGATGAAGAAATCCTTTTCGGTGGCTTTGTCGTACAAACACCTTATCGCTGTAGGGGCAAGATCCAGTAAGGTGGGAGATATTGTCCAGCCCATGGGGAAACTTCCCCGGAGGTGGCTACCAAACCAGCGCTCATCCACAGCAAAATCGTTCAACAGCCACTGAACGTTGTCCCCGTCGGTCATGATGAAGGTTACGTAGTGCACCTTTTCCTCGGTCGTCAGCCTGGACACGTGATGCTTCTGCCTGAGGGTCGGCGGGCTGAACCTGGATAGCACGCTGAGGTTGTGGGCGTGGTCGGCAGGGACAACCGAGAGATCATACTGCGAGGCTGCCGTTACAAATTCGTCTTCTTCACACCCTCCCCATCCCAAAACCAGGCCACCTCTCTTCATGGCCTTAAATACGCGTCGCATAAAGTCAGCTTGGCCGCTATCGAACACGAGAGCTTTTCTGGCCACGGCGTAATCCCGAAGGGCATCGTGGATATTTTTGTTCAGGAGGCATACGACCTGTTGACTGAGGTCTTCCCGATAGTTTTCAAAACACCATTCCTCGTTCTTGCCTCTAACGTCGAGGAGCTTCTCTAGTCCAAGCTCCAGAGCAGCCTGTTCCAGCTCGGGAGTGACCGGCAGAACCTGGTAAACCCCGGCCAGGCTAGTGGCCACGTTCTCCGAATCCTGCCCCAGGTCGTAGAGAATGTATCCCCGAACTCGGTCGCGGAAGTGACGTACTACTCCCCAGGGATCGGTCTTATAGGAGCGATCCAGAGTCACGCCATAGTTTGTGGCCAGATCTTCAAGCCAGACCCTATCTCCATGGGGAAAGCTCAGCCAGAGGGTCTCCTCAGCTTCCTGCTGGGCCAGCAGGCCCTGAAGTGCCTCAAGTAGAACCAGTTCGGGATCGCTTAGCGCCTCGCTTTCAATGACGAAGAGCCGAGCTAGAGCGGCTGCTGGACGATTCTGGCTAAGAGGGTGAAGCGGGGCGGGACTAATTTTTTCGCCTGGGGTGGAAGTGTTCGGTAGCCTCGACGGGTAGTTCCTGCAACCAGCAAGAAAGGTAATGACCAGGACAGAAAGGGCTACAGCTAAGCTGACCGCCCTCAAGCTCCCTCTCCGAAGGCCCTTTTTCAGTCTTAAATTAGGCCAATCACATCCCCATGTCAACTTGCCGAGAGGTTTAGCGGAGGGGGCTGGGCACAATGAGGATCACAACTTGCGGAAGAAAAGGAGCGTCTGAGGAATCAGGTAAACTATCTCTCCCTCTCCAAAAATCCGGCTCAGGTTTCTCTGGAACGCCTTTAGCCGGCGCCTGAAGTCCGGCTCCGAAAACAGCAAGTAGGAAGACCAGGGCTTGCGGGCTACCCATTGGGCCAGCGCCTCCGGCGAGGAGAACCTGAAGCTGGCAGCAAATTCCACCGTGGCAAAGAGCTGAAAGCTATGACCCTCGAAGAGCAAACGTATCTCCTCAAGCTCGGGCATGCGGGCCATCTCCCTTCCGATAATCCCGGGGAAGAGAGCCAGGTCAATTTGACTTCGAAGCTGAGGGTGAGAGGTGGTGATGATCAGCAGGCGGCCGCCCGGCTTACAGAGTCGGCTGATGTCCCAAGCCACCCGGGAGCGGTCTTGAAAATAGTGGAGCACCTGAGAGAGAAACACGAAGTCAAAGCTTTGCCCCTTAAAAGGCAGATAATGGGCATCGGCCCGGGCCAGGAGACAGTTACTCAGACCAAAGTTCCTTGCCTTATCCTGGGCCTGGGTCAGCATGGCCATGGCTATATCAAGGCCGTAGCACCGGGCATCGGGCAGTCGTCGTGCCAGGGGAATGAGATAAAAGCCGGTGCCACAGCCGACCTCGAGTATTCGTCCGGCAGGCCTTCCGTAGCGAAATATCAGGTCTAGGAGCCTCTGGAAATCCGCCGGCTCCATGCGCCGCTTTTCATCGTAGTCGGCGGCAAGCTCACTTATGTTGAGCGTTGGAACCCGGCTCATCTCATAGAACCTGATAGACCCACACCTGATGGTACACCTCGGGTTCACCCTTGGGAAGTGCTTGAAATTCCTCGCTCACCTCTACCAGCTTCCACTTCCCCTTTCGCGCCAACTCAGCGTGCTTCTCCCGGAAGCCACACTCCCTGTAGACATCGGGGCGGAGGGTAAACACAATGTAGCCTCCAGGGCGGGTGAGACGTACCAGCTCATCCAGGGAGCTGGCCGGAGCATGACCCCAGGTGAGCACTCCAACGCTGATGACCGCGTCAAACGAGTTGGTGGGAAAATCCAAAGGCTCCCCCAGGACCATTTGGTAGAGTTCCCGATAAACTCCCTTTCTTCCGGCCTGCTCCAACATGCCGGGAGAGAGATCTAAACCTACCAGATTCCTGTACCCCAGGCTGGCCAGAACCTTGCCCACCAGACCAGTGCCCGCTCCGGCATCCAGTATGCGGGCCTCCCTGGGAACGTATCGGGAAAGGAATTCAACGGCACGCTCCGGCCCCCGCCAGCCGAATTCCTGCTCCAGCTCTGTATCGTAGTCCTCAGCCCACTCATCGTAGCGGGCGGCCAGTTCCCGGTCATTAGGTGCGGAGTAAATCCATTGCAGTCGGCTTTGCTTCTCCATCACTCTCCTCAAACTTAGCCGCTGGGGCGGCGTCCAACTTCGCCGGCCCGGCCAAGGGCCTGGCTCACCCGATCGATCAGGATGGCCACGATAACGATGCTGATGCCGGCAATGAACCCCCGCCCCACATCGAGGCGCTCGATGCCCCTCAGAACCTCGAGGCCAAGTCCGGAGGCCCCGATCATCGAGGCCACAACTACCATGGCCAGTGCCATCATAATGGTCTGATTCACCCCGGCCATGATGTTCGGCCTGGCCAGGGGCAGTTGTATTTTGAAGAGGAGCTGCCGGGAGGTACAGCCAAAGGCCTTGCCGGCCTCAACCACCTCAGCGGCCACCTGCCGAATTCCCAGGTTGGTAAGTCGGATACAGGGAGGGACGGCATAGATAAAGGTAGCTACCACAGCAGGCACCTTGCCCAGGCCGAAGAAGAATACCGCCGGAATGAGGTAGACAAAGCTGGGCATGGTCTGCATGGCGTCAAGGAAGGGCCGGATGGCGGCCTCAACGCGATCGCTCTTGGCTGCCAGGATCCCCACCGGTATGCCGACGGCTACCGAGGCGGCCACCGCGGTGACGATGATCGCCAGGGTGGTCATGGTCTCATCCCACAGGCCCATGATGCCGATGAACAGCATCCCCACTACGGTGATGGCGGCGATGCGACGCCCGGCCAGTTTCCAGGCCAGGCCGGCGAAGAAGAGCACCACCACCCACCAAGGCAACCACCAGAGGAGGTGCTCGATCTTCACCAGCGGTTCCCTGATGGCTATGGTGATGGCGTGAAAAAGTGGAGACAGGTTCTGGGTAAGCCACCCTACGGCGAGGTTGATCCAGTCTCCCAGGGGGATGGAAAGCAGCTCTGGAAACTCATACATGGCTCATTTCCTCCCGTGACTGCCCCGCCCCAAAGGGCGGGGCAGTCACTCTTGAGACATTGCTCGGCTTGATTTCCTACATCCCCGCTACGGCCTCCCTAACCTTCTGGGCTACATCAGGGGGAACAAATTTGGTCCAAATTTCTTCTCGGTTCTTCAGGAACCAGATGGCGGCATCAATAGGCTCGCCCCCGGTATCGTGCATGTAGGCCAGGGCCTCACCCAGTGTGGCCGTATTCATCTTCCACTTCTTGAACATCTCCGCCACGCCCGGTGCTTTGTTGGGGAAATTCTTGTTCCCGGCTATGAAAAGCTCGGCGGAGGGATAGGCACAGCCCTTGTTCTTCTCCCATACCTCCTTGGTGTAGGGGGGTTCCTCCAGCAAGGTCAGGTCAAGGGCTCCCGAGATCCAGGTGGGGCCCCACATGTAGCCCAGCCAGGGCTCCCCCTTTTCGTAGGCGCCCATCAGCGAGGCGAAGAGACTTTCCGTGCTGCCGGGGTTTATCAGATCGTAGTCATCGTCAAGCCCATAGGCCTTCAACTTGGCGATGTTTATCTTTTCGCACGCCCAGCCGGGAAGACAGGTGTAGATCATTCCCTTTCCGGGATTCTCCGGGTTCTTGAAGAGTTCCTTGTATTGGGGCTGAGCTAGGTCAAAGACGCTCTTGAGATCCGGGGCCATGGGCTTGATGCCCCGCTTGGGATCCCCCTTGATCACATAGGTTGGTATGGTGAACAGGCTCTGCCAATTATCGTTGTTGAGGATGCCCAGGAGCACGATGTCGCCGGCAGCCAGGGCCTCATCGAAGGCCTTTTGCTGATTGGGCAGCCAGCCCTCGAGGAATACGTCCAGATCCCCGGTGCGAACTGCCTGGAACAGGGCGATGGTCTTCCCCGAGATGAGCTCCACCGGATAGCCGTAGCCCTTCTCCTGTCTCTTATACACATCTCCGAGCCCACGAGACTAGGCATGATCTCGTATGCCGTCTTCTGCTTGAAA
>CBFDTP010000048.1:0-10850 GCA_965612975.1 uncultured Dehalococcoidia bacterium | reverse complement strand
TTTTCAAGCAGAAGACGGCATACGAGATCATGCCTAGTCTCGTGGGCTCGGAGATGTGTATAAGAGACAGGTTCGAGAACATCCCCTCCGGGGTGGGCTCGGAGGGCCGGATTAGACTGAAGGAGAGAGAGATAGACGAGGTACTGGTCAAGGGAGCCCGCTGGGCGGTGGAGAAGGGCTTCGGCTGGGAAGAGGATCTGGAGCTGACGGAGGAGAATGGATGCCTCAAGGGAGCCGATCCAGATAAGGTGAGCCAGAAGGCGAAGAAGAGGGGAGTGCCGCAGCTAGGCACCCTGGGCTCCGGGAATCACTTCCTTGAGATTCAGGTGGTGCGAGAGATCTACGAGCCCGAGATTGCCAAAGTCTTCGGAGTCGAGAAAATAGGTCAAATTGTAGTGCTAATTCACACCGGCTCTCGAGGATTTGGCTATCAGGTCTGCGATGATTACCTGCGGGTCATGGGCGAGGCGGTGAGGAAGTACGGGATACAATTACCGGATCGGCAGCTCGCCTGTGCCCCGGTGAAATCGCCCGAGGGGCAGGCCTATCTGGCTGCCATGGCCTGTGCAGCCAATTATGCCTGGGCCAACCGGCAGTGTATCACTCACTGGGTCCGGGAGACCCTCTCCTCGATCTTTGGCCGGAGCCCGGAGGAACTGGGCCTGAGGTTGGTCTACGATGTAGCGCACAACATCGCCAAGCTCGAGAAGCACCGGGTCAACGACAAGGAAATCGCCGTCTGCGTCCACCGCAAGGGGGCCACCCGGGCTTTTCCGGCGGGCCATCCAGACATTCCCGAGAGGTATCGCCAGGTAGGACAGCCGGTGCTTATCCCGGGAGATATGGGACGCTGCTCTTATGTGGCCGTGGGCACCGAGGTGGCCATGAGGGAGACCTTCGGCTCCACCTGCCATGGAGCAGGGAGGGTGAGGAGTCGCTCTGCGGCCAAGCGAGAGCTCCGGGCCCAGGATGTGGCCGATGAGCTGACGGCCAAGGGGATTGCCTTCCGGGTGGCCGGGAAGTCCTCCCTGGTTGAGGAGGCCTCGGAAGCCTATAAAGACGTTACCGAGGTAGTGCACATCGCCGATGGCGCGGGCATTTCCCGTAAAGTGTTTCGGGCTGACCCGATTGGCGTGGTCAAGGGTTAGCGGTTTGAGGTCATTTCGAACCCTAACCTGTTGTCAGGGTGGTTTTGCTCTAAATCTTGAAGGGCTGTGGATGCTGACAGGAAAGGACAAGACAACTTGAGCGAACTCGATCCTTTACAAGAGACTCTCGGGTTCACCTTCCGGGACATAGCAAACCTCCGTCAGGCGTTAATTCATCGCTCCTATCTCAATGAGAACCCGGACTCCAACCTTTCCCCAAACGAGCGGCTGGAATACCTGGGCGATGCCCTGCTCAGCCTGGTAGTGGCCTGGGAGCTTTTTGAGCGCTTCCCGGAGTTCTCCGAGGGTAGATTAACCAAACTGAGAGCGGCTCTGGTTTGTCAGGAGAGCCTGGCCCACCTGGCCAGAAAACTTGACCTGGGGCAATATCTTTACCTAGGGAAGGGGGAGGAGAAAGGCGGGGGGAGAAGCAAGCCGCGAACTCTGGCCTCCGCGGTGGAGGCCATCATTGGCGCCGCCCTGGTCGACCAGGGATTTGAGGCCGCCAGGAAACTCGTCCTGAACCTGCTGAGGGAGGAGCTGGAGCACATCGGGGAGAAAGAACTGGAGGATCCTCGCTCAAAGCTGCAGGAGCTGGTGCAGGCGGAACTAAAGCTCTCCCCAACCTACCAGTTGGTGGAGACGGGTGGAGAACATCGCCGTCAGTTCACCGCCCAGGTTTTGGCCGGGGGCACCCTGCTGGGCCAGGGTCAGGGACAAAGCAAGCGGGAAGCCAAAAGGGAGGCGGCGAGAGTCGCCTTGGAAAACTGGCCCCGGCTGCTAAAGAAACTTTCAGGGAGAGGAAATGAATCTCGGAAAAGTTGACCCCGAAATAGCCGACATCACCCGGGCCGAGAAGGAGCGCCAGAAATCCACCGTCAATCTCATTGCCTCGGAGAACTATGTCAGTCGGGCGGTGCTTGAGGCCCAGGGCTCAGTCCTCACCAACAAATATGCTGAGGGCTACCCGGGAAGGCGCTACTATGGCGGTTGTGAGAATATGGACCGGGTAGAGGAGATCGCCGTTCGCCGGGCGAAGGAGTTATTTGATGCTGAGCATGCCAATGTCCAGCCTTACAGTGGCTCCATCGCCAATGTGGCGGCTTATCTGACCTTGCTTGAGGAGGGTGGCCTTCTCATGGGAATGAGCCTGAGTCAGGGGGGACATCTTACCCATGGGAGCCAGGTCAACTTCTCGGGCAGGTTCTATCGAGTCGTTCATTATGGAGTGGATAAGGAGACCGGCTGGCTGGACTATGATGAGGTGGAGAAGCTCGCCTTAAAACACAGGCCAGACCTTATCGTGGTCGGGTCAAGCTCCTACCCCCGTCAATTTGACTTCAAGCGCTTTCGGGAGATCGCCGACCGAGTGGGAGCCAGGCTTATGGCGGACATCGCTCATCCCGCCGGCCTGATAGCTGCCGGGCTTTACCCCAGTCCTGTTCCCTATGCCGAGGTGGTCACCGCCACCACTCACAAGACCATGCGCGGGCCAAGGGGCGGCCTGATCCTCTGTCGTCAAGAGTATGCCAAGGCAATAGACCAAATCATCTTCCCCGGCCTTCAAGGGGGACCGCTGATGCATGTCATCGCGGCCAAGGCAGTGGCCTTTCAGGAGGCCAGCCAGCCGGAGTTCGTCAACTACCAGCGGAGGGTGCTGGAGAACGCCAAAGTCCTGGCCCAGGAACTGCAGAGCCAGGGGCTGAAGTTGGTCACCGGGGGAACCGACACCCACCGAATCCTGGTTGACCTTCGAAGTACGGGGATCACCGGTGAGGCAGCCGAGGAGGCCCTTGGTCGTGTGGGAATAGTGGTAAATAAGAACCTCATCCCGTATGACCCTCGCTCTCCCCGGGTTGCCAGTGGGATAAGATTGGGAACCCCGGCAGTGACTACTCGGGGATTTGGCCCTGAGGAGATGAGGCTGGTGGCCAGGCTCATCGCCCAGGTGCTTTCCCATCTGGGTGAGCCAGCAGTTGAGCAGCAGGTGCGCCAGGAGGTTCGGGAGCTGGCCCTCCGCTTTCCCGCTCCGGGGATAGATGACTGAGAGGAGGTGATCCCAATGAGCACGGCGGTTCTGGTAGTGGACATGCTGCGAGGTTTCTGCGAGGAGGGACACCCCCTTTACTGTGGCCCGGCGAGCCGCCAGATCATCCCCAACATCAGGCAACTGCTGGAACAGGAACTGGCCAAGGGCTCAAAAATATTCTTCATCTGTGACCGACACCGTCCCGATGATCCGGAGTTTAAAATGTTCCCTCCTCACTGCATTGAAGGAACAGAGGAGGCCGAGGTCATCCCGGAGCTTTCCGGTTTCCCTGGGGAGATCGTTCCCAAAACCACTTTCAGCGGATTTTTCAAAACGGAGCTGGAGAAAAAGCTGACAAGGCTTTCTCCGGAGAAGCTCATCGTCTGTGGGGTCTGCACCGACATCTGCGTACTCCATACCGTGGCCGAGGCCCGGGCTCGAGGATATGAGGTGGAGGTGCCCACCGATTGTGTAGCCTCCTTTGACCCCAATGCCCATCGCTTCGCCCTGCAGCACATGGAGAAGGTGCTGGGAGCCAGGCTGATGCGAGCTGCCCCTCCCAAAGTCTTCCACCCCCGCTTTGAGCTCTCCCCCCAGGTCCTCTCCGGGGAGACGGCCGATATCTATTTCGTGCGCACGGCGGAGATCTTGCGAAAGGAAGGGCTTAACCCGGTGGCCACCATGGAGGTCTTTTCCAGTCGGCCGGGGGTGCTCTGTGGCATGAACGAGGTGTTGAACCTGCTCTCTCAGGTGTTGCCCGAGGATAACCGGGAGGTCTGGGCACTCCCGGAGGGGGAGACGTTTGAGCAGAAGGAGGTGGTGTTGCGCATCAAGGCTCCCTACCAGAGCTATGCCATGTATGAGACGGCCTATCTAGGCATGCTGGCCCATGCCAGCGGCTGGGCTACCGCTGCCCGTGAGTGTGTTGAGGCTGCCCAGGGAATTCCGGTCATCAGCTTTGGGGCTCGCCATGTGCATCCCTCGGTGGTAGGGGTAATGGAGTACGCTGCCATAGTAGGTGGCTGCACCGGCTGTGCCAGCACCGCTGGAGCCAAGCTCGCCGGCATGGAGCCCATCGGTACCATACCCCATGCCCTCATCATCATCATGGGCAGCACCGTTCGGGCCACCGCCGCTTTTGATAAACACATGCCTCCCGAAGTGCCTCGCATCGCCCTGGTTGATACCTTCGAGGATGAGGTTCGGGAAAGCGTGGCGGTGGCCAAGGCAATGCAGGGGAAGCTACAAGGGGTGAGGTTAGACACCCCGGCGGAGAGAGGGCGGGTCACCGCTGAACTGGTTAAGGAGGTCCGCGCCTGGCTTGATCTGGAGGGATTTAAGGAGGTGAAGATCGTGGTCAGCGGGGGACTCAACCCGGAGCGCATCCGATATTTCCTTGAAAACAAGGCCCCGGTGGACATCTTCGCCGTGGGCAGCTACATCAGCGATGCCAAGCCCATTGACTTCACCGCCGATCTTCATGAGGTGGAGGGCAGGCCCATCGCTAAGAGGGGCCGAATGCCGGGGATCACCCCCAATCCTCGACTGAAGCGGGTACTCTAGGAGGAGAAATGGAGTGCGTCTTCTGTCGCCTCATCGCCGGAGAAATTCCCTCGGAGATGCTTCACCAGGATGAGCAGGCGGTTGCCTTTCGGGATATCCACCCGCAGGCACCGATCCACATCCTGGTCGTGCCGCGAAAACATGTGTCCACGCCCAGCGACCTGGCCGAGGAGGAGTTCGCCCTCATAGGCCATCTGGTCCGCGTGGCTGAACTCCTCGCCCGGCGGGAGAAGATCGCCGAGAGAGGATACCGCCTGGTGATAAACGTGGGGAAGGAAGGGACGCAGGCAATTCCCCACCTCCACCTGCACCTCCTCGGCGGCCGAAGGCTGAGCGACCAGATGGGCTGAACTGTTCCGGCTTAAATTATCGGGGGTTGCTGGCGAGAAAGCCAGGCGAAGAGAACGGTGCCCAGCAGTCCCGCTGCTGCAGCGAAGTAAAAGGCTGACTGAACGCTGGTGAGGTCGACTATCCCTCCGGAGATGATCGGCCCGGCGGCCATGCCGATGCTGAAGGCCATGGCGAAGGCCCCCATGCTCGCTCCCATGCCGAACTTCCGACCTTCCTCCACAACTAAAGCCGAGGCAGCCGGGAGGGAGATGACGCCCCCAAGCCCACCCAGGATGCACAGACCCAGCAGCTTCCAGAAGTCCTGGGCCAGGGGAATGAGCGCCAGGTAGGCCAGGCTAACAAAGCCCCCGAGGATCACCATCGCTTTTCGGTTCAACCTGTCGGCCATTCTGCCCGAGCAAACCTGCAGGGTTGACATCAGCAGGATGTTGATTGCTATGAGCAATCCAATGGCCGTCGGGCTCAGGCCAAGATAAATGCTGGCGAAGATGGGGAGGAAGACAGTAAAGATACCCCGTCCCAGGGCATACGACAGACGAAAGCTGAAAAGGCCCTTGAAGAGATCACTTTGCAATATCCCCCTGAACGAGGAGGAACTTCCCTCCTCCCTCCTTTCAGTTTCGGGCAGGAAGAGAGAGGTCGTTAAGAAGGCGAGGAAGTTGAGACCGCCCATGACGGAGAAGGCGGTGTGCATTCCGAAGTGGTCGCTCAGGGCTCCCCCCATCAGTGGGCCGAGTCCGAAGCCGGTAAAGAAGGCAGCGTTAAAATATCCCATCCACCTCCCCTCCTCTCCCCGGGGCGAGATATCACCGATGTAAGCCAGGGAGATGGGGATGACCATGCCGGCTGCCGTTCCCTGAATCAAGCGCACCAGGGTTAGCTGGGAAACGCTCCCGGCCCAGATGTAGCCCAGGGAAATGACCGAGTAGACCAGCAGGCCGAGGGAGACGAATGGCTTCCTGCCCCAACGGTCGGAGAGCTTGCCTATGAGGGGCATGAATAGGGCGCGGGTGACGAAAAAGCTGGCGAAGATCACCCCGAGCCAAATTCCCGTGGCCCCCAGGTTCTCGGCGTAAAGCGGAAGAAGCGGTGATATTATTCCAACTCCCAGCATGGAGGAAAAGATGGACAGGGCCAAGACGGGAAAGACCTTCCTTATCATGCAGCAATCCCGCTGAAAATGATATCCCGCCCCACTCGGAATTGCAAATTCAACTGTGATATAATGCCTCCTGGATGAGCAAGCTGGAGGAGATCCGGAAAAGGCTAAGCCAGGCACCCGACATAATCTGGTGGGAAGAGGAGGAACGTTTACCCTACCTGCGGCGCGCCGGTTCCTATCAGCAGGTCAGTTTTCGAGTGGCCTCCCGACTACCCCTCCCCACCCCCGAAGGCGTGCAGCGGTTCACCTCCAAGCTCATGCAGCAGCTCATTCCGATAGGCCCAGTGAGCCTCTCCCGCTGCTATCAATTCCCCGCGGTGAAGCGGCAGATACTCCGATTGGGGACGCTTTATTTTTGCGAGGAGCTAAATCCCTCGGAGGAGCAAGGAGGCAACTCGGAAAGATGGATCGTTCTCTCCATTTACCCCTGCGAGGAAATGGCCAAGGCCATTGGCCTGCGGGGACTGGTGGAACTGCGGGGCTTTGATTGCCTCAATCCCTGCGCTAGAGCGCGCCGGTGTGCCTTCCGAAGTCGAGAAAGCCTGACTCAGGTCTTTCGAAGTTGAGCCTCAAGCTCCCGGGCTATCCTTAGCGCCCTATCGGCCAACTCCCTCCCGATGAACCCGTAATTAACCGCCCTCTCCAGGTCTGCCTCATCGGTGAGCTTAACCCGCCCATCAGGCCATCTCACCACGTCTACCTCCAGGTCAATGTAGCGAATGCCGTCGGGATAGAATTCAATGGGAGTATTGATGTTGTAAAACTCCCCTTTTGGGCTCCCCTGGCGATCAAAGTAGGCGTGCTTCAGTACCCAGGAACCTTCCTTGGCCTCCGTTAGGGCAAAATCCCCCTCCTCTTTGGGAAGGTTTAGCCCATCGTATTTTCCCCGGCCCTTGTAACGCCATCGCCTCAGAAGGAGGCTTCTCTGGCCTCGGTCGAACCTCTCTATCCTCCCCTCCGAGAGGGAGATAACTTCCCCATCGGGTTTAACATGCTGGATGGAGAGTTCCCTGCCCTCCTGATAGTAGTCGAAGACCAGCCTTCGTTTTAATTCCTCGGCCAGCTCCTCTGCCCTGCCCGGGCTCCGGGAGAGTTCCTCCTCCGCTCGATCAAGCTCTTCCGAGTTTATCAGGCGGAAAAGATGGTGGCCGGTCAGGGTAGGGACAAACCGGCTTCTCCAGTCGTCCAGTGCCTGCTTGACCCCCGCGGGGAACTCCAGCTCGATCTCCGGATAAGAGGGCAATTTGAAGCTCTGGCCAGCCTTCCAGGCCTTTTCAAAGGCCATCAGGGCTTTGTTCCTCACCACCGCCTCGGGAAGGTTCCGCCGGAGCGCCTCCAGGACCTGCTCCACCTCCGCCTTGTCTCCCCGGAGGATCACCCCCTGTCGATCCTCCTTGTCCCTGACCTCCACCTCCTCGGCCTGATAGCCCCTTCTCAGGCCAAACCTCTTGGCAGTAACCGGGGAGGGGCGGACTATCAAGAAGCCCTCCTCCTTCAGCATGCCGGAGAGGGCTGTGGCATAAATCCCCCTTATTTTGACCCGAGGCCTTTCGCTCACCCCTGGTTTTAAGATAACATAAATTCGAGCCTTGAGCTACCGGTTTCAGTTGAGGCGCCATGCTTCGCATAGATGGGGCACAAAGATCCGGCTCGGGAACCATCGTTCGCACCGCCGTAACCCTGGCCACCCTCCTGGGAGAGGAGCTTCACCTCTGGAACATCCGGGCAAAGCGGGATAAGCCGGGACTGCGCCCGCAACATCTCCAGGCGATCAAGGCCTGTCAGGAGATCTGCCAGGGTGAGGTGGAGGGCGCCCGGGTGGGGTCCCGGGAGGTGATCTACCGACCGGGCCGGGAAATCCGCGGGGGACACTACGAATGGGATATCGGCACGGCGGGCTCGACCACCATGTTGACCCTGACCATCCTGCCCCTAACCTGCTTTGCCAGTGGTCCGCTCAGCTTCCGGGTGACCGGAGGGCTTTTTCAGGACTTCGCCCCTTCAGCCTTTCATACCCAGTACGTCCTTCTCCCTCTACTTCGCCGAATGGGACTATGGGCCGAGCTAGAGGTTGAAAAACCAGGCTATGTGCCGGAAGGGGGTGGAGTGCTTCAGGTCAAAGCTCAGCCGGGCAGGCTCAGAGCCCTGAAATTGACCGACCGGGGTGAGGTAAGCCACGTTCGAGGCATAGCCCTTTCCTCCCATCTTGAGGAGGCCCGGGTGAGCGAGCGCCTGGCCGAGGAGTGCCGCAAGGTACTTCAGAGGCGAGGAATCAAGGCGGCCATAGAGGTGCGCTACGATGACCGGGCAGTCCAGAAAGGCGCTGCCCTGGGGATCTGGGCCGAGACCACCACCGGCTGTCTGCTCGGGGCAGACATGGCGGGCAGACCCGGGAGGAGGTCAGAGCAGATTGCCCGGCGGGTGGCTCAGGATCTGCTGCAGACGCTGGAAACCGGGGCCACAGTGGATCGCTTTCTGGCCGACCAGCTCATCATTTACTGTGCCCTGGCTGAAGGGACCAGCGAATATTTCTTTCCGGAGCTAACCGACCACGTGGAGACCAACCTCTGGCTGGCGGAGGAAATCCTGGGTGCTCGGGTGGAGCTTGAGGGAAATCGTGTCAGGATCCATGGGATCGGATTTCACAGGAATCCTTCCTAGAGCGGGCGAGAAAAGCTTGACAAGGAAGGCAGGGTGCCAGAAAATAGAGGCACGAAGGAGCGGCTTATAGAAGCCGAAGTGAGAAGGAGGCAATCATGCTAGTGCGTGACGTGATGACCTCGAACGTGGTTACCATACCCAGCAGCACCCCCGTTCTCGAAGCCGAGCGAATCCTGGAGTTTCACCGGTTTGAGCGCCTGCCGGTGGTGGACAAGGGCAAGCTGGTGGGAATAGTGACCAAGGACGACCTGCTGAAGGCCAGCCCTTCCCCGGCGACCTCGCTGAGTCGAGGGGAGCTCCTTTACCTCTTGGCCAAATTGACGGTCAAGGAGATCATGAAGAAGAAAGTGGTGACCGTCTCCCCGGATACCACGGTGGAGCAGGCTACGGCCATAGCTCAGGTCAACCGGGTTGGCTGCCTGCCGGTGGTGGAGAATGATCGGGTGGTAGGCATACTGACCACCAACGATATCTTCTACAAGGTCTTAAACCCCCTCTTCGGGATAGGAGAGAAGGGCTCACGCATCATCGTCTACGGGGCGGGGGAGGCGGAGCCAATGCAGAAGGTAATTGAGCAGGTGAACAAATTGGGCCTCGGAATAAAGGCCGCCTACACCGTAGCATCCTCTGAAGCTGAGAAGAAAGACCTCATCCTCCACCTGGACGCCGATAATCCCTCCGAGCTAATTTTACAGCTTAAAGACCTTGGCTTCTCCGCCGAGCCCAGGGCATTTGGGGCATAAAAGCCACCTATACCGAGTTTAGCTGCCCCGCTAATCAGATTTGAAGACTACCAGAGAACCTGAGCATGGCAAGGCGTACAACTACCATAGGCAAGGGCCCCTTCGGATACGCTATTTCCAAAGACGAACACATGAGCGAGGTTCTACGTCGGATAATACGTAGGCGGCTGCCGCTAACTGAGGATGCGGTCTTCGTGCTCATGTATCATATATTGAAGCGGAATAACCAGGGAATCATTCTCAAATGTGTGAAGGGCAGCAAGGATGTCGGTGGATGCCGCTACTTCAATTTTAGCCCGGACATCGACCTGTTGGAGATTAGAAAAGATGGAACAATTGTTGGATATGAGCTCAAGGGCTATAGGAAGTCTAAAGGAGGGCACGTACCCCCTTTATACTATGAAGGGGTTGATGAGGCTTTAGCTTACTTGGTGAACCCGGTAGGCACCCCAATGAGCTACTCCACCTTTGCCGGAAGTATTTTTGACCATGTTTATTTGGTACACCCGTTTCAAGAGACGTTTCACAGTGGGTTAGAATCTCTTACAAATTTATTGCACTTATGCACACCGATAGGTCTAGCAGTTGTCGATTATTCAGGCGTAAAAGAACTTGTGAAGGCAAAGCGGAACCCGTTTGTTAAAGAAGATATAAAACAGCTATTCCTGCGCCATCTTGACGCATTCCGAGCTTCTTTTGAATACCGGCTTAGCCTTGTCCAGAAATAGGTAGTAGGTTGGAGCAAATGTTGGAAGACAAAAAGGGCACCATTTGGGATGAGGACATACCTCTGGAGACCAGGATGGCTCTTCAGTTTGTGCACTATCTCCAGAACTTACCTCAGAATGAGGAAGCGGGCCGCTACCTCTCAAACTTTTGCGATTGCGTTGAGTGGGAGAATTGCTTCTGCCCCCAGGATGTAGGCTTTCTGATCAATGGCGAGGAAAGCAGTGGCTGGCACCATTATGGGTACCGAGTACCTCCAAGAAGGGAAGGAGTGATCCCTAGGCCATATTGGGATGACCTTGAATGGGAGCGCCTGGCTGATGGCAGCATAGTTGCGAGGTCAGAGAACGCTAAAAGGGTTGAGGCTGACCTGAAGGAATTGAACGAACTGAATAAATCAGGCTAGGGGTTTATGAAGTTAAAAAGGGCCGGGCAATTTTGCCCGGCCCTTTCTTTTTCCTTTTCTT
>CBFDTP010000047.1:0-10866 GCA_965612975.1 uncultured Dehalococcoidia bacterium | reverse complement strand
GCTCCTCGGCCCTGAGAGGAAGGAGGAGCCGCCGGAAGAGGTTCGCTACTTCGCCGACAGCAAGGACCACATAGAGGACAGCGTGAACCGCAACAACCTCCGCTCCATGCTCGAGGAGGCTTTTAAGGAGGCGATTGCACGGGTAGCCGAGAAGAAAATAGGAGAGATATGGCGGTAACGGCTGCAGAGGCCAAGGCCAGGATAATCGACCTCCATGCCAGCTCCACCAGGGCCGTTGGAAGAAACATGGCCTTCGTGGGCGACTCAGTGCTGGTTACGGTTATTGTGAAAAACGTCGGAGCACCGGGCATCCTGGGCGTAGGTGGAGCTCTTTACATTGACGAGGGATTTTACAAGGGGCTTGAGTTCTCGGAGGAGGAAGAGGTTGCGGCGGGGGAGATGGGGTATTTCACCGCCCGCTTTATGATGCCCAGCAGGGACTGCAAGGTCAAGGTGCGGGCTTACCACCGCAGGGATACTCGCAAGGCTCTCCCCCTGGATGATGAGGCTGAGTTGACTGTACACCTCCCCAACATGATAGAGAAGGTCGAGTATCCCGAAGAGGCCTTCCCCGGGGAAAAGGTTACAATAAGGTTCCATCTCAAAAACCTCAGATCCGAGCGCAGATACACCACCGTAACCGCCCTGGTAAACGGCGAGGAGTTAAGATCGGAGGAGATCCTGAAGCTTGAGCCGGCGGAGACCGGTGTCTTCGACCTGAGGTTCACCATGCCGGAGAAGGCCGAGGTAAGGATAACGGCCTGGGTATGGCAGTGCGATGTGGTCGGAGAGCCGTGGGAAAAAATGCAGACTTGGTCCGGCACGGTCAGGCGTAAGGAAGTGCCTGAGAGGAGGGGAGAGGCCCCGATAGTTATAACCGAGAGGGAGTATCGGGAGAGGTGGGAGCCGGAGGGCTGGAAGCTCCTCGTGATCGGCCCGACGGCCACCTGGAGGCGAGAGTGGGGGGAGTGGGAAGCTTTACGCGACATTTATCAGAATAGCCTTGATGAGGCCGAGGCCTATACCTGGGGCTACGATGACCAGGGTTTGTGGATCGCCGATGACGGGAAGGGTGTGGCGGTGAGGGACTTCCTCCTCGGCCCTCCGAAGCCGAAGCCCGACTGGGCCAGGGGGAAGTTCGGAGAGGGGATGAAGATAGCCGCCCTGGCCCTGCTGAGGAGAGGGTACTCGGTCAGGGTCGACACAGTCGGCAGGGAATTCTGGATCGTTTTCTTAAGGCAGGAGGTTGACGGAAAGGCCGAGCAGCTGGCAGCCCTCTGGCGCCCGAACGGGATAGAGAAGGGAACCCGCTGGCACATAATCGGCTACTTCGGCCCGGCCTACGAGGACCGGATAGCCGTCAACATACCCAGGAAGAACATCCTCTTCGAGGCGCCGAGCCTCCTCCACGAGCCGAGGGATCGCAGGAACCAGCTCATAGACACCCCTCCGGGGAGGATATACGCCCGGGACATCTACATGAGGGACATCGACTCCCCCTGGTCTTACAATTTGTGGGACTTTGAGATGGCTCCCGATCGCCATGGGCCGAAACGTGAGGACGATGTCAACATCTCAATGGGCCGTCTCTGGGCCTGCTGCACCGACGTGAACCTACTCAAGCGCTTCCTCTCCATGATCGTGGTGCCGCCGAGGGAGAGATCTAAGGAAATGGATGTGAGCTTCGACTTTATGGGAACCGAGCCCCGTTCGGGCAAGAGGTACACTCAGATAATGAAGGAAAACGGAGACATCTGGAGGGAAGCCTGGAGGAGGGAGTTCGGCGACAACATGGTCATCAGGACCTCGGATCGGCTTGACCCGATGGTAAGGCACCTGGGCTACGAGTCGGTCAGCCTCACCTGGAGCACGAAGGATGCCCTGGAAGAAATTATAACAACGGACCGGCAACTCGTGAGGGAATCGCAGGAGAGGCTGAGCGGCGTTGAGGTCATCCTCGACGAAAGGCTCGGGCCCCAAGAGCTCGCCCACCTTAACCTGGCGAGGGCGATAGCCCACGATATCTGCTACGGCCTTGAGGGAGTATCCGCTGCCGTAATTCCCCCGGCCAGCGATCGGACGAGGACGGCCGGGATGTACGACCGGAACCTCAAGATGATCTACATCGGGCTGGACCAGCTCAGCCGGGCAAGGACGACCGTTGACACCGTTATCCACGAGATAGCCCACCACACCTCCGGGGCAGAGGATGGAACCGAGGAGCACAACAGGGAGATGACCTCCGTTGCCGCAAAGGTGGTGGAGCGAACGGCCAAGGGGAGATATGACGCGTGGCTGAAGGATGCCGTGTGGTAAAGAAGGGAGTGGCAGGAGAGATGAGCAACCGGATCGTTCACCCTGAGGCTGAACCAAAGGTGTGGCACGGCATCGAAGTGGAGCTCATGGAGCTCTACGAGGCCATACGGGCTAGGGATGTAAAAAGAGCAACCCTCCACTGCGACATCCTGAGAGGGCTCCTTGAGCTTCTCCTGGAGAAATAGAATGAGGTTGCTGAAACATGACCGAGATAAGGTGGGCGACTTCCAGAGGAGGGCACTTCTTCACCTCCCTGTCGGCTTCCTTTGCGCCGCATCCGCCCTTGGGCACTGGGTTCTGCCCCTGATCCTCACCGCCGGCTTTATGTTCTACGAGAAAAACGAGGATCTGCACACAAAGGACCAGGCCTGGAAGGATACCTTCGGCTGGCTGGTGGGAGCGGTGGCTGGTTCCTTCCTGGTAATTGGGCTGAGGTTAAGCGGAATTTTGTAAGGGGCAATGAGCACCGGTTCACGTGATAAACCACGCCTTGATGGGTATGGAGAGCGACTATCAAGGCTTGAAGGGAAATTAGGACGATGAAAGCTCTAATAGCTATCCTGCTCTACGGCTGGGGAAAGCTTACGTACAGCATCGCAGAGCTGGTGATGCGGCTTGCTCAGAGGAATGATCCCATCTCGAGGACTCTGCTACGGCTAGTACCGCTGAACTGGCTGTCAGGGAGAGGTCTCAAGCTGGCAAGACACCTGGGGATTCAATTCGACTGGTCAAGCATATTTTCGCAAACCCCCCAGCTAGTCGAATCCTTGAGTGACGAGGAGCTGGAAAAATTTTTAGAGGGGCTGAAGGACGACGAGAAATACTTCGAGGTTGTCAGCAAATTTCCTGTCCTTAAGGAATTCGAGGGAGCTCGGCAGAGACTCACCGAACTCCTTGAGAATGAGAAGTTTCTCCGGGAGCATAGAAAGCGTCAGGCAGAACGTCGTCAGGTACTATGACGTGCTTTCCTCAGAGCGTTCATGTTGCCGGGACTGAGACTGTCATGGTAAACCCGTTAAAACGCCCGACCAAACCGTGCCCCAGATGCGGAGGTTTGATGGCCGCAGCCTACGCCGGCATGACGAAGGAAAAGCCCATCTACATTTGCCTGCGCTGCGGCTACAGCGAGCCGAGGAAAGAATGAACCTCAGGCCATCACCCGGCGGTTTTCTTCGCCCAATAGGATGCGGCTGGTTTATCCGGGAGTATCTCCTGGGCCACGGTCCCGAAGGATCCTCCAGGATAGACCCGGCCGAGGGAGCCTGCATAACGGATATCTTCTACGAGTACAAGAGGGCCCTCCACCGGGCCTACGCCAGGGATGCTGTTGGCCGGGAGATAGAGGAGCGTGAGAAAAGAGGGCTTCCCATCTACACCGAGGAGGAGTGGAGGGCAAGGTTCGAGTATCACTTCAGACGGATAGCCTACAAGCTCACCAAGTGCCGTTACCACAGCTTCAACCGCTACTTCAGGTATCTTATTCAGCTCAAGTGGGTCGAGCCGACAGGCTACGAGGAGTCATCCGCACTTCAGGACTACTACCCACCTGCTCCCTCCCGCAAGTACTATCGTCTCACGAGGAAGGGGGTGGAGGCTTCTGAGGCGGAGTGGTCAAATCCTCAGAGGACCGCCTATGAGACCGTTAAAGGAAGGGCCTGGGAGGAGTACAAGCGCATCTGGCGGGCAGAGAAGGGTAAGAAGAGGTACCGCCGGAAGAGGCCCAGAGAACGGTGGCTCAGGCCCTACACCGCTGGAATGTTCATCAGGGACTACCTCCTGGGGCTTGGCCCTGAGGGATCACCGGTGATAGACCCAGACAAGGGGGACTGGGTCGAGAACATCTTCTTCCACTACAAGGAGATGCTGAGGCGGGCGTATGCCAGGGACGCCGTGGCCTACGAGGAGATGCGGCGTGGAGAGCCCTACTCGCCTGAGGAGCGGGAGGAGAGGCTCAAGTTCCACCTGGAGAGGATCCCCTACAAGCTGCACCGAGCCCGGTACAAGAGCTTTTCGACCTACTTCTATGAGCTGAAGAAACTGGGGTTCGTCGAGCCAACAGGGGAGACCGAGAGGTCGGACTTTCAGAGGATAACCCCTGCTAAGGGAAAGCCCCGTGTGTACTACCGCATCTCGGAGAAGGGGAAAGAGGCTCCCTGGACCGACTGGTACTATCCCCTCGTTACCCTCTACCCTCACTTCACAGGCGAGTACTTCAGTCAAAAGCGCCAGGAAGAGAAGGAGAAGTTCGAGTTCCTGGCGATGACCGAGGCTGCACAAGCCCATCCCTCATAAGCCAGTCAGCCTATGGGGACCAATAAGAGTAAGGACACCTACCCAGCTCTTCGACCTGAGGGAACGCCGATGGTCATCAACAACGGGAGGAGGACAATAGTTCTCCAGGATCCGCCGAGGGTAGAGAAGGTCTGGAAAGAGTGCGGCCGAACCGTACCAGCCAAGAGGTCAAAAGCCCAAGTCCCCCAGCGGCTTGCCGCTCTTCAAGGCTACTCGAAGGCCCCTTCGCCGAGCAAGCTGGTCTAGCTCCATTTGGCCCCTTTGGGGTTTGGTTCTCTCAGCTCTTGCCGATCCGGTATATCGCGGTGCCGCACACAGGACATACGCCCTTTGTCGCTGGCCTGCCATTCTTTAGAGTTACCTTCTGAGGGTTCTTTATTTCCCTCTTTATCCTGCACTTGACGCAGTAAGCCTCCATCCCTCCTCCTTTCAGCTTTGCTTATACCGGATTAGATAATGGCGAAGCTAGGAGTCAAGGTGCTTCCGAAGGAAAAGTGTTGATTCTCTCTGAATTTTGACCCTCTTTTCGCTCAGGAAGTTGACCAACATGACAAGTCCCTGTCAGCCGATAAGGGCTAGCAGGTTAGAGTTCAGAGCATAAATGGTTAGCCCACAAAGCCCAAGGGCGACCGATAAGGCCAATTTACTCGTAAAGTGATCCAGCAATTTCAGTAATGCTACCCCGAGCAGGCTTGCACCTATCTTCGATAAAGGCCAGAGCCACGTGCCAATCAGAGGAGCCAGCACTGGATTCAGCTCGACATAACCAACACCTGTTGCCCACGTTGTCAAGGAAAAATCAGCTATTTGGAGGGTGATAAAGCATGCCAGGGCGATATCGAGGAACTGTGCTCTGTTCCGCACGACATGTGATACCCTGAGCCAGCTTCCTGGCTGCCTGGGAACAGCATGATCAGCCCTGTTGGATGGCCTTCCTCGCCTGTGGAGTGACAGCCCAGCGGTAATGGCCTTCTTCCAGTTCGAGCCCGATGTAACCCTTGTCAATTAGCCTCAGAATATCCTCTTTCAATACAGGGGCCGGCGTCCCCTGAAGAGCCGGGACATCGCGCTGGAGTCTGGCTACCAGATCATCCAGCAGCTGCTCCCAAGTTTCCTTCCCCTCAGGAGGTAACTCAGCGATGTAGTCGAGAATTCCTTTTCGCATGCCCGCCTTTCTTAAATCCAGCCTTCTCTCAGTGCCAGGGCAACGGCACCGGCCGTGTTCTTCACCTTCAGCTTTCGACGTATGGCCACCGCGTGATTCTTTATCGTCTGGCGCGTTAGCCCTAAGGCTTTGCCAACCTCCTCATAGCTCAGCCCATCCTTTACAAGCCTCAGAATCTGAAGCTGTCTTTCCGTTAGCTTGGTGTTACTCCTGGAGTTGTGTGCGCTAAAGTAGCCCAAGCCTCTCAATATCCCTACTACGCCGTCGATCATGAATACAAACTCATCCTCCCTCGGCCCGGCAACCGTAAACTTCCACTGCCGTGCCGAACGGCCGCCGATCTCAAGCTTCAAGGTTACATCCATCAAACTGTCGGACCTTGTCTCTTTAGTCCATCCGGTACAGCCCTGTATCCAGAGTACAACTAAACCTAAATTTTGTTCTGTCTCCAGGAGCATTTAATGGCTAACTACCTAAATTATCATAATCCTCCAAATCTGCTCGGACAGCTTAGTGGGAGGGGAACCCGTGAGATTTGACCCCCCACTTTATCTGTCTCGAAGGAAGAGGGATTTGCAAGATGCCTGTTCAACCGGCAGTGGTACGGCCGTACTATGGTAGCCCAATGCACCACCAATTTAAAATACCAAGTGGGCCGAATGCCTTTGATTAAGAGTAAGTGGCTGCGCTCGCATGCTTGCCCTCTTCAGAGCCGCGACTTTTCCGCTTGGACTGGGACCAAAGCAAACGAAGGAGAGGCAGAGGGTCTTGACAAAATTTAGGTTTAGTTTGCCGAGGGTCCCTACAGATTGGGAGAGTCCGACAGAGTGGACTTTATTGAAAGGAGGACAGCATGGAGACAAAGGTGAGCCGTTTTCTGCGCTATCTCGAGGTTGAGAAGGGGCTTTGCCCGAGTACAATCCAGGCTTACAAGCTTGACTTGGAGCGGGGGCTGATTCCGTTCTTGTGCCGAAGAGGCAAATTCAGGGCTGAGGAAGTGACCATAGATGATATTCGCGCCTATTTGGACTTCCTGGCACATGAGAAATGTAACTCCGTTGCTGCCAGGGCACGTAAACTGGCGGCAATAAAATCGTTTTTTAACTATCTGGTCGAAAACGAAGGCCTTCACGCAAATCCCGCGGCCTCAATAAAGACTCCCAAGATACCGGAGAAGGAACCAGCATATTTGACCGATGATGAGTGCATCCGTCTGTTGGAGACAGTGGCGAGCAAAGCGAGACCAGAGGTGAGGGAGCGAGACATAGCAATCATCCTCCTCTTCTTGCACCTCGGGATAAGGGCATCGGAACTGGTCAGAATTAAACTAACCGATGTCGACCTCAAAGTCGGGCAGATCAAGCTCCGAAGGAAAGGGAACAAAGAGCAGTATCTACATGTTAATGGCGAGACAAGGAAGGCTATGAGAACCTATCTGGCTCGCCGTCCACAAGCCCAGAACGGGACGTTCTTTGTAGGGATCAAAGGCGGGAGCCTGGAGCGCACCTTTATTTACAACATGGTCCGAAGATACCTACAGATGGCAGGGATAAACAAGGGTAAACATGGCCCGCATCTGCTAAGGCACACCTTCTGCATGAGGCTCCATCAAAAGGGCGTAAACCCCTTCGTGATAAAGGAGCTCGCTGGGCATAGAAGCCTTGACACTACCATGAGGTACATCAGAATCGAGGATAAGGAGCGAGTCCAGGCGCTCAACAGTTTGGAGTTTGGCATAGCGAATCTGTGAAATGATGGGTGGTTGAGGCTGCAGTTTGCACACTTCGGAGAGACTTGAGCGAGCCAGTTTCGAGGACAGGAGGTTTGTGCTGTAGGCTCTGGGGGCCAAGGCCTGTGGGGGTCAAAGTCTGCTAAAGCTTACCTGCCACCTCATCTCTCACTTGTTCCCTGACTCATTATTACAGTTTGGTATTCCCTATTGTGTATTTGCCCCTCAACCCTGCCCAATAACTCCTTCAACACCCCGTCATAACTCTGACCCGGATGTTTCAGCTGGTCGAGTTTCTTTGCCACCTCAACCGACACCTTGATGGTCTTTCCCCTGCCCATGGCAACTTGGTCATAATAGATTCATCCATAGTTGCCAAGAGGGCCAGCTCAACTCAAAGATCTGTACTGCCATGATGCCCGAGAAGAAGGGAGTGTTGCGCTGAAAAAACCGCCGCAGGATAGGACTTGTTCCTCCGTCCCTCTGGCCCGTTTTTCCCGGGAACCGGAGACAGCGAGCATTGACATGCAAGACCAACGGTAGTACTATCAGTATGCCAGAAGGCTTATTGAGAAGGGAGGAAGTGAATGGGTAGAAGGGGAAGAACAGAAAAGGTGTCCGTAACGCTGCCCAAGGAACTGGCCGGGGAAATCCGGTCTATAGTCTCTCAGGGAGAGATAAGCGCCTTTTTCACCGAGGCGCTGCAGCATTATCTGGCTTACCGCAAGCAGAAGATAGCGCTGGAGAAAGGCTTTGGGGCGTGGAGGGACGACAATCACCCTGACCTTACCACCCCTGCGGATTCCTCCAGCTACGTCCGCTCTCTCAGAGAGGCGGATAGGGAGCGCCTAGCAGGATTAGGAGGTGCGAGTGCAGAGTAGCCGGGTGAAGGGCGTTTCCTGCCTGGTGGATACCGACATTGCGATCGATTTCCTGAGGCAGCGTGACTATGCCCGCAGGCTGCTTGAGCGCTGGGCAAACGAAGGGCTCCTGGCGATAAGCACTATCACCCACCTTGAGATATACCAGGGGATGAAAGCTGGTGAGGAGGTAGCAACCAACGCCTTTCTTGATGGTCTCATCTCCGTTGCCGTTGATGTACCGATTGCCCGGCGGGCAGGGAAAATGCTGAGAGAACTGCGCTCACGAGGAGTGACCGTGGGCATCGCCGATGCCGTCATTGCTGCAACCGCATTAGAGCTTAATGCCCCTCTGCTCACGAATAATGTGGGGCATTATCCGTTTGCAGACCTAAGAGTAATCAGGGGACTGGAAGCTTGAGCACCTTAATACTATTGCTGGAGCTTTAGATGGGTATCGGCTTGAATCTGGTGCAGGTTTAAGCCAGTAGACCTTAGCCGCCCGGGGAAAGCAGAAGTGTTGCGCTGGAGAAGAAACCGCCGCAGGATAAGACTTGTTCTTTCACTCCTCAGGCAAGTGAGGAACAGACTCCACCGCACGTATGAGCATATCTCAAGGATTGAGATGGGCGCTGCTTCTTCCCGAGGGTTCCAGAGGGCATCTTAGCCTCTCAAGGTAGGTAGATGGTGACCAAGCCAGGGGAGGAGGAGATGGCCTGGGAAGACGATCCCGCCCTTGAGGACGCATTGTCCGAGGATGACCCCATTACTTGCGGCGATATCTCCCTGGGGGAGGAAGAAGCCCTGCCCGCGGATTCGGAGGAGGTCACACCGGGGGCGGAGGAACGCTTTGAGCTGGGGGAGTTGGTGCATGATGTGGTGCGGATGTACCTCCGGGAGGCGGCGCAGGTGCCCCTGCTGACGGCGGAGGAGGAGAAGGAACTGGCGCGGAAGATCGACCTGGGGCAGCATGTTGAGGCCCTGGGGAAGCGTTGGGAAAGGGAGAGCGGGCGACCCGCCTCCCCGCAAGACATCGCCGCTCTGGCGCTGCAGGAGCTTCGGGAGTCCCTGCCGGCAGCACCGGTTTTGCTTGAGGAGCTTGGGCTTTGTGGGCGGAGGGTTTCGGCAGCGGTCTTCCACCCACGGTTCCGTCAGGTGGTCGACGGCGAGATCCCTCGGGAGCTGGTGGCCGCGGTGGCTGTCAGACTGAGCCTGCCCGTGGAGGAGGTGGAGCGCCTTTTGGTCAACCTTTCGCTGGATCTTGAAATCCTGCCCTCCGACCTTGTTCAGGCGCTGCTGGATGGTCGGCTGCTGGAGCGCCCGGTCTCCGAGGAGGACCAGCACGAGTTCCTTTGGGCCTATGAGGGGCAGCTGCGAGACCATCTGGAAAGAGTGAAGCGGGAGGGCAAGGAGGCCAAAGACCGGCTCATCCAGGCCAATCTGAGGCTGGTGGTGAGCGTTGCCAAGAAATTCATCGGCCGCACAGGCCGAGGGATGAGTTTCCTCGACATCGTTCAGGAGGGGAACCTGGGGCTCATCCGAGCGGTGGAGAAGTTCGATTATCGTCGGGGATACAAGCTGAGCACCTACGCCACCTGGTGGATAAGGCAGGCGATCCATCGGGCCATAGCCGAGCAGGGGCGCACCATTCGTCTTCCCGTCCACATGGTGGAGAACATCTACAGGGTCATCCAAACGCGTCAGAGGCTGGCGCAGCAATATGGCCGGGAGCCAACCGATGAGGAGGTAGGCCGGGAGGTGGGCCTGCCACCGGAGAGGGTGGGAGAGGTGCTGAAGCTCACCCACGAGCCCGTTTCGCTGGAGCTGCCGGTTGGTGAGGACAAGGATGGCTACCTGGGAAATTTCATAGAGGACCGCAACGAGCCTGCGCCGACGGAGCTTGCTTCCTACCTCCTGCTAAAGGAGGACATCGAGCAGGTACTCGCCAAGCTTCCAGCCCGTGAGCGCAAGGTGCTGATGCTTCGCTTTGGGGTGGTTGATGGGAGGAACCGGACACTGGAGGAGGTCGGGCGGGAGTTCGGGATCACCCGGGAGCGCATCAGGCAGATAGAGGCCAAGGCGCTGCGCAAACTTAAGGACGACCCCCGAGTGTTCAAGAAGCTCAAGGACTACCTCGAATAGCCCTGTGGAAGCGCTGCTCGGGTGGGCCGGAGGGCAACATGCGGCTAAACCTATAGCAAGGAAGCTACCTGGTGAAGATAGTTCTACTGTGCGTGAACGCCGCGAGGTAGGTATTGGCAACCGTCATCTGACAGGTAAACCCATCTGTCTGGGCGGTCGGCACCATAAGAGTCCACAAAGGCACGCTTTCTGTTCTTCAACGTTTCGAACATAGCCAAGAAATATGCCAGGGCGATGAGTACCTCGCCGCCATGAGTCGATGGTGGAGAAGCTTAGGGTGTACAATCAGCCAACCGTAGGACAAAGGCCGTCTGCTGAATGAGTTTGTCCAGGTCACCGGATATCACCGCAAGTCAGCCATC
>CBFDTP010000046.1:0-10930 GCA_965612975.1 uncultured Dehalococcoidia bacterium | reverse complement strand
ACGGCATACGAGATCATGCCTAGTCTCGTGGGCTCGGAGATGTGTATAAGAGACAGCATCCAGACCGACCAATCGCTGTAGTTCCTCGCTCCGTCCTCCGCCATCACGTGCCAGCGGTAGAGGTAGTACGAGCACGGCACGTCCTCCACCCGGGTGGCGGCCACTCCGCCGATTGGGAAGCCGTAACCCCAGTGGATGTCGGGCATGGCCAAAGACCTCCCGACGATGCCCGGCAGGAAGGCAACATTGGCCACCTGCTCCGGGGCCTGCTCCTCCCCGACAAGATCCAGCATGTGTTCATCCGCATAGATGAGTCCGGGAACGCGCATCCCCGGTTTATAGCTCTTATCCAGTTCCCAGCGATAATCGTCCAGCTTTCTTAGAGCCTTTCTCCAATCTGCCATTGTAAACCACCCCCTCGCACTTTCGCCCCTCTAAACATCGAAGATTATCTGAGCCCGAAGCCCGTTGCCCTCCTCCAGCTTAAGCAGATGATAGGTGGCGGCCTTCACCGCCGTCTTCACTCTGTGTCTGGTCGGGTCAACCTTCTCTCCAAAAGCCCGGGCCTGCAACCAGGTCTGATCAAGTCTTAATATCTCAAACCGCTTGAAGAGCAGGCTCTCGGCATCGAAGAAGTAAAGCAATTCGTTAAGCCAGGTCACCAGCAATTCCCCCTGGTCGGGTGCCTCGGTCTCGATCTCCCGGTGGATTCTTTCCTGCACCTGATCAAGTTCAGCAATGAGACTAAACATGCCATAGGCCGCGTTAACGAAGACCTCCTCTAGGGTGCTTCCATAGGCTATCAGCCCTATATCAGCGGTATGATCAACAACTTCAAAACGAGCCATGATAGGTGACTAACTAGATTATATCAGAACCTCTCGACGGTGGTAAGCTAAGCAACTTAACGACCTCGGGGAAGGAACTTAATCGGCCCTCTCCAGCTCGAAGGCCTGGTGAAGCGCCTGCACCGCTTCTTGGAGGTTGGCTTCGTTGATGATGCAGGTGATCCGAATCTCTGAGGTGGTGATGAGCTCTATGTTTATATTTCGCTCGGAGAGAGCGCGGAACATCCGGGCGGCATATCCCGGGGTGCTCTGCATGCCTGCTCCAATGATGCTCACCTTGGCCAGGTTGGAGGAGGTGGTAAGATCTTTGGCTCCAATGGACTTCGTCACCGGCTGAAGCAATTCTACTGCCCGGTTCAGATCTTTCCGGGTCACCGTGAAGGTTAAGTCGGTCACTCCCTGGGTGCTCACGTTCTGGACGATGGTATCCACGTTCAGGTTTGCCCGGGCCAGTGGCTCAAAGATGGCGCTGGCCACACCAGGCCTGTCCGGGACACCGACAACGGTGATCTTGGCCACATCCCGGTCAAAGGCAATTCCGCGGACCTTGTTTCTGACCTCCATAGAAGCACCTCCATGGATAAGTGTGCCCGGGGTCTCGGCAAAGGAGGAAGCCACCAGGATGGGAACATCGTATACCCAACCAAGCTCTACCGCTCGCGGATGCATTACCTTGGCTCCATAGGAAGCCAGCTCCAGCATCTCCTCGTAGTCTATCTCCGGCAGCTTTCGAGCCCCAGGGAATATTCTTGGATCAGCGGTGAAGACCCCCTCGACATCGGTGTAGATCTCGCACCGCTCTGCTCTAAGCTTGGCCGCCAGGGCCACCGCGGTGACGTCTGAGCCTCCGCGTCCCAGGGTAGTGATGTCCAGATCCTCCGTTACTCCCTGAAATCCGGCCACGATGGCGATTTTCCCCTCCGCTAGGGCCCGTTCAATACGCTCCGGGCTGATGTCCAAAATGCGAGCCTGACTGTAGGCCTGGTCGGTCCTGATGCCCGCCTGGAAGCCACTGAAGCTGACGGCCTCGTGCCCCAGGTCGCGCAAGGCCATGCTCAGCAAGGCGCAGGAAACGATCTCCCCGGTGGAGAGCAGGAGGTCAAGCTCCCGCTCGTTCGGCCGGGAGCTAACCTGATAAGCCAGCTTGATAAGATCATCGGTGGTGCTCCCCATCGCCGAGACAACTACCACCACCTGATAGCCCTGCTGTTTGGTTTTAGCCACGCGACGAGCTACGTGCTTGATGCGCTCGGCAGTGGCTACCGAGGTACCGCCATACTTCTGAACGATGAGCTTCTCCAAGCTTCCTCCAACAGCTTCAGTCTGGTTTGACGAACATAATTGTACCAGGAAAGACTACAAGCTGCAACTGAAGAAGGAACTTCCGGCTAACTCTGTTTAGGGTGGCTGGCCCGGCCTTACCTCGTTGCCTTTGCCGCTCGGCGACGTCGACGGCGTCGGCCAGCCCACAGACCCTTGAAGAAGCTTCGATCCAGCAGATGGCGATTATCGGCCACCGCCAGCAAGTCCTTGGATGTCCCGCTCTCGAAGTAGGCTACCTCGACGTGTTTGCCCTGGTTTTTCACCGCTTGGAGGGCATAGGCGAAATCGGCATCTCCGCTGACTAGTATGGCCACATCGTAGAAGTCATTCCAGCCAAAGTAGAGGAGGTCGGTGGCCAGCATAACATCAATGCCCTTCTCCACAGGGATACCCTGGGCCAATTTAGTGCCTCCTAGTCGGACCTCCAGATACGGCGTTTTGCGCAGGATGTCCAAAAATTCCTGCTGCTCCCGGTAGACCTCCGGTCGTTGAGTTGGATCCTGGAGGACATTGTAGTAATAGGCTCGGAACAGGCGCCTTGGGCCGCAGAGCCTGCTGATGAACTCGGTGAAATTGAGATCATGACGCCTGAAGTTGCTCTCCAGCCCATGATATAAGTTACTTCCATCTATAAAGATCGCCACCCTCTCTTCTTCCATAGCTTCCCCTAACATGTTTTTGCCAGACCCTTTAACCTCCTGCCTTAATTATACACTTGTAGGCTCCTTCTTTCACCCTTCTTGAAAAGGGCTTGACTTCTAGCTTGCGAATTGTATAAGCTAATACAAACACACTGAAGGAGGGCAAATGGAGGCCTACTGCTTCAAGTGTCGGGCAAAGAGGGAGATAAAGAACCCCCAGAAGGTAACGCTCAAGAACGGGAAGCCAGCCACTAAGGGTGTGTGTCCGGTCTGCGGCACCACCGTGTACCGCATCGGCAAGGCATAAAGGTATAGAAGTCGGCCAACCAAAACCTCAGCTCATCATCGCCTTCCATTGAGGGTGGGGTATTTGTTTTCTGAAGCCTCGTTGGGGCTAAATAGAAATGGTGGCTCCAAGGGGATTCGAACCCCTGATTTCCGGCTTGAAAGGCCGGCGTCCTAGTCCTCTAGACGATGGAGCCCCCTAAATTTTTAATATAACGGCTGCCGAACGATGGTGTGTTCCCGGCTGGGCCCAACGGAGATGAGGCCTATCGGGCACTCAAGTAACTCCTCTAAGCGGCGAACGTATCGCTGGGCCTCGGAAGGCAACTCCTCGAATCGTCGTGCTTCACTGGTCGGTTTCTGCCAGCCTGGGAGTTCCTCATAAACCGGTTCACATCTCTCTAACAAGGCTGGATTGGTCGGTGGGTGTTCCAGAAGGGTGCCATCGAGCTTATAAGCCGTGCAGATCTTGATCGAAGGAAAGGTGTCCAGAATGTCGAACTTGGTCAGGGCGATGCTGGTGAACCTATTAAGTCGAGCGCTGAAGCGGGCCATCACCCCATCAAACCACCCACAGCGACGGGGCCGACCGGTAGTGGTGCCATACTCCTGCCCCCGCTCTCGAATTTCCCTGCCGTCAGCATCACGGAGCTCGGTCGGCATCGGCCCCCCGCCCACCCGTGTGGTATAGGCCTTGAACACCCCGATAACTCCCTTGATCGCTAGAGGACTTAACCCCATTCCCGTGCATACCCCTCCCGCAAAGGGGGAGGAGGAGGTAACATAGGGATAGGTGCCAAAATCAACGTCGAGCAGGGTTCCCTGAGCCCCCTCCAGGAAGATCAGCTCGTCCCGCTTTAATGCCTCATAAACTATCTGGTCTACCTCCCGGATGAACGGGGCCAGACGCTCCCCGTATTCCGAGTATTTCTGGTAGATCTCCTGAAGCGGAAGAGGCTGAACCCCGTAAACCTTGGTCAGGATCTGGTTCTTGCACTCCAGCACGGAGCGGAGCCGTTCGAGGAAAAATTCCTTGTCCAGCAGATCCCCTACCCGGATGCCCATCCGGGCAACCTTATCGGTGTAGGCTGGCCCCACTCCCTTTCTGGTCGTGCCGATAGCCTTCCCCCCGCGAGCCTCCTCTTCCAGCCCATCGAGCAGTCGGTGATAGGGCATGATGAGATGGGCCCGATAGCTGATGAGCAGTCGCTCCGTCTTAACTCCCCTCTCCTCCAGGGCCTTGAGCTCGTCGAGAAGTACCTCCGGGTCAACCACCACCCCATTGCCGATGATGCAGGTTACCTGAGGGTGGAAGATCCCCGAGGGTATAAGGTGCATTCGGAACTTACCGAGCTCGTTGACCACCGTGTGACCGGCATTGTTCCCCCCGGAGAAACGAGCAACGATGCTGGCCTTTTGGGCCAGAAAATCAATCACCTTCCCCTTTCCCTCGTCTCCCCACTGGCCTCCGATAATGGCTATTGCTGGCATTGCTCACCCGATTCAGAACTCAAAAAAGCGGAGGGAGTGGGATTCGAACCCACGAGGGAGCTTTTAAACCCCCTACGCGCTCTCCAGGCGCGCCCGTTCGGCCGCTCCGGCATCCCTCCACGGAGAGGGTGGGATTCGAACCCACGAGGGATATTTCACCCTACCGCTTTTCGAGAGCGGCGCCTTAAACCACTCGGCCACCTCTCCAGGCGACTAATTATACCAAGTTGTTAAGTTACCTTCAATCCTTAGTTATGTCAAGTGAACTCAAGTTTGCTGGAGGACCTTTGATACCTGGGTGAAAAGCTCACGGACCCTCTTTCCTGTTTTGGCCTCGATCGTTACCCTTACCTTGGGCTCGGTTCCCGAAGGACGTAGGAGAACCCAGCCGTCGCTGAAGGAAAGCTTTAGCCCATCGAGCTTGCTCACCGAGGCCGGGCTCAAGGCCTCCAGCTTCCCTAATAAAGACTCCGGATCGAAGGAGGTCCGAGGAAGGCTTCTCCTGAGGAGGGGGTAGGACGGTATCTCATCTACCAGGGCAGAGAGCTGTTTCTCCGAAGCCACCCAGGTCAGGAAAGCCGCGGCATATACCCCGTCGGGGCAGAGCGACACCCGGGGGAAGATCCAACACCCGGTGGGTTCAGCCCCGAAGTCACCCCCTCTCCTCAAGGCCTCGGAAACGTAAGGGTCGCCGATCTTCGTCCGCTCCACCTCCAGACCACACTCCTCCAGCACCATGGAGGCATCCAGGGTGGTGACTACCTTCTGGGCCTGGAGGCTTTGGGCCAGGATGATGAGCAGCTTGTCGCCGGGGATAAATCGGCCCTTATCATCCACCGCCATCAGACGGTCAGCGTCTCCATCGTGAGCCAGACCCACAGCAGCTTTGCTCGCTCGGACCACTTTTATCAGATCGGTCAGATTCTCCTCAGTGGGCTCGGCCGGTCGAGGGAAGAAACCGGAGGGGTGGGAATTCATGGTCAGCACCTCACAGCCAAGCCTTTGCAGGAGGAAGGGGGTTATCATCGAGCCGGCTCCACAACCACAGTCCACCACCACCCTGACCTTTAAGGGTGGGAAGTCCTGTAGAATGCGCTCCAGATGCTCCTCTATGGCCGCCGGATAGGGCTGAAGCTTTCCCAGCCTATCCCAGGATAGCAGTCCAAATTCACCGCGCAGAACTTTCTCCTCCATGAGCTGCCGCTGAGCGGAGTCGAACGCCGCGCCATCGGGATTGACCAGCTTGATGCCATTGTATTCTGGGGGGTTATGCGAGGCGGTAATGATCGCCCCGGCGGCGAAGTTGCGGCAAGCGTAGGCTATGGTAGGGGTAGGGGCAATGCCGGCCTCGTAAACCGAGCACCCCGAGGCAAGGAGTCCAGAGGACAGGGCAAACTTAAGAGCTTCGCCGGAGGTGCGGGTATCATGTCCGAGAAGCACCGACTTGGCCGACTTGCCCAGGACGATCCCTACCTTTAAGGCCAGCTCCAAGAGGCCGAAATCCACCCTCCTCCTTATCCCAGAAGAGCCGAAAACATTCATCCTTCCCTCCTTTAAAACTTACTTCCCTGATTATAAACTCTCCTCCGGGTAAATCAAGGTTAGGTTCCGAAGAAATCCTTCAAGAACCGGGTTTCCTGCTTGACAAATTCCACCTCTCGACTATCATTCTATTACGTAAACATTGTTAACGAAGGAGAGCCATGAGCGTTATCGGCACAAGATTGCCACCCTCCCTGGGGGAGAAGGTTCGGAGAGTTTGTCAGGAACTGGGCAGAACGCCCTCTCAATGGCTCCGGGAGCTTGTGCAGAGGGAGATAGAGGGAAGGGAGCTTTTCTCGCTCGAGCAGCTTGCCTCTGATCTGGAGAGGAATGCCGAGTTTCTACAACTTTTGCTGATGCTCTCAGTCGTAACTTACAAGATGCTTTGCCTGGTGGCAGCCCATCAAGGGAGTCCGGCCTGGCGAATTGAGCAGCTGGACCAAAAATTGTGGGAGGGCTTCTCGGAGGACATCTTGAGAAAGAGGCTTCTTCCGCTGGGAACAATGCGGGAGCTCAATTGGGTGGTTAGCGAGATTGAAGAGCTAAAAATGGAGATGCATCGAGGCTGAGCCGAAGCCGGGGGCTAGCCTTTGACTGGCGGCTCCCAGGTTCGATTCTCATCGATGATGTGGATTACTCTCCAACCCCGCTTCGCCAGCTCTGCTCCAATGAAGCGGCGATGGCATTTCCAGGGGAGCCTTTCGGCGCAGAGGATCGCTGTCGGCCCGGCTCTCGCTTCCCTCTCCAGGCGCTCGAGCCCCTCCCGGAAGCTCGAAGAGGTGAGGTGGCTCTGGTAACCCCTTGAGCGGTACCCACCGAGTTCCTTTCCCAGGTGTAGATAGGCTATCCCTGCCTCCTGCAGGAACTTTGCCAGGTTCTCTTGCTGGAAGTGCTGAAAACGGCTGGTGGGGAAGCGACGGACGTCGGCCACCTTCCTTATCCCAAAGTGCTGCAGCAGCTGGAGGAACTCCTCCTTTGTCCGGGTGCTGGAACCCAGGGTATAGATCAGGTTAGCCATGTTTTGCCAGAATCTCCTTGAGTCTCAGGGCATCGTCGAACATGGAGAGGTTGTTAAAGAGGAAATAGGTTTCTCCCTCCGCCAGGTCGGCAAGCCAGCTCAGTTCCTCTTCGGTATATTTGTGTCGGTAGCCCGGACCGCCGTGCAGGCGGAAATACCTCGGCCAGCCATGCAGGGGCATTTTCCCCTCAAAGGGGTCAACGCAGTGGATCAGCTCCAGCTCCTGGCAGAGTGCTCTCACCGTCTCCTCACGCCAGCTTCCCCGAGGTTCCCAGACGAAGTAGAAGTCGCCCCGCTCCACCTCCTGGAAGAATCGCTTCAGGTTCTGAACGTTCTCCTGGCTCTCGGAAAATCTGGGGGGACACTGAAAGACGATCACCCGGGCCCCCAGGGCCAGGGCAATCTCCCGGGTTTTCTCCCAGGCTTCCCTCACCTCCTCGGTGGGCTTGAAGAAGCCATAGCGTTCCCCCTTCTCCGGAGGGATCTTTATCCCCGCCTTTCGATAGGTGGGACTGGATGAGGGGTGAGTGATGAGCTGCCAGGCCTTGAGGGTAAACTCGAAATCGCTCGGCGCCTGCCCTCGCCAGCGGACCGCCGTCTCCAACTTCGGGGGTTTGTAGAAGGTCTGCTGTACCTCCACCAGGCCGAAGCAGGAAAAGTACTCCTTTAGCCCCCGGGCGAATCCGCAGCATCCCACTTTGGCATCTCCGCCCATCTCGGCCTCCTAAAAGTACCCTAGCAAATTGTCCTCCCTTAGGCAACGGGTCAATTATTCGGCCTTTCAGTCCCAAAAAGTCCAAAATTAGCCCTTTGGACTCTTGACAGTCCTGATTTTGGGGTTCTATAGTGTTGGCAGACTTATGCTCAGGGAACGAAGCAATATCCCCCCTTATGGCCCCACCCGGGGAATGCTGCAGGCGCTGGAGCTTATGCGGAGGGCGAGCCCTCAGAAAGTGGATGGGAACTTCCTCCGGAGGCATCAGATAGCTCCTGGCAACGAGTATAAGGTGGTAGGAGCGCTGCGGTACCTGGGCCTGATCGATGAGGAGGGTCGGCCAACGGAGAAGAGCCGGCTCCTGAAGACCAAGGGGGCTGCTTTCACCTCTGCCCTAAAGGACATTGTACGCCATGCTTACCGAGGCTTATTCCAGTGGCTGGCGGAGAGGGACAGCTCGCCGGATGAGATCTACAATTACTTCGTCACCCAGGAGGGGCTGGGGATGGAGATGGCTACCAAGACAACGCGTTTCTTCGTTCAGCTCTGCCACCTGGCCGAGATAGACCTCGGATTCGACACCCGCACCCGGTCCGGGAAAGCCACCGCGGCCGAGAAGGGAAAGGTCGGACGCCGTCCCAGCGATGGCGATAATTCCCGGACTCCCGGCTTTCCCTTTATCCTGGCACTCACCCCGGAGGTTACCTCCCTGGATACGGAAGAGTTAGCCAAGCTTTTTCAAAAGCTCCACCTGGCGATGAAGAAGGCCTTGGACAGCACCTCGGAGAATACCTCCCTCTAAGTCCCCAACCCTAACCGAGCTTGACTTGCCTCAGAAAGCAAGCTAAGATTTACACGGTAATCAGCTAGGCTTGAGATGTCCGAATTAAAGTATTGGATCGGCTTTAGCCTCATACCCGGCATTGGGCCGGTAAGGCTCTCTCGGATACGGGAGCATTTTGGCGACCTGGAAAGGGCCTGGCAGGCCAGCGGGCCTGAGCTCGAGGCCATCGGACTCGACCAGAGGGCGGTGAAGACCATCCTGGCCCAGAGACCCCGAATAAACCTGGAAGCCGAGATGGCAAAGCTGGCCCGGTACCGGATTAAAGTGCTGACCCTGGATGACCCCTCCTATCCCCCAAGGCTGCGCGAGATCTACGAAGCACCACCGGTGCTTTATGTCCGCGGCGAACTGCTGCCGGAAGATGAATGGGCTCTCGCCGTGGTGGGCAGCCGGCGGGTTACCACCTACGGACGTCAGGTGACGGAGGAGTTGGTCACCGGGCTGGTGGAGGCGGGCCTCACGATCGTCAGCGGCCTCGCTCGAGGGGTTGATACCATTGCCCATAGAGCGGCCCTTAAGGCCGGGGGGCGAACCATCGCCGTGCTGGCTTGTGGCCTGGATCTGGTCTATCCGGGAGAGAATCTCGAGCTGGCCCAGGAGATCATGCAACATGGTGCGCTGGTAAGCGACTATCCCCTGGGCACCCGCCCCCGGGCGGAGAACTTTCCCCGGAGGAATCGCATCATGAGCGGGCTAAGCCTGGGGGTGCTCGTCACCGAGGCCATGGAGAGAAGCGGGGCTCTGATCACGGCCAACCTGGCCCTGGAGCAGGATCGCGAGGTCTTCGCCGTGCCCGGCAACATATTCTCTCCGGCCAGCCGAGGCTGCAACCGACTTATCCGCGACGGAGCCAAGCTGGTGCAGGAAGTGAACGATATCCTGGAGGAACTGAACCTGAACCTGGTTCCGAAGGCCCCGCAAAAAGCTCTCCCGGAGAATGAAGTTGAGGCCCAGATAGTCCAGCTTCTATCCCAGGAGCCCCGCCATATTGATGAAATCTGCCGCACCACCAGGCTCCCCACCTCTACCGTGGCCAGCACCCTGGCCCTGATGGAGCTCAAGGGAATGGTGCGGAGCCTGGGAGGAATGAACTACGCGCTCCTTGGTTAAGTCGAGGCCCCCCAACATGGAAAAGAAGGATCTGGTCATCGTAGAGTCTCCGGCGAAGGCTAGGACCATCGGCCGCCTTCTCGACGGTCGGTATGTGGTCAAGGCCACCATGGGCCACGTTCGAGACCTCCCGGAGAACAAGTTGGGTGTGGATGTGGAAAATGATTTTGCTCCCCAATACCGCATCCTGCCAGGCAAGGGGAAGATAATCAAGGAGATAAAGACCGCGGCGAAGGCCGCCGGAAGAATATACCTGGCCACTGATCCTGACCGCGAGGGGGAGGCCATCTCCTGGCATCTGGTCGAGGCCGCTGGACTGAAGGATGCCAAAGTGCGGCGAGTTATTTTCCATGAGATAACCAAACCGGCGATCACCAAGGCGCTAAAACACCCCGGGGAGATCGATCTGAGGCTGGTAAACGCTCAGCAGGCGCGCCGGATAATTGACCGCTTGGTGGGCTACAAGATAAGTCCACTGCTCTGGCGAAAGGTGAAAAGAGGTCTCTCAGCGGGGAGAGTTCAATCAGCTGCCCTGAGGATGATCGTCGAGCGGGAGCGGGAGATCGAAAACTTTACCCCGCAGGAGTACTGGACGCTCTTGGCCCAGCTCAGAAAGGCAACCCAGGAGCAAAGCTTTGTTGCCAAGCTGGTGAACTGTGAGCTGTGGAGTCAGGCAGAGGCGGAGAAAGTTTGCCAGGAGCTGGAGAATTCCAAATTTAGGGTAGCTTGGGTGGAGAGAAGGTCAACCTCCCGCCAGCCAGTGCCTCCGTTCATCACCAGCACCCTTCAGCAGGAGGCTTGGCGTAAGCTCCGGTTCTCCGCCAGCCACACCATGACCATTGCCCAGCAGCTCTACGAGGGCCTGCCCCTGGGAGGGGAGGAGGTGGTGGGACTCATCACCTACATGCGTACTGACTCCACGCGTGTCTCCTCCCAGGCCGTTGCGGAAACGAGGGCCTACATCCGAGAAGACTATGGACCGGAGTTCGTTCCCCCCTTGCCCCGCCTCTTCACTAAGAAGGTGAAAGGAGCTCAGGAGGCTCATGAGGCCCTGTCTCTTATACACATCTGACGCTGCCGACGAAGGCTTAGGTGTAGATCTCGGTGGTCGCC
>CBFDTP010000045.1:0-11104 GCA_965612975.1 uncultured Dehalococcoidia bacterium | reverse complement strand
ACCGGCGGGGGATGGTTTCCGAGATTTACCGCCGGGGGGAGAAGCTGGTGGTGCGGGCGGAGGACACCCTGCTAGGGGAGTTCTTCGAGGAGGAAGCCGACCTGGTCGTCCTAGCGGTAGGCTTAGTTCCTTCAGCCGGTAGCGCTAAACTGGCGGAGGTGCTGAGCTTGCCCTTGGATTCAGACGGCTTCTTTTCAGAAGCTGAGCCTAAGCTGGAGGCCGTAGAGAGCAAAATCCCGGGGATATTCCTAGCCGGCTGCTGCCAGGGGCCCAAGGATATCACCGACTCGGTGATTCAGGCGAGTGCGGCTGCTGCTGCGGCCTGCACTGTTCTCTCACAAGTGAAGCGTGGAAGATGAGGATAGGGGTTTACGTCTGTCACTGTGGCAGGAACATCGCCGACACGGTTGACGTGGCCGAAGTGGCTAAATTTGCTCGAGGCCTCCCAGAAGTGGTGGTAGCCCGCGACTACGTTTACCTCTGCTCCGACCCGGGCCTCGAGTTGATAAGAAACGACGTCCTCCAATTTAAGCTTGATCGCATAGTCATAGCTTCGTGCTCCCCCCTAATGCATCAACTCACCTTCATGAACAACGTTCAGCGTGTCGGGCTAAATCCTTATTGCTTGGAGAGGGCCAACATACGGGAGCAATGCTCTTGGGTTCATTCGGATCAAAAGGTCGCCACTCAAAAGGCTAAGAGTCTGGTCGCAGCCGCGGTGGCGAAGGTGGCTCTGGCTCAGCCACTGGAAGCAGAGGAGGTAGAGCTGAAACCCTCGGTCTTGGTAATTGGCGGGGGAATTGCCGGAATCGAGGCAGCCATTGAGCTCGGGAGGATGGGCTTTGAAGTCTTTTTGGTGGAGAAGGAGCCTCAGCTTGGGGGACATATGGCTCAGCTTCATCAAACATTCCCTAGCCTTGCCGATGCCGAGGAGCTTTTGAGAAACAAGCTTGAAGAGCTCAGCTCAAATCCCAAAATAAAGGTGTTTACCCGGGCTGAGGTGCTGCAGGTGGAGGGCTACGTAGGTAACTTCTGCGTCCGGGTAAGGCAACAGCCTACCTATGTGAACCCGGAGAGATGTAGTCGCTGTGGCCTTTGCTCTCAGGCCTGCCCGGTAAAGGTGCCCGACGAGTTCAATCTAGGTCTCAGTCAGAGGGCAGCGATCTACCCCTCTCGGTCGCCTTCGTCTTACTATCTCATAGACCCTAAAGCTTGCCTAAGCCTGCAGGGACGACACTGCTCCATCTGTCAAAGTGTCTGTCAAAGCGGGGCCATAGATCTGCATCAAGAGGCCCGGGAACAAGAGCTAGAAATCGGAGCCATAATAGTGGCCATCGGCTACCAATCCTTCGATGCGCATCTCAAGCCGGAGTACGGCTATGGTGTTTATGAGAACGTCATCACCGGGTTAGAGCTGGAGAGGCTAGCTTCCATCTCGGGCCCCACCCAGGGCAAGATTCAGATAAATGGCCGAGAGCCACAAAACGTGGTCTTCATTCACTGCGTGGGCTCGAGGGACAAGGCCGTGGGCCACGAATACTGTTCTCGTGTCTGCTGTATGTACACTGCCAAGCAAGCTCATTATATTAGGGAGAAGATTCCCCAAGCCAAGGTCACGGTGTGCTACATTGACATCCGGGCCTATGGCAAGGGATATGAACAGTTCTACGAGCGGGTGCAGAAGGAAGGGGTAATCTACCGGCGGGGGATGGTTTCCGAGATTTACCGCCGGGGGGAAAAGCTGGTGGTGCGGGCGGAGGACACCCTGCTGGGGGAATTCTTCGAGGAGGAAGCCGACCTGGTCATCCTGGCCACGGGAATTGTCCCGCAAAGGGAAGCTCCAGAGCTGGCCAGGCAGTTGAAGGTCTCCCTTGATGCTGATGGTTTTTTCCTAGAAGTCCACCCAAAGTTGGGGCCGGTGGAGACGGCTACCGAGGGAATATTCTTGGCCGGCTGCTGCCAGGGGCCCAAGGACATCACCGAGGCCGCCACACAGGGCCGCGGTGCAGCGGCCAAGGCAGCTTCGCTTCTGTTTCAGCGCACCCTGAGGAAGGAACCCCTTGTCCCCTGGATTGACCCTGAAGTATGTCGTGGCTGCCGCCTTTGCGACGCAGTCTGCGAGTTTGGCGCCCTTTCCTTCGACGAGCGTCGAGGGGTTATGACCGTAAATGAGTTGCTCTGTCGGGGATGCGGTGCCTGTGCCGTTGCCTGTCCCTCGGGAGCCAATCAGGTGAGAAACTTCACCAAGAGGCAAATTCTGGAAATGACCAGCGTGCTGATATGAGGCCGAATATGCAGCACGAAAAATCATCAAGCGAGGAAGGTACGTCTGCCCTAGTTATAGGTGCAGGAATTGCCGGAATAAAGGCGAGCTTAGAGCTTGCCGAGGCAGGAGCTAAGGTTTACCTCTGTGACCGCCGACCATATATCGGAGGTACCCTCTCCCAGCTCGACAGGTGGTTTCCCGATGATCACTGCGGCCTCTGTCAGGTGCTTCCTCCTCGCCCCATAGAGGCATCAAGCCAATATTGCCTTCGCCGTGGCCTGAGCCACCCCAACATCGAGTTTCTTCCCTTCACTAAAGTAGGAGGGATCGAGGGAAAGCCCGGGGATTTCGGGATCACCCTGATAACGCAGGCCACAGGGGTAAGGAAGGAACTATGCATTGGCTGTGGCCGATGCGAATCAGTCTGTCCGGTGGAGGTAGATGACGAGTTTGATCAGGGGTTGCGCAAACGCAAGGCCATCTATCTTCCCCATCCCTCAGCCCTTCTCAAGACCTACGTCATTGATTCGGAGAGCTGCACCCGCTGTGGGGTCTGCCTGGAGCAATGCCCTACCGCAGCCATTGACCTTTCCTTCAAGCTCCAGCGAAGGGAGATAAATGTGGGGACCATCATTCTCTCTGCGGGCTTCGAGGAATTTGATCCGCTCTCGGCCAGTCAGTACGGGTACAAGCGCTTTCCCAACGTGATCACCAGCCTCCAGGCAGAACGCTTGCTCAGTCCCGGTGGGCCCACGCAGGGAGAGCTTCGGCGTCCCTCCGATGGAAAAGTCCCTTGCTCCGTCGCCTTCGTGCAATGCGTTGGCTCTCGAAATCGAGAAAGGGATTACTGCTCCTCAGCCTGCTGCTTTTACGCACTCAAAGAAGCAGCCATGATCAAACAAAAGTATTCAGACATGGAGGTCTACTTCTTCTTTATGGATCTTCGCGCCTTCGGCAAGGGATTCTACCGCTACTACGAAAGGGTAGCCAAGCTAGGTTTGAACTTTGTCCGCTGCCGTCTTCCAGCAGTGGCCCAGAACTTTAGAAACAAAAACCTGCTCTTGACCTTTGAGGAAGGGAATAGGCTCGTCACCAAGGAGTTTGAGCTGGTGATCCTCTCCGTGGGGCAAACACCTCCGTCCGAATTCTCTCAGCTAGCTCAGAGCCTGGGCCTCGAGCTTAACCAATGGGGCTTCTGCAAGGCCAAGGAATTCTCTCCGGTAGAGACCAGCAGGGAGGGAGTCTTCGTCTGCGGCTCGGCCTCTGGCCCAAAGGATATCTCCACGACCTCAACTGAGGCCATAGCGGCTGCCGGTCAAGCCCTGAGCCTGCTCGGTCCCCTCAAACCTCTTAAATCAGAGGCGAAGCAGTCGGTTGAGAAGGAATTCCGGGCGGCCGTTTACCTCTGCAACTGTCGAGGAGAAATTGGACAAGCGGTGAATTTATCCGAGGTGGTAGAATTTGCTCAGCAGCTCCCCGGCGTGGCTGAGGTAAAAGAGGTGGACCTTCTCTGCCAACCAGAGGCCATGGAGAAGGTGGAAAGTCGGGCAAGGGAAAGGGGAGTGAGTTCTCTCGTCCTAGCTGCCTGTCCCGCCCTTACCCTCACAGCCATTGGTGAGGAGATTCGCGTAGAGGTGGTTAACTTCCGTGAGGAGCTTGCCTGGTCTCACCGGGGAGGCAGATTGACCACTGAGAGGGCTCAGAAGCTGATTGCAATGGCACTCAATAAATTGAGGTTCAAGGAGGAGTGGCTGCCCTCCGCTCTTCCGGTTGCCCAGCGAGCCCTGGTCATTGGTGGAGGCTTGGCCGGGCTTATAGCCAGTTTATCACTGGCCAAACGAGGCTTCGAAGTTGAGCTGGTGGAGAAATCCAGCCAGCTTGGGGGACATCTGAGGAACCTCCATTACCTTCTAGAAGAAGGCGATCCTCAGGCCCTGCTGCGGGAACTCATTGAAGAGGTAGAGGCTCAAAACTTGATTCATATCTGGAAGGAAACCGAGGTAATCAGGGTTACCGGCCATGCTGGCGACTTTAAGGTTACCCTCAAGCCCAAGGGAGCGGATGAACGCCTCCTTCAAGTAGGAGCCATCATCGTGGCCACCGGCGCCGAGGAGCTGCGGCCCACGGAGTACCTCTACGGCCAGGCAAAGCAAGTCCTCACACAGCGGGAACTGGAGGAAAGGCTAGCAACTGGCAAGATTAAGCCCGAGGAGCTGAAATCGGTGGTCATGATTCAATGCGTGGGTTCGCTTGATGATCAGAGGCCCTATTGCAGCCGTGTTTGTTGTTCCCAGGCCTTGAAGAATGCCCTTCACCTCCTACAGCATAATCCAGCAGTGCAGGTGACCATCCTTTACCGTGAGATGATGACCTACGGTTTTGGGGAAGAATACTTTACCCAGGCACGTCAAGCAGGGGTAGACTTCATTCGCTATGAGCCAGGGCAGAAACCCAAGGTGAGCTACCAAAAGGGAAAGCTAGAGGTGCGGGTCAGGGAGCCAATACTAGGAGGGGAAATTGTTCTGCAGCCCGAACTCCTGGTGCTCAGTCCGGCGATCGTCCCAGGCGAAAATGCCTCGCTGGCTAAAATTTTAGGTGTGGAACTTGCTGAAGACGGCTTCTTCAAGGAGGCTGAGCCCAAATTCCGACCGGTGGATTTCGTAAAGGAGGGCATTTACCTGTGTGGAATGGCCCATTCTCCCCAACACGTAACCGAGACCATTGTTCAAGCTCAAGCGGCCGCAGCAAGGGCAGCTGCGCTTCTGCTAAGGTCAGAGCTCATTCCTTCAAAAATGGTCTCTGCGGTGGATGAAAGATGGTGCATGGGATGCGAGCTTTGTGTTAAAGCCTGTCCCTACGATGCTCGCTACAGGGACGTGGAGAAAGGGGTGGTAAAAGTGCGAGAGGCTCTGTGCCATGGCTGTGGAACTTGTGTTGCCGTTTGCCCTAGTGGAGCAGCCAGGCTCAAGGAGTTAGGAAGCAAGCAGATTATCTCGATGCTGGATGTGGCTGTATGAAAAATCATCCTTAGGGGGTTAGATTGGCTGGGGAAAACGAATTTGAACCAGTGTTGATAGGCTTCTTCTGCCATTGGTGTACCTCCACCGCAGCCGACCTGGCGGGGACAACTCGATTGCAGTACCCATCCAACATTCGTCCCATTCGAGTGATGTGCAGCAGTTCGGTGGACCCGGTTTACATACTTCGAGCCTTGCTTTCCGGGGCTGATGGAGTGATCGTCGGAGGGTGTCCCCCGGGTGATTGTCACTACATTTCGGGCAATTACAAGGCCAGGAGGCGCCTGGCGATGCTCAAGACCATGCTAAGGGCCCTCGGACTGGAGGAAGACCGGGTTTGGCTCCGCTGGATCAGCGCAGCCGAGGGAGCAAAGTTCGCCCAAACCATCGCCGAGTTCACTGAACACGTCCGAAAAAAGGGGCCCAGTCCGTTCAGAAAGTATTGGTCTACATAGGAGGGCAGGGTTGAAAAGTGCCTGGCTGGAGGTCGAGGATGGAAGGACGGCTAAGAGTGTAAACCTTTTCCTGAGCCGGCTGCTACAGGAGGGGCTACTCCAAGGGCTTCTTCTCAATGTGGAACTCTCCGGACAAGGAAACGTTGCTCCGGCACTGGTAACCGATCCAGAGATATGTCGCCAGGCCTGTCCTCTAGCCCCAGTGATGCCGGTGAGCTTGGCTATGGTTGTCTCTAGGCTGACCAGACTTAGGCCGACCGAAGAAAAGCTGGGCGTTGTTCTGAGGTCCTGCGAACTCAGGGCTTTAGTAGAGCTGGTAAAGTTAAAACAGGCTTCACTTCAAAATCTGGTGATCATCGGATTTGATTGCTACGGCACTTTTTCACCAGAAGGTTATCGCGAATTTTGTAAAACAAGCCCGGAGCCGGCAGAGGTTTTTCTGCGAAGAGCTGCTGCCGGCGAGAGTCTCGACCTGAGAGAGGCCTGCCAAATCTGTCAGCACTTCAGCCCCTCAGGAGTTGATCTAATATTCGGCCTCATTGGGGTAGACCTGACCCGGCACGTCCTTCTCCAGGCAGAAACCCCGGAGGGTGAGGAAATTTTGGAAGCTCTGCGACTTCCCGAGGCTCCATCTGAGGGAAGGGAAGAAGTGCTCTCGCGGGTCAGGGTAGGGAAAGATCAAAACCGGGCGGCATTCCTTGAGCGCTTTCAGGAGGAGTGCAGTGGGGTGGAGGGGCTAACCCGTCTTTTTTCAGCCTGCAATAACTGCCACAACTGTCGAGTAGCCTGTCCCATGTGTTATTGTCGGGAATGCTTCTTAGAGTCCTCCACCTTCGAATGGGGGGCGAGTGAATATTTAGCTCAGGCCAAGAGGAAAGGAGCTCTCCGGCTGCCAGCTGATACCCTCCTTTTCCATCTGACCCGACTTTCGCACATTGGGCTCTTCTGTGTTGGCTGTGGACTTTGCCAAGATGCCTGCCCTAACGAGATCCCACTGTTTTCCGTATTTCATAGTGTTGGCCTAAAAATGCAGGAGCTTTTCGGATACCTCCCAGGGAGGTCCATTGAGGAGGAGCCTCCGCTGACTTTCTTTAAAGAGGATGAACTAAGCTGGGTGGCACAGGAATGAAATATATCGACGCAGCCGCTGAAGAACAGGACCAGCTTTTCATAAATGAGCTCAGGGAAGCAGGACTACAGCCCAAGCTCTGCGTTCAGTGCCTCACCTGTACCCTTAGCTGTCCCCTCTCCTTCGCCATGGATTTCCAACCCCATCAGGTGGTCCGACTGGCTGCCCTTGGATTTAAAAAGCATGTCCTGAGCGGCTCTGCGATCTGGGTCTGTGCCTCCTGTCAAAGCTGCTCAGCAAGATGTCCTTATGGGATAGATATACCGCGCCTGATGGACGTCCTCCATCAGGTGGCTTTGAGAGAAGGTATCCCAGCTCGGCAACCGAGGATACTGGCCTTCCACCAGGTCTTCTTATGGTGCCTCAAGATGCTGGGACAGCCTTATGAGCCTTTGCTGGCCCTTCTTTATTCCTTAAAGACGAGGCGAATTCCTCCCGGCTTAATAAGCCAGGGAATAAGCCTCCTGCTAAAGGGCCGAATTAAATTGGTGCCCATTATCAGAAGGAGAAAGGCGGTGGCCGATATCTTCCAGAGGATAAAAGCTCGGCAATGAGATACGCCTTTTATCCAGGATGCGCTCAGGAATCCAGCGCCCGCGAATACCGGTTGTCCGCTGAGGTAGTTTGCCGAGAGCTCGGGGTAGAGCTTGAGGAAATCCCCCGCTGGAATTGTTGTGGCGCTTCATCCGGCCATTTCCTGAATGAAGAGCTGTCATTGGCTCTGGCGGCCAGGAATTTAGCGCTGGCCGAGAGAATGAACCCTGACCAGCCTGTAAGCATCGTCACCATTTGCCCTGCCTGCTACCTTCGTCTAAAGACAGCTCAGGTACGTTTGCGAAATTCCCCAAAGCTTAGGCAGAGGGTGGAAAAGCTCGCCGGTCTTCCATGCGAGGCGAAGTGTGAGGTCAGGCATCTGCTGGATGTGCTCGTTAATAGCGTAGGCCTTGAGAACATCGAGGGCCGAATTCGAAGCAAGCTTGAGGGGTTTAAGCTTGTGGCCTATTACGGATGTTACCTCGTGCGCCCTCCAGAGGTGGCAGCTTTCGATGACCCGGAGGATCCCATGATGATGGACAGGCTCCTTAGGGCTCTGGGAGCAGATGTTCCTGACTGGGGCGGAAAAGTTAACTGTTGCGGGGGCAGCTTGACCCTAAGTCGGCCAGACCTGGTATCCAAGTTAGTCAGCGATTTGATTGAGCAAGCCCTTGAAGTGGGAGCGCAGGGAATAGTGGTCGCTTGTGCCATGTGTCATTACAACCTGGAGACCGGCCAAAAGCGCAGGCAGAAGTTGCCAGTCCTCTACTTCACGGAACTTATCCGCCTAGCACTGGGACCCCTTGCCAAGTCCTAGCTAAGAAACAACAATCATTTTTCAGGACAATCAAAGTTGCAGAGGTTTCCGCTCCCGTCACACATCGTCAAATTCGAACAAGGGGACCCTTCCACAATAGAGACCGAGGCTTCAGTTGATGAGGTGAAGGAGGTAGTTTCTAAACTTCTGAAGCAGAATTTAGATTAGGATATGGGAGGTAATAAATGGAGGTTATGGAAGCAATTAAAACAAGGAGAAGTATTCGTAAGTACAAGGCAATTCCTGTAGGTGACAAGGTTATTCAGCTTATTCTGGAAGCTGCCCGTTGGGCACTTTCATGGGCTAACACGCAATGTTGGCGTTTTATAGTGGTCAGGGATGGTGCTACTAAGGCTGAGTTGTCCAGTACATTAGGCAAGAACCCGCTACTGAGGCGGTTAGAAATGCACCGGTAGTAATTGTTGCATGTGCTGAGCTGAAGAAATCAGGTTACTATAAAGGGGTGCCGGCTACAGACAAAGGCGACTACTGGTTTATGTTTGATGTAGCATTAGCAATGCAAAATCTGGCACTGGCTGCTCATTCGCTGGGGCTGGGCACGGTTCATGTTGGGTTGTTTGATGCCCAAAAGGTAGCTACCATCCTTGGGGTACCAGATGGTTTTTGTGTGGTCTCTATAACCCCTGTGGGCTATCCTGATGAGAAGCCCAGCGCCAAGCAAAGGAAAGGGTTGTCTGAAATCGTTTTTCACGATAAGTTTGGGAAGCAGGGAACAGGCTGTACAGGCACTTCGGGGAGGGGCTGGACGACGAGCACCTCAACCTGATGGACAGGATCCTCGAATCCGCCAAAGCTGACCTCACCTCCTCCGACTTGTGGCGAGGAGAGCTCGAGGTTGTCGAGGAGTTGCGTGGTATCCAGGCCATTCTTCTTTGATGATGTCCAGGTTGACGAAGGTCTCGGTTCTCAGGATGCCCGGACTGGTGGAGATCTCCTTTTCGATGAAGTTGGAAAGTTCCTCCGGCGACCGGGTCCTAATGATGGCCATCAGCACCATGGCTTTGTTTAGATTCCCTAAATCAATGTCAAGCTCTTGCCTCTTGCGCAGGCGGGATGGATTTTTGGTTGACTTTGCTGGACCAGCTGGTTAGACTGAGTTGCGGGGGTGACCGGAGGAACTCCAGGTTGAGGAGCGAAAGCTGCCTCGTGCATCCTGTGAATCTCCGGCATCCCCCGCTCAGGTCCCCTGGGGCGGCTCCGTTTGCTGCGCTTGCGGCGGCGCCGCTCCCGTCTTATTTCCTCAGGTACCCGGTACTGCTCAAGGATGAGCTGCCTCGCCTCCTCCCTGGTGATTGGATTCCCCTGAATGTCCCTCAGCTCATAGGGCCTCCCCTCACGAAGCACCGCCAGGATCCTGGCCCCCAGGTGACTCATCACGGCCCCCATGGCTTGCTTGTGGGTCTTGCCGTGATAGACCATCTGCCGGTAGTAAACGCAGGCTAACTGCGGGTCCCACTGCCGTGCCACATCCCCTGCCTGGTAGAGGGCCCACTTCATCACCGCCGGGCCCTCCTTGGTCATCTTGAGCCCCTTGCCCTCCATCCCCGATGACTGCCTGGCACCCGGTATCACCCCGCTCCAGCTCCCAAAGGCCGACTGATTGTGAAACCTCCCCGGCTTGCCTACCGAAGACAGGAACACCGGCGCAGTGTGTTCCCCTACCCCGGGGATGGTGCGCAGGTGGTCCTCAGGATGGAGCTCCTGGTAAAGCTCGCCTATCCTCTTCGCCAGGGCCTCTGCCTCGGCCTCAGCGTGCTCCAGGAGTCTCAGCTCTGTGGCGATCTCCCTCTCGAAGTCGGCAAAGAACTCCTCGTCAATAACTCCAGCCTCCCTGGAAAGCTCGTAGAGGGTGGCTATGTTGTAGCAGGCAGTGTAGACCAGATAGGCCTCCGCAAGACAACTCTTTCGCTTCCCGGAGGCCTCCTGCAGGAAGGAGCAGAGGGCCTCCTCCCCTTCGCGGACAACGGCGAAGGGGTTAAGCCTGCTGCGGTAGAAGGCCCTGGCCTGGGGTGACCAGGGGTCGGAGAACGCCTGGCGCAGACCTGGCAGATAGCCATCTATGAGGCAACCCAGGCGAGTCTTGCGGGAAGCGATTTCCCTCCCCAGGCGATGCCTTTGCCGGGTGAGGCGGAGAAGGGCGTAGAGCTTCGCCGGAGGCAGGTACACCTCATATAGCTGCTCCGGATCGATGAAGGGCATCTTGGCCAGGGTAAGGGCATCGATGCGGTCGCTCTTGGAGCGGCCACGGAGGTACTTGCGCAGGGCAGCCACCTTTTGCCCCTTCGCCCTGACCAGGCGGCAATTGGGGTGTCTGGAGCGGAGATAGACCGCCACCGGGAGCCAGGCAAGGCCGGTGGGCTCGAAGACGATCACCGGATCGGCCCCGTCCCGAAAAACCCTCCTCTCCAGAGTAGCCAATCCCTCCGGGGTGGTCCAGAAGGTGAAGGCATCACATAGCTGTGCCTGCTCATCCAGACAGCGCACTCTGTGTGGTCCAGCTTGGCCAAAGTCGATACCCACGCTTCGGATCATCCGAGCACCTCCTCCAGGTTATCCGGCCAGGTGAGGAATTGGCCGGCTCCTCTGCCCATACTTGTGTGTTGATGCGGGGCTACCTCTTACAGGGACCCCAATTCCCTGAATCGGGCCACCTGAGGGCCGGCAGGTAATCTAAGAAGCGGGGCAGCTGAAGCTCCCCAGGGGACTCTTAACCTCACCAGCGGCCGTCAGGCCTATCTTATCCCCCTCTACCTCCAAAATCTATAGGCCACGCCAAAACTAATATACAAGGGGACTTTGCCTGCCACAGTCCTACCGCATGGCCCTGGATGGTTACCTCACCCTGCTTGAAGTGCTGGCCCTAGA
>CBFDTP010000044.1:0-11331 GCA_965612975.1 uncultured Dehalococcoidia bacterium | reverse complement strand
CCGACCCTCCAAGCGGAGGGGGAGGGTATGGCCTGAGGATCAACGGAGTAGAAGTTCCTGCCCGTGGGCAGGATATCCGCCATTCCGCTCGTGGGAGCGCCCGAGGGGCCGGGCGGGACAAATCCCCCCTCTGAGGCGAGCAGTATGTGGACGAGCTCGTCTGTGGCGGCCGCCACATTGGGGGTGAGGGTCTTCGCGATGTAGGTCAAGACCCTCTCCACCTTCGGATCGCCTCGCCCCAGCACCTCCTCGACCGCCTCTTGGATGTCTTCCTTGAAGCCCCTCTCGCGAAGCCTCCTCACAAGCTGGAGGGAGAGCTCGTCGAGCTCCCGGATCACCTCCCCTTTGGTCCTGCCGTCGGAATGCGGCTTCCCTCTGTTCTTGAGGAGGTCCTCGTAATCGCAGCCCTTTGCCTCCGCCAGAGATTCCCTGAGCGAGGGGGTATCGCCGTTTCGGAGCCTGGTGAGCGAGATCAGGAACTCATCCAGGCGCGAGCCCTCCGGAGGCTCCCCCAGGATATGAAGGCCGTCCCGAATCTGAGCATCCGCAAGCTCATATAGGTAGCCCCGCAGCTTCTCCAAGAAGCCCTCGAAATCCGAGAAAGCCTCCTCCTCGCCCACTCCCAGATCGCTGTCCAGCTTGGCCCGACATACCTTCTCCCATATCATCTTCCGGAGCTCCGGAACCCTCCCCGGGTCCTCAAGGGATGCCTGATCGTGCTCGTTCATGAGGACCTCGAGCTCTGCGAGCTCGCCATATGTGCCTGCGTCATGCATCACGGGGATGAGGTGGTCTACGATGCAGCAGTAGCTCCTCCTCTTCGCCTGGGTGCCCTCGCCGGGATCGTTGATTATGTAGGGATAGATATTAGGGAGATCGGAGATGGCGATATCCGGAAAGCAGGATCCGGAAAGCCCCACCGATTTTCCCGGCAGCCACTCAAGGGATCCGTGCTTCCCGATGTGCATCACGAGATCCGCCCGGAAGACATCCCGGATCCAGCGATAATAGGCGTAATAGTGGTGGGGGATGGGGTGGTCGGGGCTGTGATAAATGGCGGCGGGATCCTCCAGAAAGCCCCTCGGAGGCTGTATTCCGATGAAGATGTTGCCGTTTATAAGCCCTGGGATGAGGAGTTCCCCGCCGCAATTGAAGAGCCTGCCCGGAGGCTCCCCCCATGCCTGCACCATCTTGCTTTGTACTTCCTCCGGAAGCTCCCGGAACCATTTCATGTACTGCTCGCGGGAGACCTTAGCCGCTGCTCTTTTCGCCATCTCCTCGGCGCTCGCCCATCTGCGATCGTTGGTGAGCCCTGCGATGAGCTCCTCGATGAGCCTCTGTCCGTTTTCGGGCAGGCGATCGAGCTTATATCCCGCCTCCTTTAATTCATGCAGGATATTCCACACCGAAGCGGGGGAATCCAATCCGAAGGCGGTGCCGATCTGGTCGTTTCGAGGCGGATAATTATGGAAGATGATGGCCACCCTTTTTTCATCGTTGGGGATGTGCCTCAGCCTGGCCCAGTTCAGGCTCAGGCGAACGACCTTGCTTACCCTTTCGGGGGTGGGTTCATACTTCACTATTCTGGCCCCGGTGAGGGGGTCGGTCTCGGAGAACTTCCTTGCCGCTACCGGGACGGTGATCAGCATGCCGTCGAACTCCGGCATGGCAACGCTCATGGTTACATCCATGGGATTAAGCCCCTGGGGACTATCCCTCCATTCCTCCGGGGTGTTATAGGTCAAGATGGTCTTTATCACCGGCACTCCCAGCCTCTTCAAAAGGCCTTCGTTCTCCTGGGGCATCACCTCGCTCCCCTCCGGGCCCCGAGACACCCGCATAGATAAGGAAAACATCAAGGTACTGATCAGGACATCGATCAGGGGCTTGCCGTCCTTCATGAAGTAGTTCTCAACCACCCAGTCCGCCCCTTTAGTGCCTAGTTCTACATCCTTAACGCTGTAGAGGAATACCGGGATAACATTTGCCCCCTGCCTTTCAATTTCCTCGATTAGCCTATCCACGAACATGGTGTTTTTGGACTGCCAGAAACTTTGATAAAACCAGAGCCCCACGGTGAGCCGACCGGGGACATACTTTTTCTCCAGGTATTCATCCAGGGTGGGAATGCGATCGAAATCCGGGTGATAGATCCCCTCCCAGGGGGGTCTCTCAGGCTTCCGAACCTCGAATTCCGCGCCCGCGAAGCGATTCGCCACAAAGAGCAGGAGGTTCTTAAAGTTCTCGGTTCCCCCGTAGTTGATGTAGCGGGAGATCCTCCGGTAGTCATCCTCATTCACGGTGGAGAGCCGGACCAATTCCATGTCCGCCTCTCCACCCCACCCCTGAGCGTGAATACGAACGCCTTTGCCTTCAAGCGAGGATATGAGCTTATCGAGGTGGGAGAAGCTCTTCTTGCCTCCCATAAGGTGCATGATGAGAAGATGGCATTCTTGGGCAAAGCGGATGAACTCTTCCAGCTCGCTTGGCTCCATCAAATCCTCTCCGGTTCGAAGGCAGACCTCTACAATCTCTCCCTTCTCCTCAATTATGGCTCTAACCGCCGAGGCAAGAGGAATGACATCGGCTCCGCCGGTGGTGAGATAAGCTATCCTTGCCTTTTCCATATCTACTCTCCTCCGTAGCCCAGGCTCTCCCTCACCGCAGAGGCTATGGGTTCGGATTTCAGCTCCTCAAGCCGAAGATAAATCCCTCCCATTTCGTCGCAGACCTCCCTCACCAGCCCGAAGGTGGGAAAACCCTCTTTTGTCTGAAGGGGCTGGGTGACCACACCGAGCCGTTTATCCAAGTACGCCCCGATGTTGACTTGGTTAAGGCGACCAAGATGCAGACGGTGGCAATCTTGCCAGCTCCATTGTGGGCAATGAAGCCAAATGCTCCGCCTGAATGCACTTCTGGGTCTAGCCTGTCAATTGCCTTGATTCCACTTATAGACTTTGGTCAGAACCTTGAACCACGATCACCCCCCAATCAGCCCCCTGAAAGATATTTTTTCAGCAAGCGAATCGGCTGGGTTGCCCAAAACAGTAGCCATAATTTGCCGCAGCCAAATCAAACCTCTTAGCGCCGAAATGGTTTACTCAAATTCGAGCCGAATTTCCACTACGTTTTCCAATTTCAGGGTATGCCCAGGTTCGGAAGAAACTAAAGTGGGATAGCCTTCAATGGACTTAACGCCTACTTTGTTCGCCAGTACAATGTTATCATTGCGCGCTATTAACTTACTGTCAAAGACAACCATCCGCCCATCAGCAGCAGTTACAACTACCCGATACCCATTTGCAGCTAAATCATCATTAAAGGCATCACCTCCGTGTTTGACATCATCATCTACCCAACCACACATTAACCACAAGGGAATGCCGGTGTAGACACTTGTCTTACCATCCTGCTCTATGAATTTGACGGAGGTTCCGTGGCATTTTGACTTAGCCCCCTCAGCAAAATATGTAAGCGTAATGGTCTCGGTTATTGCCCCTATAAGCTTGATACCATGAGCCTCAGATACCGGTGTCAGAGCCTGTGTGGGCTCTGATGCGGGTGCTGGAGGTGATGTGGTTCCCGCTCTTTCCCTACAGCTAAGTGTCAGCATTAGCAGCATGACTAATGCTAGAGTGACTAAAATTTTTGACTTGCTACCTCTCATCATGTAATCCTCCTTTTCCTCCTTTCTCTCTGAAGCTGAACCTTGAGGCCAATTTGGTCTTTGAACTCTTGTCACTATCCATCATCTCCTTTTGCCTAGTTTGCTCCATGAATACACTTTCCAGGGTGGAGTCCCAGAGCCATCTGCCTCAAACACCCCGTCTTGTCCTTTCCATCCCGGCTTGGCTTTCTTCCAGTATTCCCTCAATATCTAGATAAATACTCTGTAACTCTTGTTTCATCTCATCTGTAGCTTGCCACATACCTCTTTCAATAGCCTCCAAGAGTCTCTCAGCGATATTGTGAAGGGCATAGGGGTTGACCTCTTTTAGCCACCGCTGCATATCCTTATCTAGAGCATACTTTTGAGCCAGTTCCTCATACATCCAGTCCTCCAGAACCTTAGCGGTAGCATCCCAGCCGAATGCTATATCAACTGCCCGAGACAGGTCCCCGGCTCCCTTGTAGCCATGGCGCCGCATGCTCTCAATCCACTTCGGGTTTAGAATGCGGCAACGGAAGACGCGTTTGGCTTCCTCCGCAGTGCTCCTGACCTGCACCCTCTCCGGGTCAGAATTATCACCGGTGTAACACCGGGGCATTTCCCCCTTGAATGCCCGAACAGCAGCAATAAAACCCCCGTGGTAGGAGTAAAAATCGTCGGCGTCCATCATATCCCATTCTTTGGTGTCCTCATTCTTGGTAACCAAGTCTATGGAACTGAGGCGCCGTTTGAACTCTTCCATAGCCATTACCCCGTATTGCTTCCTGCTGTAAGCATAGCCACCCCAGGCGAGATAAACGTTTCCCAAATCCTGGTCTTCCTTCCAATTTTTGGCGTCAATTAGCTCACTGACGCCGGCGCCATAAGCACCGGGACGATTTCCAAAGATACGGTAGCTGGCTTCCTCTCTGGCACGCTCTTGGTCAATCCCTTGAGATACCTTTTCAGCAACCTGTTCAGCAATGTGCTTGACCAGGTAATTCTGCTCGGGAGGCTCATCAAGATTAGATATCATCTGCACGGCATCATCCAGCAGGTGGATCACGCACTCCAGAGCATCCCGGAAGCTCCCGCTGATCCGAATGGTGACATCAATGCGAGGGCGCCCTAATTCCTCCAAGGGAATGACCTCAACTCCTTTTACCCGGCCACTGCCGCCTTCCCATATCGGTCTGGCGCCCATCAGGTAGAGCGCCTCGGCTACACAATCGCCCTTGGTGCGCATCTGTGTCACCCCCATAGCCACTATCCCAATATTTTCAGGATATCTTCCTTCATCCTTCAGGTAGCGCTCCAGCAGCGCATTGCCTAGGGCAACACCAACCCTCCAGGCGGCGGGCGAGGGTATGGTGCGCGGGTCAACCGAATAGAAGTTTCTACCTGTCGGCAGGATATCAGCCATCCCCCTGGTAGGAGCACCGGCGGGGCCAGGCAGAATATAGTGCGCATCTGCCGCCAGCAGGGTGTTGGTGAGTTCCTCGGTGGTGGCTTCAATATTGGGTACAATGGAACTGGCGATATATTCCAGAACCGTCCTAATATTGGAGTCAATGCTACCTAGTATCTCGCTTGCCAGGCTATCTATGACATCCAGGGCAAACCCATGACTGCGCCACCTCTGCATAAGCTGTAGGGCAAGTCCTTCACATTCTTCAATAATGCTGCCGCAGGTTCTGCCGTCAGCGGTTAATTTACCTCTATTTGCCAGCAAATATTCATAGTCATATCCCTTGAGTTCGGCGATGGACTTTCTCAGGGAGGGGATATCCCCATTGCTCAGCCGAGTCAGCGCTACCAGAAATTCATCCAGACGGGAATTAGTTGGTGGTTCTCCTAATATATGTAATCCGTCCCGTATCTGCGTATCCTTAAGATCGTAGAGGTAACCGTGTAATCTTTCGAGAAACCCTTCAAAATCCAAGTTGGCAGTATCCTCATCAATCTCGAGGTCATTGTCCAGATTTGCCTGGCATGTCTTCTCCCATATCAGCTTTTGCAGGTAGGGCAGTTTCTCCTGGTCAGCTCTTTTAGCATGGTAATAATCGTGTAATAGAACTTCCAGCTCCGCTGTCTCATCATAGGTATCAGCGTTATGCATAACCGGAATTAGATGGTCAATGATACAGCAATAGCTACGCCTCTTGGCTTGGGTCCCTTCAGAGGGGTTGTTCATGATATAGGTGTAGATATTTGGCAGGTCTGAGATGGTCATATCAGGAAAACAATTCTGGGAGAGACCGGCATTTTTCCCCGGCAGCCATTCCAAGGAGCCATGCATGCCAATGTGCATGACAGCATCAGCTTTGAATACATCCCTGATCCAGCGATAGTAAAAGAGATAGTGATAGGGAACAGGTAGGTCAGGGTTGTGATATATGGCCGATGGATCTTCACTAAAACCCCGGGGAGGCTGAAGCCCGATGAAGATATTGCCGTTTATAAGCCCCGGGATGAGAAGCTCTCCCCTGTAGTTGAAAAGCTTTCCCGGAGGCTCCCCCCAGGCCTGCACCATTTTGCTTTGCATCTCCTCCGGAAGCTCCTGAAACCATTTCAGGTATTGCTCGGAGGAAACCTTTGCCACTGCCCTTCTGGCCATCTCCTCGGGACTGGCCCACCGGCGGTCATTGGTAGCCCGTTCAATGATTCTCTCGATCAAGTCCTGCCCGTCCTTCGGTAGGTAGTCCAGCAGATATCCCGCGTCTCTCATATCCCTGAGGATATTCCGCACTGTGGCCAATGAATCGAGACCAAAAGCATTACCGATGGCATCATTTCTAGGAGGATAGTTATAGAGGATGATGGCTATCCTCTTTTGCTGGTTAGGGATACGCTTCAATCTTGCCCACTTAAGCGCCAGGCGTACCAGCTTGTTTATCCTCTCTGGAACTGGCTCAAAGGTGACTATCCTCGTTCCTGTGAGGGGGTCAACCTCGGAGTATTTCCTGCCAGCCACGGTAACCGTTATCAAGGCGCCATTGAGCTCGGGCAGAGCTGCACTCACCGCCACATCCATCGGGCTCAGTCCCTGTATGCTCTCCTTCCAGTTTTCCAAGCTGCTCAAAGTCCCAATTCCCTGAAGCACCGGCACGCCTAGCTTGCGAAACAGGTGGGCATTCTGCTCGCCTAAGGACGGGTCAGTAAAAGTCATTGGATTGAACAAGGGCAAGAGGGTAATAAGGGCATCTATAATGGTCTCTCCATCCTTGGTGAAAAAGTTGATGCCAGCTTCCACGGCTCCCCTGTTCCCTATTTCAACATCCCTCGCTCCTTGCACAAACACTGGGATAACATTGGCACCTTGAGCCTCAATCTCGCGTATCAGGGTATCAAAGTACTCCCTATTGCCATTAACCCAGAGCCGCCGCATAAACATGAGACCCAGGGTCAATTTATCGGGCGAGTACCTTTTCTGGAGATATTCCTCAATGGTGGAGATCCCATCAAGGTCAGGATGGTAAAGGCCCTCCCACGGGATTTCAACTGGGGGGTTAGCCTGCAAGTTTTCTCCCTTAAGACGGTGGGCAAGGAAAAGGAAGAGATTATAGTAATTTTCCTCTCCCCCATATGCCATATACTTGGAGACAAGCTGACTATCCTCAGGGGGTAAGCTGTTGAGCTTGAGGGCAAGAGCTGCAGCATCTGGAGAGCTTCCCTCGACCTGTATGTGTACCTTTCCTTTTAGCCTCTCCGCGATAGTGTCAAAGCCGGGGCAGGAGTCCTTACCTCCCATAAAGTGGAATATAGCGATGTCAGCCCTAAGAGCATATTCTATGAACTCCTCTTGTGTAGCGGTGCTGGCAAGGTCAGTCATACTCCGAACAAGAACTTCTAAGATATGCCCCTTATCTTCCTGGACTCTGCGTAGCGCTCGGGTCAGGGGATATACATCCAAATCCACCCCGGCGAAGTAAGCGATTCGCAGCATCTTCCACCTCCTAGCATTGCTCAACAGCCGACAGGGGCACTATATGGGGATACCCCAACCCATCGTCCTTAAATACCCTGACATCTGCTCCATAAACCTCTCTAATATTCGCCCTAGTCAACACTTCATCGGGTGTACCCAAGCTGAAAACCTTTCCACGCTTGAGCATGAGCATCTTGTCCGAGAACCGGGCAGCCAAATTGAGGTCATGAATTGCCATCACTACCGCCAGTGATTTCTCCTTTGTCATCTGCCCGATCGCCTCCAGAACCTCAAGCTGGTGCCTAATATCAAGGTTACTCGTTGGCTCATCCAAGAGCAGAACCTGTGGTTCCTGGGCCAAGGCCCGGGCGAGCAATACCTTCTGCTGCTCTCCTCCGCTTAGTTCACTGCCGTAGCGCAGGGAGAGTTCGCTGAGGCCGAGAAAAGCGAGCGTTTCGGCTACTATTTCTCTATCCCTCTTACCCACTTTCCAAGAAATATATGGTTTCCGACCCATAAGCACCATATCAAATACAGTAAAGGGGAAAACCGTCTTGACGGAGGTTTGAGGAACATAGCCCATTATCTTTGATATGTCCTTTAAGCCAAGCTTGCTGATATCCTTCTCGTCAACAAGCACAACGCCACTCTTGGGTCTCAGGATGTTGTCAATGCACTTGAGTAAGGTGCTCTTGCCTGAACCATTGGGGCCGACGAGGCTCACTACCTCACCCCCATTAACCCTCATCTCCACGCCATCGAGAGCTGTGATGCTTCCGTAGCGAAAGGAAACACCTCGTACCTCTAAACTTATTGCCATTGCAACCTCCCCCGCCTGATAATGAGGTAAAGGAAGAAAGGAACCCCGATGAGTGCAGTGGTGATTCCCACCGGAATCTCGGCAGGGAATATCAGCGTTCTGGATATGGTATCCGCTCCCAGGAGGAGCAAGCCACCCATAGCAGCAGAGGCAGGGAATAGAAAACGGTGGTCACCCCCAACAACCATCCTGGCTAAGTGTGGTGAAACAAGACAGACGAAGCCGATTATTCCGGTAAAGGAAATAATGACCGCCGTTATCAGCGCCGATAGCATCAGGGTCACTATGGTTACCCGTCGAGTGTTGACCCCCAGACTCCTTGCAACCTCTTCCCCCGCCGACATGGTATTCAGGGCCCAGGAATACCATAGTAGAACAACGGTGGAAATCAGGATTACAGGCGTGATAAAGGCCAGTATTGGCCAGCTGGCAATGTATATGCCTCCCATCATCCAGAAAACCACTGCCCTAACATCCTCTGGTGAGGCGAGGTACTGTACAAAGGAAAGCATGGCTGAGAATAAGAATCCCAGTGCTATCCCTGACAGTATTATTGTCTCCGGTGCAACCCCCCGTATACGGGTTACGCCATAGATGAAGAGCAAACAGGCAAGGCAGAAGAAAAAGGAGTTTGCTGTTATCAGGTATCGCCCGCCAATCAAGCCAAAATGCAGGATGATGGCCAGTGCTGCTCCGAAGCCGGCTGCCTGAGTAAGCCCCAAGGTCATCGGGGAAGCCAGCGGGTTGCGCAGTATTCCCTGCATTGCCGCCCCAGCGACGGCGAAACCAATACCGCAGACTATCGCCATGATGATACGAGGCAGGCGGATGTCTATTACAGCTACCTTCTCAAAAAGAGTCAGGCTGCCAGTATCAAGGAAGGGGAGTACCTTGAAGATTACGGCTGATGCTATTTCCCTCACTCCCAGAGGCAGCGCCCCTAACCTAAGTGATGTCACAGCTAGAACCGCAACTGCTGCCACAACCGCCATAATTATCAGTGTTTTTCTCCGCGTTGACCTGCGATATACATCTTCGGCACTGTTAACAGAATTAGCCACGCTCATACGGCAAATTTCTCCTTTTCCCAATTTGGTTACTCTACTCTGTGGACAATAAGACACAAGCTTACCACCACTTGTATATAGGAACCGGATCTGTGGTCATCTCCTCATCACCATATATCAGAGTGGTGACCTCCCGTTTAACCTCGAGCGGGTCGATATCCTCAAACAGTTCGGGGTGCAGGGACTTGGCCATATAGACAAACCCGACTATCTGCCACAAGCCACTTTCAGCACGCCATGAGCAGACATAGACTCTACCTTCCTTCACTGCCTTTGTTTCCTTGAGGCCAACCCGGTTCATGATTTCATCCCTAACGGACTCTATACCTCCTTCAATCTGCCAGGCAAAGGGATCGTAAAAGATAACGTCGGGGTCCTGCTGCATGCACCATTCTTGGCTGGCGGTGGGCATATAGCCAGGTAGGTTCGCGCTGATGTTTATCCCTCCGGCAGGGATGAGCAACCTGTTAGCCCGGGTGCTCTCGCTACCGTGAACTCCCCATGGGCTCTTGGAATGTCCACACAGGTACAGAACCCTAGGTTTCTGGTCCGGGGTTAGGTCTCTAACACGTGATAGAACCAGCTCTTGATAGCTACTGATATATTCATTGAGCTTGGTGGCAGCTTCCCTCTTATCCATGATCAACCCAAACAGGCTTACCTTTGCTTTTAATTCGTCTATACCAACAACGTGGTCCGTCATGAGAACAGGAATTCCGGCAGCCCCCAGTTTATCTCTCAGTTCGTATCTCAGTGAGCCACATCCAGGGGGGATGACCAGATCAGCGTTAGCTTTCATAATCAACTCAACTGCTGGTGCTGCTTCTCCACCCACTACCATTTTTTCCTTCAGCGAGGGCACCGCCGTCATTCGCATACTGCGCCCCACGATGCTGTCTTTGCAGCCTAGAGCATAGAGAATATCGGCTGCTTCACTGTGAAGGACAACTATTCGCTGGGGAGGGCAAGCGATTTCCACATATTTGCCCTCATCATCAATAACGGTTACGGTCTTCTCGCCTGATGGAGCGAGAGTAGGGGGTGCTTCTCGACTACAGCCAACAAAGACCGAGGCGAGAAGGCACATAATCAATCCTGCTAGAACTGCCCTTTTCATTTTGTGTTTCCTCCTTTGCCTCCTCTCAAAATTTGCTATAATGTGTGCTGAAGCTGAGGACGTCTGGCCTCAGTACTTCTGACGAGGGTCTTATGAGCCCCCACCGCATAGAGTGCTGACAATCACTCTCAGTTTTCACTTTTTCATGTCTATCACCCCCTTCGCTGCATAGCCTAGAGTATCCCTCACCGCAGAGGCTATGGGTTCGGATTTCAGCTCCTCAAGCCGAAGGTAGGTTCCTCCCATTTCGTCGCAGACCTCCCTCACCAGCCCGAAGGTGGGAAAACCCTGCTCGGTATCAACGGCGATTGACCTGATATTCGCCGCCCTTATCTCCCGAGCTATCCTTTTTGCCTCCTCCACAGGGTTGCCGTCGTCAAGGCTCACGTTCGCCCGCCCATCGGAGATCAGGACCAGAAGAGGGATGGTGTGCTTATCTCTCCATCGCTGCTCCTTAACGGTATCCAGAGCAAGCTTTAGCCCAGAAGCCAAAGGGGTGCGCCCGCCGGTGAGAAGCTCGGCCAGGTGTTTTTGCGCCAGCTCCACGCTGCTCGTCGGGGGAAGCACCAATTCTGCCTTCTCCCCCCGGAAGACCACCATCCCCACCCGATCCCGCCGCTGATAGGCATCGAGCAGAAGCGAGAGAACTGCTCCCTTGGCGGCCGCCATGCGCTCCTCGGCCGCCAAGGGAGCAGTTCTCTCGCTTCTGCTCGATGCCTATCAGCGGCGGGATCGGGTGGGGATGGTGGT
>CBFDTP010000043.1:0-12243 GCA_965612975.1 uncultured Dehalococcoidia bacterium | reverse complement strand
GCCCTGAACCAAGTTGGCTTCAGGGTAGGGCCCACCCGCCTCCCCCTCACCCCACCTGATGAGAAGGCAGCGGCCTTAATTTCCGAGACGCTGAAGAATTACAAGATCGATCTCCCCCTGGCTGAATAGGCACCTAAATGGCTGACCGATTCCACTACGGAGGGCAGGCGGTCATTGAGGGAGTGATGATGCGGGGGCCCCGACGGATGAAGGTGGCCGTCCGCCGCTCCGATGGCGAGATCGTCTCCCACGTGGAGTCCCTGGGGAACTTCTACTCCGGTACACTTAGGCGTAAGCCCTTTCTTCGAGGCTTTGTGGTGCTGGTCGAGACCCTTATCCTGGGGATTAAGGCCCTGCTCTACTCGGCCAGGGTCTCGGCCGAATCCCAGCTCGAGGAGGAAATCAGTCCCCTGATTCTCTGGCTGGCCGCCTTCCTGGGAATCCTGCTCGGATTGGTTCTCTTCGTGGCCATTCCCCTGCTGCTGGCCCACTTCGGCCTGGATCGCCTGACCCCCTCCCCCATCCTGAGCAACCTGGCCGATGGGTTAATTCGAGTGATCATCTTCCTGCTTTATCTCAAGGGAATGACGCTGATCCCGGACATCCGTCGGGTCTTCGCCTATCATGGAGCAGAGCACAAAACGGTCAACGCCTATGAAGCGGGCGCCGAGCTCCGGCCCGAGGAGGTGCAGAAATATAGCACAGCCCATGTCCGCTGCGGCACCGGCTTCCTGCTCTTCGTCCTGGTTATCGCCATCTTGGCCTTTGTATTCCTCGGGCGTCCGGCCCTCTGGCTGCGCTTCCTCTCCCGCCTAGCCCTCCTGCCGCTGATCGCCGCCGTGAGCTACGAGCTGATACACCTTGCGGCGGACCACCCGAATAACCCCCTTATCCGGGCCATCCTGGCCCCAGGGCTTTGGCTTCAAAGGCTGACCACGCGCCAGCCCGATGAGCAGCAACTGGAGGTGGCCATCGAGGCACTTGAGGGAGTGCTGGAAAAAGATGCCTAGGATGTCTCGAGCTCCTTGACCCTCGCCTCCCCCGCCTCATCAAGCCCCTCAAAGCCGCGGTAGAAGCAGGAGCGGTTTCCGGTGTGACAGACCGGTCCGGCTGGCTCCACCTGCAGCAGCAGCGCATCCTCATCGCAATCAACCCGGGCGGAGCGCAGGTAGAGGTAGTTGCCCGAGGTCTCGCCCTTGTGCCACAGGGCCTTTCGACTGCGGCTCCAGAACCAGACCTCGCCGCTGGCGAAGGTGCGCCTCACTGCCTCCTCGTTCATATATCCCAGCATAAGCACCTCGCCCGTGCGAGCGTCCTGAATTATCGCCGGAATCAGTCCCCTCTCATCAAATCTGAGCTTCAACACATCCTCCTATGGAGAGCGTTCCAAACCAGGATAATTATAGTTTCGTCAACCACCTAAAACAAATCCGCTCATCGAGGTGGGGAAAGGATTGAGGGAAATCGAGCGGACAACTATAATGAGGTAGGTCTTTCCGAGGGGGTGGTAAGCATGGCCAGAGCTATCTGGAAAGGGGCGATAAGCTTCGGGATGGTGGTCATTCCGGTCAAGATGTATACCGCCACCGAGAGCAAGAGCCTGAGCTTTAACCTGTTGCACAAGAAGTGCCTGAAGAAGGGCAAGCAAATGCGCTATTGCCCCACCTGTGAGGAGTTCTTCGGAGCCGAGGATACGGTGAGGGGCTATGAATACGCCAAGGGGAAGTATGTGGTGCTCACCGAAAGCGACTTCCGGAAGGTCCCGGTGAAGACGATGCACACGGTGGAGATATCCGCGTTCGTGGAGTCCCGGGAGATAGACCCGCTTTATTATCGCAGCAGTTATTACCTCGAGCCCGAGGAGTTGGGGGCCAAGCCCTTCTTCCTGCTCCGGGAGGCCCTGGTGAAGACCAACCGGGTGGCCGTAGCCAAGGTCACCTTCCAGGGTAAGGAACACCTCTGCTGCCTGCGTCCCTTTGAGGGGACTCTAATGCTCCACACCATGTACTATCACGATGAAATCCGACCGGTGAGCGACCTGGTTTTGCCGCTGGAGCAGGCGAAGTTCGCCCCGGAGGAACTGGAGATGGCCATCACCCTGATTCAGGCCATGGCCACCAAGTTCCGGCCAGAGGAGTACCAGGATGAATATCGCCTGGCCCTGGAGCGGATAATCCAGGCCAAGATCCAGGGCGAGGAGATCAAGGCCCCTGCGGTCTCCCCAAGCAAGGTCACCGACCTCATGTCGGCTCTCAAGGCCAGCATCGAGGCGGCCAAGAAGAAAGCCGCCGCGGAGGAAGCTGCGCCAGAGGAGGTAATCCCCGGTCAGTAGGAGAGGGATGGCCATAAGCGCTCCGGGAACTTTGCCCGCAGTTATTAAACCAATGCTCGCCGGCCTGGTTCGCCAGCCCTTTGACTCTCCGGATCACATCTTCGAGCTTAAGTGGGATGGAGCCAGGACACTGGCCTTCATCGAGAATGGCGAGGTCAGGCTGCAGAGCCGAAACCTGAAGAACGTCACTGCTCAATATCCCGAGCTGCGGGACTTGGCCCGCCAGGTCAAGGCGGACAAGGTGGTGCTCGATGGGGAGCTGGTTTGTCTGGACGAGGAGGGGCGACCCAGCTTCCAGCGCCTACAGGAGCGGGTGCAGCGCAGCCCCAGATCACTCCGTCGCCTGCGGAAGCAGTTCCCGGTTCACTACATCGTCTTCGACATCCTTTTCCTGAACGGGCGGTCGGTCATGGAGGAGCCGCTCTGGAAGAGGAAAAACCTCCTGCACGAGATCCTCGTCCCCAGTGACCTGGTTCAGCCCTGTGAGTTCATCGAGAACGATGGGATGGCCTTCTTCCAGGCCACCTGCGAGCACGGCCTCGAGGGCATCATGGCCAAGGAAAAGGGCAGCTTTTACCTCCCCGGCCGGCGAAGCTCGAGCTGGCTCAAGATAAAGCGATTGCGGGAAAGCGACTTCGTCATCGGCGGCTATACCTTTGGAGGGACGAGAGAGCTCTTCAGCTCCCTGCTCCTGGGACTCTACGAAGCGGAGGACCTTCTCTTTGTGGGCTTGGTGGGCACCGGGTTCTCCGAGTCGGACTTCGAGAAAATCTACGCCCTCCTTCAGCCCTTGCACACCTCCACCTGCCCCTTCAAAGACCCGCCGGTAATTCACCGGTTCATCTACTGGTGCCGACCAGAGCTGGTCTGCCGGGTGAGCTATGGGGAATTTACCCTCGATCGGAAGCTTCGCTACCCGGTGTTCCTTGGCCTTAGGGAGGACAAGCTGCCGACCGACTGCATAGTAAGCGATGCCCCGGGCTGGCCCCAAACCCCCATGCCGGAGGAGGAAGACTGAATTATTTCCACCCTGGAGCCTTCCACAATTCCAAACGGGGCAGTTGTAATGAATCCTCCTACCTGCCCTATAACCCCAGCAGAGGTAAGCCATGGCAGTGAACGCAGAAGAATTGCTGTGCTCCGGAGACAGGAAGGCCAAGGAGATAGCGCTCAAGCTGGCGCAAAGGGCTATCGAGGAGTCCAATCCTTACAATACGGTTAGGAAGTGGCTGAGCTTTGAGCGAGGAGAGCTAAGGGTGGGAGACCACCGGTTCCCCTTGAGGGGTGACCTCTACCTCCTGGCCCTGGGAAAGGCGGCCTGTCTCATGGCCAAGCGGGTTGAGGAGCTTCTGGGCGAGCACTTAAAAGAAGGCCTGGCGGTAACAAAATACGGCTATTCGCTGCCCCTGAAGAGGACCACCGTCATCGAGGCCGGACACCCTGTGCCGGACGAGAATTCGCTTCAGGCCGCCCAGCAAGGGGTTGGGCTGGCGCTTAAAGTAAGGCTAGAGGATATGCTCCTGGTCCTGATCTCCGGCGGTGGGTCAGCCCTTTTCACCTATCCTCAGGATGGCCTCACCCTAAAGGACAAAATAGAGGTGAACGACCTGCTTCTGAGAAGCGGGGCCCGGGTTCAAGAAATAAATGTGATCCGCAAACATCTCTCCAAGGTGAAGGGCGGGAATCTGGCTCGGCTGGTGAGGGGAACCTTGATAGCCCTCATCCTCTCCGACGTCGTTGGAGATTCCCTAGAGGCCATCGCCTCCGGACCGACGGTGAAGGACCCGACGACCTTTCAGGATGCGCTGCGCATCCTGAAGCTTTATAACCTGTGGGATAGGCTTCCGGAGAGGGTTAAGGATTACCTCAGGCTCGGCCTGGAAGGAAAGGCTGAGGAGACGCTGAAACAGGACTTGCCTCATGTTCATAACTACCTGATCGGAGGAGTTGGAATCGCCTGTGAGGCAGTGCGGGAGGAGGCGGGGCGGTTGGGCTTAGAAGCCCACATCCTGACGACGAGCCTGGAGGGGGAAGCGAAGGAGGTAGCCCTCGCCCTGGGCTCCATTGTGGCCGAGGTCTACCGTAGAGACCGACCCCTCGGAAGGCCCGGCGTCCTGATAGCTGGAGGTGAAACCACGGTGACCCTCTCCAGCAACACTGGCCAGGGAGGCCCGAACCAGGAGTTCGCCCTCTCGATAGCCCGCAAAATTCAGGGGCTCAAAGGGGTGGCCGTCCTGGCCATGGACACCGATGGTACCGATGGGCCCACGGAGGCCGCGGGTGGATTGGTTGACAGCTTCACCTTAAGTCTCCTGGAAGAGGGAGGGATTCGGGTGGAGGAATACCTGGCCCGGCACAACACCTACGAAGCCCTGAGAAAGGCCAGGGCCCTCCTGATCACCGGGCCAACGGGAACCAATGTCAACTCACTTTACGTGGCGGTTATCCTTTAGAGGAACCGATGCCAGAGCTGGTTTTGACGGCCGAGGGGGCTTTCAGTAAAATCTTGGAACATGGACTATCAAAAAGTCACTCTGGATAACGGGCTTCGCCTAATCACCACCAGCTTGCCGCAGGTGCAGTCAGTCTGCCTCAGCATCTACGTGGGGGCTGGCTCCCGTTATGAGTCGGAGGAAAAGGCGGGACTCTCCCACTTTCTGGAGCACCTGCTGTTCAAGGGCACGGAGCGTTGGGCCACTGCCAGGGAAATAGCTGAAGCGGTGGAAGGGGTGGGTGGGGTGCTCAATGGAGGCACGGATAAGGAGATGACCGTCTACTGGGCCAAGGTGGCTCATCCCCATTTTGGGATAGCGCTGGATGTTCTGGCGGACATGCTGCTGCGTCCTCGACTGGACCCGGTCGAGCTGGAGAAGGAGCGTCGGGTCGTGATGGAGGAGATCGACTCCAGCTTCGATTCCCCCCATCAACGGGTGAACCTGCTCATTGACGAAGTTCTCTGGCCGGATCAGCCACTGGGCCGAGACGTGGCCGGCAGGAAGGAAACGGTGGCCGGCCTCACCCGCCAGGCACTTCGGGAGTATCTTGAGCAACAGTATCGCCCCAGAAACGTAGTCATAGCCGTCGCCGGAAATATTGACCCGGAAGAAGTCGTCGGCCTAGTTCACTCCCGCCTGAAAGACTGGAAGGATGGACTTCCCCAGCCCTGGTTTCCCGCCCGGGAAGAACAAAGCGCTCCCCGGGTCTCGGTCGAGCCCCGCCATACCGAACAGGTGCACCTCTGCCTCGGCCTGAGGGGCCTGCCTCACCTTCACCCCGACCGATTCGTCCTGGGCCTGCTGAACGTCCTCCTCGGCGAGGGCTTGAGCAGTCGTCTCTTCCAAGAGCTGCGGGAGAAAAGGGGGCTGGTCTATGAAGTGAGTAGCTACGTCACCCACTTCTTCGATACCGGCTCTCTCATCATCTACGCCGGTACCCAACCGGGTAACCTCACCGAGGTCATAAAGGTCCTGCTGGAGGAGCTCATGCGCCTGAGGGAGGAGGAGGTCGCCGAGGCGGAGCTGAGCCGGGCTAAGGAGCTGGGCAAAGGGCGTCTCTTGCTTCGGCTGGAGGACACTCGGAACGTTGCCGGCTGGTTTGGCAGCCAGGAGTTGCTCACTCAAAGAATTCTGACGGTGGAAGAGGTGATCTCCGAGGTGGAGCAGATCACGCCTCAAGATCTGCGCCGGGTAGCACAGGCCCTCTTCCGGACGGATAGGCTAAACCTGGCCGTAGTTGGCCCGGTAAAGGAAGCTGATCGCCTCGAAGACTGGCTGCGTCTTTGATCCCAGATGGCTTCCCAAGTAACAAAGGGGGCAGCCGCCGGCGGCTGCCCCCAAATTCAAGCCGTCCTTTAGTACTCCGGCGGTGGCCCGGCGGGAACGGTCTTCTCCTTCTCCGGAATGTCGGTGACCAGGGCTTCCGAGGTGAGTACCATCACCGCTACGCTGGCTGCGTTCTCGATCTCGCTGCGGACCACCTTGGTGGGGTCAATGATGCCTCTCTCCATCATGTTCACGCCGAGCTCATCCTTCTCGGCATCATACCCTATGCCTTTCTCGGCCTTCTTCACGAAGTCCACCACCACCGAAGGGTCTCGGCCCGAATTGGCCGCGATGCCGCGCAGCGGTTCCTCCAGGGCCTTCATCACTATGGCAGCCCCGGTGGCCTCATCCCCCTCGAGTTGCTTTTTGAGGTCCTCCACGGCCGGGATGCAGTTGATCAGGGCTACGCCACCACCGGGCACGATGCCCTCCTCCACCGCTGCTCGGGTGGCCGAAAGGGCATCCTCGACGCGGTGCTTCTTCTCCTTCAGCTCCACCTCGGTGGCTGCCCCTACCTTCAGAACTGCCACCCCACCGGCAAGGCGAGCCAACCTCTCCTGCAGCTTCTCCCGATCGAAGTCGGAGGTCGTCTCCTCGATCTGGGCCTTTATCTGCTTGATTCGGGCCTTGATATCCTCCTCCGAGCCCTTACCCTCAACGATGGTGCAGTTGTCCTTGTCCGCCACCACCCTCCGGGCCCGGCCAAAGTCATCCAGGGTGACCGAATCAAGCTTGCGGCCTACCTCCTCACTGATGACCTTGCCGCCAGTGAGAATGGCGATGTCCTGAAGCATGGCCTTGCGCCGGTCACCAAATCCCGGAGCCTTCACTGCCAGACAGTTGAGCGTGCCCCGGAGTTTGTTCACCACCAGCGTCGCCAGGGCCTCGCCCTCCACATCCTCGGCAATTATCAGAACGTTCTTATTACCCACCTGCAATACCTTCTCCAGAGCAGGCAGGATGTCCGAGACCGCGGAGATCTTTTTATCGGTGATGAGGATGTAGGGCTCCTCGAGCTCGGCCTCCATCTTCTCCGGGTTGGTGACAAAATAGGGGCTGATATAACCCCGGTCGAACTTCATCCCTTCGACATACTCGGTCTCGAACTTCATCCCTTTGGATTCCTCTACGGTGATCACCCCGTCCTTCCCCACCTTCTCCATCACCTCGGCGATCAGCTCGCCGATCTCCCGATCCACCGCAGAGATCGCTGCCACTTGAGCCACCTGCTCCTTGGTTTTCACCTCGATGGAGTTCTTCCTCAGGCTCTCCACCACCTTTTCAACGGCCTTTTCAATCCCTCGCTTGAGGGACATCGCATCAGCCCCGGCGGCGATGTTCTTCATCCCTTCACGAATGATCGCCTGGGCCAGCACGGTGGCGCTGGTGGTGCCATCGCCACACTGGTCGTTGGTCTTGGTCGCCGCCTCCTTCAGGAGCTGAGCCCCCATGTTCTCAAAGGGGTCCTCCAGCTCAATCTCCTTGGCAATGCTCACCCCGTCGTTGATGACCGTGGGCGGACCGAACTTCTTGTCCAGGGCCACCGGGCGTCCCTTCGGCCCGAGGGTAACCTTGACCGCCTCAGCTAGGGCATTTACGCCCCTTACCAAAGCTCTTCTGGCATCCTCCCGGTATGCAATTTGCTTCGCCATCGTTCACCTCCTTATTTGGTCTTCTTGGCCAGGATGTCGCTCTCCCTCAAGATCAAATATTCCTCATCATCATACTTCCATTCCGTGCCCGAATATTTGGCAAAGATCACTCGGTCACCCACCTTCACGTTCATCGGCATACGCTTGCTCCCGTCCTCAGACAGCTTGCCGGGGCCAACGGCTACCACTTCTCCTTCCTGAGGCTTCTCCTTGGCAGTATCCGGAAGAATTACCCCGCCCTTGCTCACCTCCTCCCGAGCAATGGGCTTCACGATAACGCGATCAGCTAACGGTTCCAGATCTATGGCCATCGCACCCCCCTTCGCAGAATTATTTAGCACTCTTAACACAAGAGTGCTAGATAATTTGTATCACACCTGTTGGGGTTTGTCAAGACCCCGGCGGGCTCGGGAGCATCCTTGACGAAATCCAGGAAGAATGCTATAGTTTATCTTGGCACTCTGGCCAAAGGACTGCTAAAATCTAGCCCTGTTGAAGGTACCCCAAGAAGTCTGGCCGGCTTTTTGGGGGTTTATTGTGGGGGTGAGAATCATGCCGATTTATGAGTATCGCTGCAACTCCTGTGATTTTCGCTTCGAGCTAAAACAGGGGTTCGACGCGCAGCCGGTGGCCTCCTGTCCGCGATGTCAGGGCCGGGCCACGCGGGTCTTTCATGAGGTCCCTGTTTTTTACCGCGGGAGCGGTTTTTACACCACTGATCACCGCAACGATAACAAGAAAGAAGAGAAAAAGGAAGAGGATTGAAAGCACTTCTTCAGCGGGTTTCCCGAGCCTCGGTGAGCGTGGGGGAGGAGGTGGTGGGGCAGATTGGCCCCGGGTTGGTGGTGCTCTTGGGGGTGGATCGAGAGGACACCGAGGCCGATTCACATTATCTGGCCAATCGAGTTGCCGCACTGCGTATATTCCCCGATGATGAGGGCAAGCTTAACCTCTCAGTCCAGGATGTCTCCGGCGAGGTCCTGGTAGTCAGCCAATTCACCCTGCTGGCCGATACGCGCAAGGGAAACCGGCCCAGCTTCATCCAAGCTGCCCCACCGGAGAAGGCCGAAGTTCTCTTTGAGGAATTCGTGCGCTCCCTGCGCTCCACGGGCTTGAAGGTGCAGACCGGTCGCTTCCGCACCCATATGCTGGTGGAGATCCTCAACGACGGACCGGTGACCATCCTCCTGGAGAGCAAGAAGAGGTAGCCCGGCGCTCTCCTTCAGCGAGCTCCCGAAAACAACCTCCGGGGCATTCTCAAACAGTAGATAAAGGCCGCCGCCAGCAGCATGATCAGTGCCCCGCTGAGGAAGGCAAATTGATAGCTGCCCAAAAGATCGAAGATGAGGCCGCCGAGGTAAGGCCCCGTAGCTGCCCCTAAGCCCCAGCCGATCACCAAGGTTCCCATTATCGTGCCCAATTTCCGCAGGCCGAAGATCTCGCCGATGGAAGCAACGATGGGAGGATCAATGCCTCCGTAGGCGAGACCGTAGATCACGGCGAAGAGGTAAAACATCCACAGCTCGGTGCAGCCCATAAGCCAAAGCATGGCCACCGTGTGGAGCAGGGCCATTAGGATGGCAGTTATCCTCTTGCCCACCCTGTCCGCCACATAACCTACCGCTATCCTCGAAGGAGCACTGAGCCCGCTGAGCACGCTCAGGATGGTGGCCGCCTGGACAGAAGCTATCCCCAGATCCTTGGCTCGGGGGACCACATGGGTCAGCACGAGGTGCAGGCAGAAGGAGTAGGCAAACCAGGTGAGGAAGATCAGCCAGAAGTTGCGATTCCCCAGTGCCTGAGCCAGGGAAAAATCTCCCTCACCCGATTCCGGCAGGTGGTCTTCGGCGGAGGCCGGATCAGGTGACCGGGCTTGAGCTTCCTCCGGCCCTTTCCTGAGGAGCAGGGCTGCCGGGAGGACAAAGGCAACAGCGACCCCGGCCAAGATCAAAAAGGCTACGCGCCAGTCATGCGTCGAGATGAGCCAGGCGGTGAATGGGGAGAGCGTCATGGTGCCCAGACCGGCCCCGGCGCCGATGATGCCCAAGACGGTAGCCCTCCGGTGAGCGAACCACCGCGAGCCGGTGGACATCACCAGGCTATAGATACCCCCTGTTCCCAGAGCTAGCAACAGGCTATAAGTGAAGTACAGTTGCCAGGCTGACTGGGCCAGTCCGGATAGAAGAAGGCTCAGTCCACTCGCCAGCCCCATTCCGAAGGCCACCAGCCTGGGCCCATATCGGTCCAGGAGCCAGCCTCCAACGAAGGCAAACACCGAGGCCAGAAGCATATGGGCCGAGAAGAGGGCCGAGGTCGTGGCTCTGGTCCAGCCGAATTCTACCTCGAGTGACTTAAAGAAGATGCCGAAGGAATAGCGTATGCCAAAGAGGGTGGCGGCGAGGAGAAGGCAAGCAGCAACTACAACCCAGCCATAAAACAAACGGCCCGAAGGAGGGCCAGCCTCCCCGCTGACCTTACCTTCTCCAGGCCTATAGAAGGACATGCGTCCCTATTATAGCACTTCTAATCTGGCCTAAAGCGTTGGGAAGCCGAGCGAAATGCCCCTTAAATCAATCGGGCTAGTCGATTTTGGATGAGCATCCTGGCCTCGCTGATAACGGTCTCGATGAGTTCCTTTACCGTGGGGATATCACGAATCAGTCCCACCGCCTGGCCGCAGGTCAGCAATCCCTCCTCCAGATCACCTCCTTGGAGCAGTTGCCTTCCCCGCTCCCCGCTGATGAGGGGGGCCAATTCCTCCAGACACGCCCCGCGCTTTTCCAATTCAGCTACCCTCTCAGCCATTCGGTTCCTCAGCACCCTTTGGGTATTCCGCAAAGATCGCAGTATAAGCATGGTATCGCGCTCCGAGGCCTGAAGCAGGCGCTCCTTCACCCGGGGATGCACCGGGGCCTCCTGAGTGGCCAGCATTCTGGTGCCCATATTTACCCCCTCCGCCCCCAGCGCCAGGGCAGCTACAAACCCCCGGGCATCGGCGAAGCCCCCGGAGGCGATTACCGGGATGTTCACCGCCTCCGCGGCCAAAGGGATGAGGATGAGGGAGGTTACGTCCTCCTCGCCCGGGTGTCCCGCGCACTCGAAGCCATCAATGCTCACCGCGCTGCAGCCCACTCTCTCCGCGGTGCGGGCGAAGCGCACCGCGGTGCACTTGTGTATCACCTTCACCGCGCCTTCCCAGAACAGCTTCATGTAGGGCTCCGGGTTTCGGCCCGCCGTTTCCACTATCCCCACCCCCTCCTGGAGGATAACCTCGATATACTCCTCATACTTAACCGGTCGAAGGGCAGGGAGCAGGGTGAGGTTGACGCCGAAGGGTTTGTCGGTGAGTTCCCTCATCTTTCTTATTTCCAGCCTGAGCTCCTCCGGCGAGAAGGTGAGCGCGCTAAGGATCCCCAGGCCACCGGCGTTCGACACCGCCGCTGCCAGCTCCGCCCGAGAGACCCACTGCATTCCCCCCTGAATGATGGGATACTTGATACCGAAAAGCTTGGTGATCCTAGTGCTGAACATCTTGCCCCCACGGTGGTGATAAAGTCACTCCCAGTGTACCAGCCAACCGTTCGAAGTACAATCCGGAAAGAGCATGGCCTCACATATTCTTGCTCGGTGATCTCAGCGGTGGAGCGAGTGGTGGCCGGAGGTTTAACCTCGGGGCGCGGCCAAAGCTGGTGGAGCTGGGGTTACGATAGGTAGAACCTTTGAGACGGTCTTCCCCCTTACTATTTAACACCTGAGCTCTTGTCTGCCATAATTTTACCAGCTTATCGGGACGTGCACAAGCAGCGACGAAGCGGTGAAGGCTTCATATTATAGGAAATAACAGATAGGTAAACTTCATTTAATCGTGGTGCTACGAAGAAGAGCGCGGTGATGATCACCATGTGGAGGATTTAAGGGAACTCCTTAGCTAGAGCCTGCTTACAGAGAGGAAAGCCCCCCGGACCTGGAGATCCGCCTGGCCATCCTTCAGGCCAAGGCTAAGGAGACACGCCTGAAGCTCCCACAGGAGGGGCTCTACTTCATTACCAAACAGGTGCAAACCAACATCCGGGAACTTGAGGGAGCTCTTAACCGCATCACTGCCTTTGCTCACCTCGTAAACTCCCCATCACCACCGATCTGGCCGCTCAGGCCTTGCTCGACATCAGCGCCAGCGAGGCGAAGCGCACCCTTACCCCAGAGGCGGTGATTAGCTGCGTTGCTCGTTACTTTAACCTCAGCCCCGAGGCCCTCGAGGGAAGAGGAAGGGACAAGCCCGTCGCCTTGGCTCGGCCAGATAGCCATGTATCTCCTCCGTGAGGAGATGGAGTGTTCCTGGACCGAGAGGAATCACTCTACAAAGTGGGTGACAACTACTAACCTGTCTCTTATACACATCTGACGCTGCCGACGAAGGCTTAGGTGTAGATCTCGGTGG
>CBFDTP010000042.1:0-12528 GCA_965612975.1 uncultured Dehalococcoidia bacterium | reverse complement strand
TAATGATACGGCGACCACCGAGATCTACACCTAAGCCTTCGTCGGCAGCGTCAGATGTGTATAAGAGACAGGCCATTGCTGATGACGTATTCTGCTTGGATAGTTCGCGGGTCGGGAATGACCACCAGGTCAGCATACTTCCCTGGGGCAATCCCCCCGAGGAAGCCGTCAAGGTGAAAGTGCTCCGCTGGATTCAGGGTGGCCATTTGAATGGCCGTAACCGGATCGAAACCAAGGTCAATAGCCTTCTGCACCACGTGCTCCAGATAGCCTTTCTCCAGCAATTCCTGGGGGCTGATTCCGTCAATTACCAGCGCCAGCCGCCGGAAGTCAATTCGCTCATCCTTAAGCCGGGCCAAAGCTTCCAGCTCCTTCCTGATGCTCCCCTCCCGAATCATGACCCGAAGCCCTAAGCGCAACCTCTCCAGGGCTTCCTCGAGGCTCACCGACTCATGACAGGAGGAAACCCCGGAGGCCAAGTAGGCCATGAGCTTCTCCTCGCGTGCGCCGGCAGCATGTCCCTCAACGGTCTTGCCCTCCTCCAAAGACCTCTGCGAGAGCTGAAGGAATCGAGCATCATCCTGAAGCACCGATTGCCAGTAGGACTCGCCCAACCCCACCACCTCCTCCCGCCGAAAGAGCTCACCAAGCAAATCCACATCTACGGCCTTCCGCTTCGTCTCTGGACTCAGTGCAAGCAACGAGGGAATGGTGGCGAAGAGCTTTATCGGCTGATCCCTGAGGGCTTCCAGGAACTCCACCAGTCCGGAGTAGCCTCGGACATAGGCTATCTCCATCGACTCGGTTATGATGGTGGTCGTGCCTCCTCTGGCCGCGTAACGGAGGAATTCCTCAAGGGAATAGAAACAGGGGATGGCCATAAGGTGAGCGTGTCCTTCAACTAGCCCGGGAATAAGGGTCTTTCCTCGAACGTCGATGACCTTAGTCTGGGGGCCTATGGTATGGCGAATGTCCTGACCAATGTAGGCTATCCATTGCCCTTTGATGGCCACCGAGTAGTTCTTCAGGATCTCGCCGCTGTAAACGTTGACCAGGTTGCCTCCGGCGACCACCAGATCAGCCTTCTCCTCCCCCAACGCCACTCGCATGAGAGCCCGCCTTTCCTCTATGCTCGGCACTCGCATCAGTCCTCCATCACCTTCTCAATTATAACGGCAATGGTGATGATGTCCAAATTGAGGTTATTTGCAGCTGTCCTGTGGATCCGGGCCAGCGGGGGTCCTCTGCTTCCGGCAGGTTTAGCCTGGGCTTACAGGTATTTCTTGACCTTCTCCGCCAGGCGGCGGGTCATCCCGGGGACGGCGGCCAGCTCCTCTATCGAGGCCTCTCTGATGGCTTCAAGTGAACCAAAACGGCGCAAGAGCAGACGCTTACGCTTGGGACCGATGCCCGGCACCAGGTCCAGGCCAGACTTGAGCCCCTGCTTCTCGCGCACCTTGAGATGGTAGCTCAGGGCAAACCGGTGGGCCTCATCTCGGATGCGCTGCAGCAGGTAAAGGCCCTGGGAGTTTCGCGGAAGGAGAAGGCCCTCAGGCACCTTCGGGAGGAAAATTTCCTCCTGTTCCTTGGCAATCGCCGCCACGGGGATTGACTCAAGGTTGAGCTCCCGCATCACCTCCAGGGCAAGGTTGAGATGGCCTCGGCCTCCGTCAATCAGAACTAGCTGGGGGATTCGAGACCAGCCTTCCTCGCCCTGCTTGAGCCTCCCAAAACGACGGCGGAGCACCTCCCGCATCATGGCGTAATCATCCATCCCCGCCACGGCCTTGATCCGAAACCGGCGGTAGAAAGCTGGCTTCGGTTGTCCCTCCTCGAAGACGACGAGACTACCTACGGCAGCCTTCCCCCGAATATCGGAAATATCATAGCACTCTATGCAATGTGGGAGCTCGGGCAGGCCAAGCCATACCTTAAGCTCCTCTAAGGCTCGGGATGCCCTGCCAGCCTCCACCAGCCGCTTGAGCTTTAGCTGCTCCAGAGCTTCCTGAGCATTTCTCTGGGCCAGCTCTACCAGCTCCCTTTTCCTTCCGCGACGGGGAACTCGAATCCTCACCCTCGCTCCCCTTCTGGTCCCCAACCAGGATTCCAGGAGTTGCCCCTCGGCGAGTTGAGCGGAGAGCAGTATCTCCGGGGGCACTGAGGGGCCTGAGCTATAGAACTGCTTTAAAAAGCTGGCGAGCACCTGCTCCGGGGCTTCATCCTGGGCCCCTTCCAGCACGAAGTGCTCCTGCCCAATGAGCTTGCCTTCCCGGATGAAGAACATTTGAACGCCAGCCAAATCCTCCTCTTGGGCCAGGGCCACCACATCCAGGTTCTCCCGAGAGAGCGTGACCACCTTCTGCTGCTGAGCTATCCTTTCCACGGCCTGGATTTGATCCCGGAGGATGGCGGCCTTCTCGAACTCGAGCCTCTCCGCCGCCTCGGTCATTCTGCGTCTTAGCTGTCGGAGGAGGCTTTCCCGCTTTCCCTCGAGGAAAAGGATCACCTGCCGGATGATGCCCTGGTACTCATCCCGGCTCACCGCTCCGACGCAGGGGCCAGCACAGCGGTGAATGTAGTACTCCAGGCAGGGGCGAGGCTCGGGCTTTTTCAGGCTCTTGTTGCAGGAACGGAAGGGGAAAAGCTTTTTGATGAGGTTATAGGTGCGACGAAGACTGCCAGCGCTGGCGAAGGGACCGAAATAGCGGCTGCCGTCGTCTTCCAGCTTTCGGGTGATGTACACCCGCGGCCATTCCTCCGAGATGTTGATCTTAAGATAGGGGTAACCCTTATCATCCTTGAGGCGCACGTTGTACTTCGGCCGATAGCGCTTGATGAAGTTGCACTCGAGGATGATCGCTTCCTGCTCGGAGTCGGTGAGGACGAAATCAATGTCCTCCGCCCGGTTGAGCATCTGCCTTAACTTAGGGGAGAGGGGTTGAGAGGCAGCAAAATAAGACCTCACCCGGGCTCTTAAGTTCTGTGCCTTACCCACATAGAGCACGCTCCCGGAGCCATCCTTGAAGAAGTAAACGCCGGGGCCGGTGGGCAGGAACTCAACCTTCTCCCTAGGAACCATCGGCCTTACCATCACCTCGGGTCACCTTGATGACCCCCCTCACTCCCTCGAGCTGGGGGAGAAGTCGGTTAAGCTGCTCAACATTATTCACCTCGAGGGTGAGGAAGATGGTAACCGTGGCATCAGCGTCATAGTCAAAGCTGGAGATAGAAGCGATATTTATCTTCGCCTCGGAGATAACGGTGCTCAGATCCTTGATCAACCCCACCCTGTCCCAGGCCTTGACGCGGAGGCTGACGGGATAGGCCTGAGTTTGGCGGCCCCAGCTCACCTCGATCAGCCTCTCCTTCTCGTCCTCGTTAATGATATTGGGGCAATCTCGACGGTGGATGCTAACCCCCCGGGTGCGGGTGATGAACCCGATGATGTCGTCTCCGGGGACGGGATGGCAACAGGAAGCGAGGTGGACCAGCAAGTCACCGACGCCCAGCACCTGGATGGTCGGGCTCGGCTCGATGGGCTTCGGCGGAGCGGGGGGAGGAAGTTCCTCCCGGGGCATTAACTTCGAAGCAACCTGGCCGGGAGTGAGGTCGCCGCAGCCAAGGGCCGCCAGGAAGTCCTCCGGGCTATCGTAGCCGAAGAGCTCAGCTATCTCCTCATGGGAGCGACTTATCCCCAGGCGAGAGAGTTCCTTTTCGAGATGTTTCCTCCCACGCTCGATGTTCTCCGCCCTCTCCCGCCGTCGAAACCACTGCTTGATCTTGGCCTTGGCTTGAGGCGTCTGGACATAACCCAGCTCCGGGTTGAGCCAGTCGAAGCTGGGGCCTCGCTCAGCCTTGGTAGCCAAGATCTCCACGATGTCTCCCACCTGAAGTTTGTAATTCAGGGGGACGAGTTTGCCGTTGACCTTGGCCCCGATGCACCGATGCCCCAGTTCGGTGTGAATTTGGTAGGCAAAGTCCAGCGGCGTGGCACCTCGAGGGAGTTCCTTTATCTCCCCCTTAGGGGTGAAGACGTAGATCCGATCTTGGAAGAAATCCGTCTGAATTTGCTCCGCAAAGAGGGTGCCGCTCAGCTCCTGCTGCCATTCCAGGAGCTGTCTGAGCCAGGCCAGCTTCTCCTCGAAGGCAAAATCCTCCTTAATCCCCTCCTTGTACTTCCAGTGGGCGGCTACACCGTACTCGGCAATGCGGTGCATCTCATAGGTCCGGATCTGTATTTCCAGGGGGCGGCCCTCTAGAGCCACCACCGTGGTGTGAAGAGATTGATAGCCATTGCTCTTTGGATTGGCGATGTAATCATCAAAGCTCCCCGGGAGCGGATGCCAAAAGCTATGAATGACGCCCAAGGCGTGGTAGCAGTCCTGAACTTCGGGCACCAGCACCCGAAGAGCCAGAATGTCGTGAATGTTGCTGAACTCCTTCCCTTCATCGGCGTACTTCTTGATCTTGTTATAAATGCTGTAGACGTTTTTTGGCCTGCCGGTGACCTCGGCTTCGATGCCGGCCTCGGAGAGCTTGCTGCGCAGGATCCGGCAGGCATGAGTGATATACCTCTCGCGCTCCTTCCGACGGGTATCAAATAACTGAACGATCTCGCGGTATTCCTCCGGGTGGAGGTATTTAAAAGAAAGGTCTTCCAGCTCCCACTTCAGTTGCCAGATGCCCAGACGGTGGGCCAGGGGAGCATAGACCTCCATGGCCTCTCGAGCCAAGGTCTGGCGCCTCTCGCGGGGGAAGGATTTCAGGTGGCGCAGCCCGCAAAGTTTCTCCGCCAGACTTATGAGTAGAACGCGCAGGTCTTGAGCCAGGGTGAGGAAAAGGCGGCGCAAGCTCTCGGCCTGGGTCTCGCTCAGCACCGGCGAAGGAAGTTGGTCCAGCTTAACCAGGCTGTCCAGGAGCCTTCTCACCACCTTGCCGAAGCGGCGCTCGAGCTCCTCGGGTGGGTGTTTCTGAGCCAGCGGGTGAAGCAGGGCGGCCGTCAGAGAATGGCTATCAAGTTGAAGGTCAGCCAGTATCTCGGCCACTTCCAAGCTTGAATCGAGCTGGCCCAATTCAGCCAGAAACTGACACGCTTCCTCTACCCGCTTGACCTCTGGCGGGGGAAGATATTCCCTGACTTTGCTGAGGAGACCTTCCATATTGCCGAACACTAAAGTATAATGCAGGAAGAGTTCGGCTGCAAGACCAAGGCCCGTAAAACGGGTAGCTTGACAAATACCTAGTTTAGTGATATACATAGTTATACGAGGTATAGATGATGCTGGAGCGGATAGAAAGTCCTTCTGACCTCAAGCACCTCAGCCTGAGTGAGCTGGAGCAGCTCTGCTCCGAGATTAGACAAAGGTTAATCGAGACGGTCAATCATAATGGTGGTCACCTGGCTTCCAATCTGGGTGTGGTTGAGCTCACCGTGGCCCTCCACCGGGTGTTTAACAGCCCCCGAGATAAGATCGTCTGGGATGTGAGCCACCAGACCTATGTTCACAAGCTCCTCACCGGCAGGAGGGATTCCTTCCCCACCATCCGCCAGTATGGTGGCCTTTCCGGGTTTAGCAACCGGGAGGAGAGTCCTCACGACCACTTCGGCGCTGGACATGCCTCGACTTCCATCTCGGCTGCCCTGGGGATGGCTCTGGCCCGAGACCTCAGCGGGAAGGAGCACCATGTGGTAGCCGTCATTGGAGATGGTGCCCTCACCGGCGGGATGGCCTTTGAGGCCATCAATCATGCCGGACATCTGGGAAAAAGGCTGACCGTGATCCTCAACGACAATGGCATGGCCATCTCCCCCAATGTCGGGGCGTTGAGCAAACTTTTGCAACGGATCAGGCTTGATCCCCGCTATGCCCAAGTGAAAGAGCGGACCTCCCGGCTGGCTGGGCGCTTCCCCCGCCTGGGTCCGCTCTTAAAGCTCGGCCAAGCAGCTAAGGAAGGCTTCAAACGCCAGCTCCTGCCCACCTTCTGGGAGGAGTTAGGGTTCGCCTATATCGGTCCGGTCAACGGCCATTCGCTTGAGGAACTGGAGGAGGCCTTAAGGTGGGCGAAGCTTTACTCACGCAAGCCCACCCTTGTTCACGTGCTCACCCAGAAGGGGAAGGGCTACCCTCCAGCGGAATCCGATGCCGTCAGCTTCCACGGGGTTCCTCCCCCCTCGAGGGAGAAAGCGGTCCCCTCCTTCAGCCAGGTCTTCGGCCAGACCGTGCTCAAGCTTTTCCGCCAGAACCCCAGAGTGGTGGCCATCACCGCCGCCATGCTGGAGGGCACTGGACTCAAGCCGGTGGCCAAGGAGTTCCCCGAGCGGGTCTTCGATGTGGGCATCTGCGAACAGCACGCCGTTACCCTGGCTGCCGGTTTGGCCACTCAGGGCCTCGTTCCCATCGTGGCCATCTACTCCACCTTTCTCCAGCGAGCCTATGATCAGCTCATCCACGACGTTTGCCTCCAGAACCTGCCGGTGGTCTTCGCCATTGACCGGGCAGGAATCGTCGGCGATGACGGCAAGACCCACCAAGGAGCCTTCGACCTCTCCTATCTCGGCTGTGTGCCGAACCTGGTGATAGCTGCTCCCCGGGATGAGAACGAACTACAGCACCTACTCTTCACCGCGGTAAAGAGTGGCCAACCCATGGCCCTCCGCTACCCCCGAGGCAGCGGGTGGGGCACACCCCTGGAGGCTGAACTCAGGGAACTACCCCTGGGGAAAGGAGAGGTGCTGCGGGAGGGAACCGATCTCGCCATACTGGCCATCGGCTCCGCCGTCTATCCCGCGCTTTCCGCCGCCGAGTCCCTCTCTCAGGAGGGGATCGAGTGCCAGGTGGTGGACCTGCGCTTTGCCAAGCCTCTGGACTCAGAGCTCGTACTCGGCTCTGCCAGGCTGGGAAGGCTCATCGTGGTGGAGGAGAACGCGGTGGCTGGCGGCGTGGGAGGTCGGGTCCTTCAACTGCTGGCCGAGTCAGGAACTACCAGCGTAAAGGCCGTCTGCCTCGGACTACCTGATCAATTTATCCCTCATGGTCCCCAGGCTTTGCTTCGTTCACTCTGCGGACTGGATGCTGAAGGGATCGCCCAGAAGGCCAGGGCTTCCTTTCCGGAGCTGGAACGAAGTAGTCGTAGAGCTAAACGCGGGGTCAAACTCGGGGGTTTGGAGTGAAGCTGGGTCCCGCCACCAAAGGTTCATCCGCCTCCCTAGAACAGCACCACTCCGAGATCGAGGAGGAACTTAAGAAGTCCTTCGAAGGGCATGAACTCCCCTTCTACAATCTCCTCCGCTACCATCTGGGCTGGGTCGACCCAGAGGGAAAACCTACCCAAGCGGTCAAAGGGAAGTCGCTGCGGGCCATCCTCTGCCTGCTCGCCGGCGAAGCCGTCGGCGGCAATCCCCAGGAAATCCTCCCCGCAGCAGCCGCCCTGGAACTTCTACACAACTTCACCCTCATCCACGATGACGTTCAAGATGAGGACCTTGAACGCCGGCATCGGCCAACGGTGTGGGCCATCTGGGGAAAGCCTCAGGCCATCAACGCCGGGGATGCCCTGCACACCCTGGCTGCCCTGACCGTGCTGCGGCTCAGGGAGAAGGACATCTCGGCGGAGAAGGTTATCCGGGCACTACAAATCCTGGAGGAGAGTTGCCTCAAGCTAATCGAGGGACAGTATCTCGACCTCATCTTTGAAGAGCGGCTTGACATCCGGGTGGAAGCTTATCTGAAGATGGTGGAGAGAAAGACCGCGGCCCTCTTCGAAGGCGCCGCCTGGATGGGGGCCTCGCTGGGAACCGACGATGAGGAGCTTGTCACCGCCTTGCGCGGTTACGGAAAAGAGCTAGGCCTCGCCTTTCAGATAAGAGACGACATCTTGGGAATCTGGGGTAGCGAGGAGAAGACGGGGAAGAAACCCCGGGCTGACATCCGCCGTCGGAAGAAGACCCTCCCCGTAATCCATGCCCTGGAGAGGTCAGGTGAACTCCGTCAACTTTACCAGAAGAAAGAGCTTCAGGAAGAAGAGGTGAACCTGGCAGTGGAGATCTTGGAGCGCTGCGGCAGCCGGGAGTTCGCTCAGGAATTAGCCCAGGAACATTGCCACCAGGCACTGGCCCGGCTGGCCGAGTTCCCGTTACGGAAATCGCCAAAGGAGAGCCTGAAGGAACTGGCCCTTTTTTCAGCCAAAAGGGATTTTTGAAGGAGCTCTATGCCGTTTGCCCACATGCAGGCCTGAGGATTCTGGAGATGGGCTTCCCGTTAAGGGTTTCCTTTCGACTATTCACCTACCTCTTGGGAAACAAGCTTAAAGGTCGAGCCCGTTTTGCCTTCACGCTCATGCTCGAGCCCACCCTCCGCTGCAACCTCGCCTGCATCGGATGTGGAAGAATCCGGGAATCCAAGGAATCCCTTCCTCCAGATCTCAGCGTAGAGGACTGTCTTAAAGCGCTGGAGGAGAGTGGAGCCCCGGCGGTCTCGGTGAGTGGAGGAGAGCCCCTGCTTCACCCCCAGGTTGGTGAGATCGTCGAACAGTTCGTTCGCCGAAAGAAGTTCACCTACCTCTGCACCAACGGACTGCTGCTCCGAAAGTCGCTTCCTAAATTCAGGCCCAGCCCCTACTTCAGCTTCGTGCTTCACCTCGATGGCCTCAAGCCTACCCACGAGCGTATCGTAGGGCTAAAGGGGGCCTTTGAGGAAGCCATTGCCGGCATAAAGGAGGCCAAAGCCGCCGGATTCAGGGTGCTCACTAACACCACCGTCTTCAAGGGCACCAGCCCCGCCGAAGTAGAGGAGCTCTTCTCGCTGCTCTCCGGCCTTGGTGTTGATGGAATGATGATCGCCCCCGCCTTTAACTTTCAGGGGTTAGAGGAGGACCTTTTCCTCTCCCCAGATGAAGTGAGGGACTTCTTCCAGCAGGTCTACCAATGGCGGAAGAAGTTCCGACTCTATCATACCAATCTCTATCTCAAGTTTCTCGCCGGCGAGAAGAGGCTGGAGTGCCTCCCCTGGGCCATTCCCACGCGAACCCCAGCAGGATGGAGAAGGCCCTGTTATCTTCTGGCGGACGAGTACTGCCAGAGCTTCGCCGAACTCCTAAACGAGACCCGCTGGGAAGCCTACGGCCCGGGGAGGGACCCGCGCTGTGCGAGCTGCACCCTGCACTCGGGATTTGAACCCGGGGCAATCGGGGCGATAAGCCGGAGTCCCTCCGCGATATGGACGCTCATCCACGGCTGATCGGCATCCTGGCCGCCCTGCCGTTCGAAATTCAAGAAGTGCTCCGGGAAGTGGAGGGAGATCGAAGATCAGAACTGGGGGGAGGTTGGGCAGTAGAGGGGAGGTTGTGGGGAAAGGACGTGGTGGTGGTCATAACCGGGATAGGGAGGAGAAGCGGCGAGGTGACCAGCCTGCTTGTCAGGGAGTATAAGCCCGAGCTCTTGCTCTCCTGCGGCTTCGGGGGAGGCACGGTGGGGAGCCTGAGACGGGGGGAGGCAGTAATCTGCCATGGCATCCTCAGGCCCGAGCCCGAAGGCGAACTTTTCAGCAACAACCATCTCTCCCTCCTAGCGGCTCGTGCCCTGGCGCTTTCCGGCATCTCCTTCTCCTGGGGGAGAGGGCTCACCGTGCCCCGATTTATCTCCGAGCCACGAGAGAAGGTGGCCCTTGGCGAGAAATACGGGGTCCAGGTGCTGGAGATGGAGAACTTCTGGGAGGCTGAGGTTGCTTCCTCCCACCAAATCCCTTTTGTGGCCATACGATTTATCTCCGATACCTCAAGGGATAAATCTCCCCATTTTGAACAGTTCGCTGACCCCTGGGGAAACTGGCTGGCGGGAAGGGCAACCCGCTATTTTGCCCGGCATCCCTTAAGTTTGCTGGCCCTGCCGGGCGTTTTCCGGGGCTCCTGGAAAGCGAGGAGGAACCTGAAGTTGTTCCTCAAAGCCTACCTGAAGGAGCTGGATGAAGTCGGGTAAACCAAAAGCCCTGGTGACCGGAGCCACGGGGTTCATCGGTGCCAACCTGGTCCGGGAGCTGCTTCGACAGGGCTTCAAGGTGAGGGCCTTGGTGAGGAAGGAAAGCGATCGCCGGAACATCGAAGGCCTGGACATGGAGCTCGCCTTCGGCGACCTGAGGGAGCCACAGTCCCTGGAGAAGGCCCTAGATGGGTGCGAGGTGCTCTTCCATGTCGCTGCCCTCTACACCTTCTGGGTACCTCGGCCGGAGGTGATGTACGAGATAAATGTAAAGGGGACGGAAAACCTCCTTCGAGCAGCCCTGAGAAAGGGGATCAAAAAGGTGGTCTACACCAGCACTGAGTCCACCATCGGGGTTGACCGGAAGACTGGCCTGGGAAATGAAAATCTCTTTGCCCGTCCGGAGGAGCTCACCAACCATTATAAACGCTCCAAGTTCCTAGCGGAGAAGGTGGCGCTCCACATGTCCGAGGAAGGTCTTCCCGTGGTGGTGGTAAACCCCACCACTCCCGTGGGCCCTTATGATATCAAGCCGACTCCCACCGGCCAGTTCATCCTCTCCTTCTTGAACCGAAGGCTCCCGGCCTATGTCAACACCGGGCTCAACCTGGTAAACGTGGAGGACGTGGCCCGGGGACACGTGCTGGCCCTGGAGAGGGGAAGACCGGGGGAAAGATACCTCCTGGGAAACGAGAACCTCACCTTCCGGGAGATCCTGCGAATGCTGGGCTGGCTTACCGGGATAAGGCCCCCTCGAATTCGCCTTCCTCTTTTCTTGGCCCTGGCCACCGGTTACCTTAGCGAGATGTGGGGAAGGCTCCGAGGCAAGAATCCCTGGGTTACAGTCGAGGCGGTTAGGGCCGCCAGGTGGTTCCGGTTTTTCGACTGCTCCAAGGCCGTAAGAGAACTCGGCTTTAGCCCGACTCCGGTGGAGGAAGGCCTGGAGAAGGCGGTGAAATGGTTCCGAGCCAATGGTTATGTTAAGTAATTCCCCGAAAAGGGAAGATTTGGAGCAAGCGATCGGGCGGGCGCGGGAAAAGCTGCTGCGCCTTCAGAGGCCGGAGGGTTACTGGATGGGGGAACTGGAAGCCGATGTCTCGGTTGCTGCTGGATATATCCCGGTGATGCACTTCCTGGGCCGGAAGATTGGCGAAGAGCGCACAAGCCGCCTGATCAAGTTCGTAAGAGGTCGTCAGAATCCAGATGGCTCCTGGCCAGCTTATAAGGGTGGGCCGGGGGACCTCAGTGTGAGCGTGCAGGTTTACTTTGCCCTCAAGCTCGCCGGACTATCTCCCGAGGAGGAGTTCATGAAAAGGGCCCGGGAATTCATCCTCTCCCGGGGTGGGCTAACCCGGACTAACGTGATCACCAAGGTCTGGCTCGCTTGCTTTGGCCAGTTCCCCTGGAGCGCTACGCCGACCGTGCCGCCGGAACTGATCTTCCTCCCCAGGTGGTTTTACTTCAACATCTATGAATTCTCCAGCTGGGCCCGGGCCACCATCATGGCCCTGACCCTCCTCTCCCACCTCCAGCCATCCTGCCCCGTCCCGGACGGACGCGGGGTCGCCGAGCTCTACCCGGAGGGGAAGCAGGACCACTCCCTGGGCCAAAGGGAGGGGATAATCTCCTGGGAGAACCTCTATCTCCTTTTAGACCGGCTCCTCAAGCTTTACCAGAAGTCGCCCCTGAAACCCGGGAGAAAAAGGGCCTTAAGTCTAGTTGAGGAATGGGTGGTGGCCCATCAGGACGCCGATGGTAGCTGGGGTGGAATCATGCTCCCCTGGGTCTATGCGCTCTTCGCCTTAAAGGGACTGGGGTACCCAGACGATCACCCGGTCATGAAAAAAGGGGTGGAGGGACTGGAGAACTTCATCATTGAGGATGAAGAGGGCTTTCGCCTTCAGCCGGCGGTATCTCCCGTCTGGGATACCGCTTGGGCCATCCTGGCCTTGAGGGAGTCCGGCCTCCCCCCGGACCACCCCGCCCTGCTTAAGTCTGCCCGCTGGCTCTTGAGGAAGGAAATCCGGGTGAGGGGAGACTGGGCGGTGAAGAATCCGGGAATTGAGCCCGGCTGCTGGGCCTTCGAGTTCGAGAACAACTGCTATCCGGACATCGATGACTCCTCCGTGGTGCCGCGGGCGTTACTTCAGGTGAGGCTTCCCGAGCCGGAGGAGAGGCAGAAGCTCTCCGCCGTTCGGCGGGCGGCCCGCTGGGTGGTCGGGATGCAAAGCCGGAACGGAGGTTGGGCTGCCTTCGATAGGGACAACGACCGAGGACCGCTGGCCCACATTCCCTTCGCCGACTTCGTCACCCCCCTCGATCCCCCCAGCCCGGACGTCACCAACCATGCGATCGAGTTTCTCAGCGAGCTGGGCGAGTTCCGGGAAAGCGTTGAAAGGGGGGTGAAATATCTAAAGAGGGCCCAGGAGAAAGACGGGGCCTGGTTTGGAAGGTGGGGGGTCAACTACGTCTACGGGACCGGGCTCGTGCTGCCGGCCCTTAAGGCCGCCGGAGAGGACCCGGGAAGCAGCTATATCCGTCGGGCCGTTGACTTC